>NZ_CP009048.1:1978750-2289375 GCF_000746525.1 Pseudomonas alkylphenolica
AGCGACAGATCCGTGCCGGGCGCCGTGTAGAGCCCGTCATAGCGCATTTTCTTGAAGTCGATGCGGCACAGCAGCTGGTCGTACGGCGTGGCGCCCCACATGTCCGACTCGGTCAGTTGCTGGGCGCCGATCTGTGGCATGCCCACCGATTTTGGCTGGGTCGGCGAGTAGGGTTCGTTGGGAATGTTGCCCGCTTTGACCGCGACTTCTTCGACCTGGGTCAGCGGTTTACCGGTGGCGCGGTCGAGGACGAAAATCTGCCCGGCCTTGGTGCCGATGACCAGTGCCGGAACAGACAGACCGTCGGCCTTGGTAAAGTCGATCAGGCTCGGCTGCATCGGCAGGTCGAAGTCCCAGAGGTCGTTGTGTACAGTCTGGTATACCCATTTCTCTTCACCGCTGCTGGCGTCCAGGGCCAGCACTGAAGCGCCGTACTTGTGGTTCAGCTCAGTGCGCTCGACACCATAGATGACGGTGGAAGAGCTGCCCATTGGCAGGAACAGGGTGTTCATCGCCGGGTCATAGGACATCGGCGCCCAGCTGTTGGGGGTGCTGCGTACGTAGGTGCTGTCGCCGCTCGGGGCGTTCCTGTCCTCGGGGTTGCCCGGGTCGAAGGCCCAGCGCATTTGCCCGCTGATAACGTCGAAACCACGGATCACGCCGCCTGGCATATCAGTCTGGACGTTGTCGGCAATACGCCCGCCGACGACCACGGTGGTGCCGGCCATCAGCGGTGCCGACGACAGTTGGTAGTAGCTGTCCGGGACGTTGCCCAGGCCCGTCTTGAGATCGACCTGGCCGTTGTTGCCGAAGCCCTGGCAAAACTCACCGGTATCGGCGTCGACGGCGATCAGGCGGGCGTCGATGGTGTTGGTCAACAGGCGCCGCTGGCAGTTGGCGCCGGCCGGTACGCTGGCGGCGATGATCGCCGAGGCGGTGGCCTGGGTCGGTTGTGCGATCGGCGCGGTGGCATCGAAGTAGGCCATGCCACGGCAACGCTGCCAGACTGCCGACTTGGCGTTGATTGCGTTCTTCCACAGCTCTTTGCCGGTGTCGGCATCGAGGGCGATCAGGTTGTTGTGCGGGGTGCAGATGAACACCTTGTTGCCGATTTGCAATGGTGTCAGCTGGTCTTCGGCGCCGTTGCCGTCGCTGAAGGCCACATCACCGGTGTGATAGGTCCAGGCCACCTTTAGCTGGTTGACGTTGTTGCGATTGATCTGGTCCAGCGCGGCGAAACGGCTACCGCCTTCGGTGTTGCCGTAGTGCGCCCAGTCTTTCTGAGCATTGGCCGGATCAACTGCGGTTACGCCAGGGCCATTGCCAGTGGGGGCAACGCTGGGGTGGGCGACGAACATGTTGCCAGCGGCAATGACCAGCGCTACGGCCAGTACGCCGGCCACACCATAGGCACTGCGGCCAGGGGTATTACCCGCAGCGCGGGCCAGCATCGGGTAGACCAGCGCCAGCGCCAGGCCGATGGCGCCGAACATGAACAGGCGCGAGAACAGCGGCCAGAACACCAGCCCGACATCCGCCAGGGCCCAGATCGCGGTGCCGACCAGGAACGCGGCGTACAGCCAGGCACCTGCCGGCTTGCGGCGCGCGACCAGCAGGCCGGAAACAGCCATCAGCAGACCGCCGATCAGGAAGTACCAGGAGCCACCCAGGCTGACCAGTTTCACGCCGCCAGCGGCCAGCGCCAGGCCGAGCAGGGCGATGATCACCCCCAGGCCAACCAGGATGAATATTGAGGCGCCAGAGGTGCGCGGTGCGTGCTTCATACCGAAAAAAACTCGAAGTGGGGGAGTGGACGAATTATACCCTTAGCAAGCTAATTAACAAGTTAGTACATTTTAGACCATGGGATCATTGGCTGCTCTGTTGCTTTCAAGGCAGCGTCAGGGTTTCATGGTGGCCAATGCGCGGAATCGCGTAATGGCGTGCAACGAGACCCGATATGAAAACCCGTTTTGAGAGATGTGCTGTGCCTGTGCTCAGTATTCAGTGTGATGACAACCTTCATGGCGTCAACCTTCAGCCATCGGTGATAAACGCATGATCGAAGTGACCGAAGTTTCCATTGCCCAGCTGCGCGCGGCGCTCGAATCCGGCCAGACCACTGCGGTCGAGCTGGTTCAGGCCTATCTTGCCCGTATCGATGCCTATGACGGTCCCGCTACGGCCACTGCACTCAATGCCGTGGTAGTGCGCAACCCCGAAGCACTCAAGGAGGCCGAGGCCTCTGATGCCCGCCGGGCCAGGGGCGAAACCCTCGGGCCGCTCGATGGCATCCCTTACACGGCCAAAGACAGCTACCTGGTCAAAGGGCTCACCGCTGCTTCCGGCAGCCCGGCGTTTGCCGATCTGGTCGCCTACCGCGATGCGTTCACCATCGAACGCCTGCGTGCTGCCGGCGCCATCTGCCTGGGCAAGACCAACATGCCGCCGATGGCCAATGGCGGCATGCAGCGCGGGGTGTATGGCCGGGCCGAGAGCCCGTACAACGCTGAATACCTCACCGCACCGTTTGCCTCGGGCTCCTCCAATGGCGCAGGTACCGCCACGGCCGCGAGCTTCTCGGCATTCGGCCTGGCCGAAGAAACCTGGTCGAGCGGGCGTGGTCCTGCTTCGAACAACGGCCTGTGCGCTTACACCCCTTCGCGTGGGGTGATCTCGGTGCGCGGCAACTGGCCGCTGACGCCGACCATGGACGTGGTCGTGCCGTTTGCCCGGACCATGGCCGACCTGTTCGAAGTGCTCGACGTGGTGGTCGCCGAAGACCCTGACGCCCGCGGCGATCTGTGGCGGATGCAACCCTGGGTGCCGATTCCGAGTGTCGCTTCGGTGCGTCCGGCTTCGTACCTGGAGCTGGCGGTCAACGCCACGGCACTGGCAGGCAAGCGCCTGGGTATCCCGAAGATGTACATCAATGCCGACCCCGAGGCGGGCACCAGTGAAGCACCGGGTATCGGCGGTCCGACTGGTCAGCGTATCAACACCCGCCCGACGGTTATCGATCTCTGGGAACAGGCGCGTAAGGCCCTGGAAGCCGCAGGCGCCGAAGTGATCGAAGTGGATTTCCCGCTGGTCTCCAATTGCGAAGGCGATCGTCCAGGCGCGCCGACGGTGTTCAACCGTGGCCTGGTGTCCAAAGAGTTTCTCCACCATGAGTTGTGGGACCTGACCGCCTGGGCCTTCGATGATTTCCTCCAGGCCAACGGCGACCCGAAACTCAACCGTCTGGTCGATGTCGATGGTCCGAAGATCTTCCCTCACGACCCGGGCACGCTGCCAAACCGCGAAGGCGATCTTGCTGCAGGCATGGACGAGTACGTGCGCATGGCCGAGCGTGGCATTACCCCTTGGGATCAGATCAGCACTGTGCCTGACGGCCTGCGCGGGCTGGAGAAAACCCGCCGGATCGATCTGGAAGACTGGATGGATCGTCTCAAGCTCGATGCCGTGCTGTTCCCGACGGTCGCCGACGTTGCCCCGGCCAATTCCGATGTCGACCCGATGTCGGCGGATATCGCCTGGAGCAACGGCGTCTGGGTGGCCAACGGCAACCTGGCGATTCGTCACCTGGGTGTGCCGACGGTCACCGTGCCGATGGGCGTGATGGCGGATATCGGCATGCCGGTCGGGCTGACCTTTGCTGGGCGCGCCTATGACGATTCGTCGTTGTTGCGTCTGGCGTCGGCGTTCGAATCGACAGGGTCCAAGCGCCTGGTGCCGCCGCGCACGCCGCCATTGGCTGCTGGCAATTAAATAGAGAGGGCGGGGTTGGCGCTACGTAGCGTCAATCCCGGTCTTGAGTTGACCGTGCATTGTGCTTGGAAGTGCGCGCGTGGTTACGACAGAGATGTCGTGAGATGGGTTTGGATCAGAAGAAGAAAATGGCAGGGGCGGCTGGATTCGAACCAACGCATGGCAGGATCAAAACCTGCTGCCTTACCGCTTGGCGACGCCCCTGTAGCTGTTGCGACGAGTGTCTGGCACCCGTTTGAAGAGATAGCATTCACTGCCGTTGCAGGAATGCGCGGAAATTTATCAACTTTTTTGCCGTCTGGGAAGAGCCAGAGCAAATAAATTGTTTTTAAAACAGCCGGTTACTGTTGTGCCCGGTCAGGCATCATAGTGTTTTATCCCATCCAGCAGGAAATCCGCCATGGCAAACCACGACATCACCTTCGTTCCCGACCCCGACCCGGAATCCATCTCCAGCGACGTAGCCGGTTTCGGCGGCATGCTGGTTTCCACCCAGATCCCGACCCGTGCCGATGGCAGCCTGGAGCTGGGCGATATCACCCAGCAGAGCGAATGTACCCTGCAAGCGCTGAAAGTTGCGCTGGAACGTGCGGGCAGTTCGATGGACCGGGTTCTGCACCTGACCATCTACCTCACCGACATGGCAGACCGCGCCGCCTTCAACGAGGTTTACCAGCGCTTCTTCGCCAAACCCTGGCCGGTGCGCGCCGCTGTCGGCGTGGCCTCGCTGGCGGTAGAAGGCATGCGTGTGGAAGTGACGGCGATGGCTGCCAAGGGCTGACCCGGTCATGGGTGGAGCTTGCTGTGGGAGCGGGCTTGCCCCGCGATTGCGGGCTGTCAGTCACATTGTATCGCGGGGCAAGCCCGCTCCCACCACTCGTTTCGCGCTACAATGCGCGCCTTGACCGTGACAAGCCTGACTAAAAAAACATGTCCTTACCCAAGCATCACCTGGAACTGCTCAGCCCCGCTCGCGATGTGGCCATCGCCCGTGAGGCCATCCTGCATGGCGCCGACGCCGTGTACCTCGGTGGCCCAAGCTTCGGCGCCCGCCACAACGCCTGTAACGAGGTGAGCGATATCGCTCAGTTGGTGGAGTTCGCCCATCGTTACCATGCGCGGGTGTTCACCACCATCAACACCATCCTCCACGACAACGAGCTGGAGCCGGCGCGCAAACTGATCCACCAGCTGTACGATGCCGGTGTCGATGCGCTGATCGTCCAGGATCTGGGGGTGATGGAGCTGGATATTCCGCCGATCGAGCTGCACGCCAGCACCCAGACCGACATCCGCACCCTGGCGCGGGCGAAATTCCTCGATCAGGCCGGTTTCTCGCAACTGGTCCTCGCTCGCGAGCTGAACCTCAAGGAAATCCGCGCCATCGCCGACGAGACTGATGCGGCGATCGAGTTTTTCATTCACGGTGCGCTGTGTGTGGCCTTCTCCGGTCAGTGCAACATTTCCCACGCCCAGACCGGTCGTAGCGCCAACCGCGGCGACTGCTCCCAGGCGTGCCGTCTGCCGTACACCTTGAAGGATGAAAAAGGCGGCGTGATCGCCTATGAAAAGCACCTGTTGTCGATGAAGGACAACAACCAGAGCGCCAACATCCGCGCGCTGGTCGAGGCCGGTGTGCGTTCGTTCAAGATCGAAGGCCGCTACAAGGACATGGGCTATGTGAAGAACATCACCGCCTATTACCGCCAGCGCCTGGACGAGGTCCTCGAAGACCGCCCGGACCTGGCCCGCGCTTCCAGCGGCCGCACCGCGCACTTCTTCGTGCCCGATCCGGACAAGACCTTCCACCGTGGCAGCACCGATTACTTCGTCAGCGAGCGCAAGATCGACATCGGCGCTTTCGACTCGCCAACCTTTACCGGTCTGGCTGTCGGCGTGGTGGAGAAAGTCGGCAAGCGTGACATGCAGGTTGTCACCCATGAGCCGCTGTCCAACGGCGACGGCCTCAATGTCCTGGTCAAACGTGAAGTTGTGGGTTTTCGCGCCAACATCGCCGAGCCCAAGGGCGAGTTCGATGAAGACGGCGAAAAGCGCTACCGCTATCGCGTCGAACCGAACGAAATGCCTAAAGGGATGTACCAGCTTCGGCCGAACCATCCGCTGAGCCGTAACCTCGACCACAACTGGCAGCAAGCCCTGCAGAAAACTTCTGCCGAGCGTCGCATTGGCCTGGCCTGGACGGCATGCCTGCGTGAAGAGCGTCTGCAACTGACTGCCACCAGCGAAGAGGGCGTCAGTGCCAGCGTCAGCCTGGACGGTCCGTTCGGTGCGGCCAACAAGCCGGAGCAGGCGCTGGAGCAACTGCACGATCTGCTCGGCCAATTGGGTACCACCCAGTATCACGCCACTGAGATCGAACTGGATGCGCCACAGGCGTTTTTCATCCCCAACTCGCAGCTCAAGGCATTGCGCCGCGAAGTGATCGAAGCGCTGACTGAAGCGCGTATCAAGGCGCACCCACGCGGCGGGCGCAAAGCAGAAAGCAATCCGCCACCGGTGTACCCGGAATCGCACCTGTCGTTCCTGGCCAACGTCTACAACCAGAAAGCGCGCGACTTCTACCACCGTCACGGCGTCAAGCTGATCGACGCGGCCTATGAGGCCCACGAAGAGAAGGGCGAAGTGCCGGTGATGATCACCAAGCACTGCCTGCGCTTCTCCTTCAACCTTTGCCCGAAACAGGCCAAGGGCGTCACCGGCGTGCGTACCAAGGTTGCGCCGATGCAGCTGATTCACGGCGACGAGGTGCTGACCCTGAAGTTCGACTGCAAACCTTGCGAGATGCACGTTATCGGCAAGATGAAGGGGCACATCTTTGATTTGCCGCAGCCGGGCAGCCAGCAAGTGGTCGGCCATATCAGCCCTGAAGACCTGCTGAAAACCATCCCCCGCGCCCCGCACTGAGTGACCACGGGCGCGACGTTACGGCGTCGCGCTCGTCCTCAGCCGCGCAGCTCCATTCCCGCTTTGTCCAGCAGCCAGCTGCGGAATGCCTCCAGCGCTGGCAGCGCCTGGTTGCGCGGCGGATACACCAGGTAGTAACTGCGCGCACTGGCAAAGGGCAGGGCGGGGCTGCTCAGTTCGCCGCTGGCCAGTTCGTCGCTGATCAGGATGCGTGGCACCAGGCCGATGCCGATGTCGGCGCGCACCGCCTGGATCAAATGCGACGTCAATTCGAAGCTCGGCCCCAGGCGCATGGCCTGGTGTGCCAGGCCGTGGTGGGTGAACCATTCGCCCCAGGCATTGGCGTTGTTGGCGACGCTGAGCAGTACCTGCTGGCTGATGTCCTTCGGGCTCCAGCTGGGCCGGGTGGCCGCCAGGGTCGGTGACAGAATCAGCATCAGTTCCTCGGCGTGCAGGCGATGGCAGATCAGCCCCGGCAGTTCGCTGGTGGCGACCACGATGGCGGCGTCGATGCCGCTGGTGGCGAAGTCCACCGGTTCGATCCGTGAATTGATATGCACCAGCACGTCGGGATGGCTGCGATAGAACTCATGCAGGCGTGGCAACAACCATTTCGAACCGAAGGTCGGCAGGGTGGCCAGGCGCAGGCTGCCGCCACCGGCCTGGTGGGCGATGGCGTGCAGGGTGGCGCTACGCACACGCCCCAGGGCCTCGCTGATTTCACGCTGGTACAGGCGTCCGACATCGGTGAGCTTGACCGTGCGGCCTTCGCGGCGGAACAACGTCACCCCCAACTGTTGCTCCAAAGCCTGGACCTGACGGCTGACGGCGCTCTGGGTCAGCGCCAGTTCCACCGCCGCGCGGGTATAGCTTTCATGGCGCGCCGCGGCTTCAAATGCCAGCAGCAAGGACATCGACGGGGTGAGGTTGCGGTAATTCATTCGTAAAAGTCATCAAAGGCTGCGGGATTATCCGTTTGTGCCTGGCGCAAGGCTGCGGGATCATTGGCATCATCCACTACCTGGCGGTGTACTGACCATACCGTTTCAGCAAGTATTCTCGATTAGCCTGACATAAATGAGGCCATCCCCCGATGATCGCCCGACTGACCGGCACTGCACCGGCCACGCTGTACCCTGATTTTCTCGAAGCCCTGCGCGCTGCCGGTTTCCGTGGCCAGCTCAGTGCCGACTACGCTACGCGCACCGTGCTGGCAACCGACAACTCGATCTACCAGCGCCTGCCGCAGGCGGCGGTATTCCCCCAGGACGCCGAGGACGTTGCGCGCATTGCCGCGCTGATGGCCGAGCCGCGCTTCAAGGCGGTCAAGCTGACCCCGCGCGGTGGCGGCACCGGCACCAATGGCCAGTCGCTGACCGACGGCATCGTTGTCGACCTGTCGCGACACATGAACAGCATCCTCGAAATCAACGTCGAGGAGCGCTGGGTGCGGGTCCAGGCCGGTGTGGTCAAGGACCAGCTCAATGCCGCGCTCAAGCCGCACGGGCTGTTTTTCGCCCCTGAGCTCTCCACCTCCAACCGCGCTACCGTCGGCGGCATGATCAACACCGACGCCAGTGGCCAGGGCAGCTGCACCTACGGTAAAACCCGTGATCACGTGCTGGAGCTGCACAGCGTGCTGCTGGGCGGTCAGCGCCTGCACACCCGGCCGCTGGACGACGCTGAACTGGAACAGGCCTGTGCCGAACCTGGCCGTGCCGGCGAGGTGTACCGCACTGCGCGGCAGATCCAGGAAACCCAGGCCGAGCTGATCGAGCAGATTTTCCCCAAGCTCAACCGCTGCCTGACCGGTTACGACCTGGCGCACCTGCGCGACGAGCAGGGTCGCTTCAACCTCAATAGCGTGCTGTGCGGCGCCGAGGGCTCGCTGGGCTATGTGGTCGAAGCCAAGCTCAATGTGCTGCCGATCCCCAAGTACGCGGTATTGGTCAACGTCCGCTACACCAGCTTCATGGACGCCCTGCGCGACGCCAATGCGCTGATGGCGCACAAGCCGCTGTCGATCGAGACCGTCGATTCCAAGGTGCTGATGCTGGCGATGAAAGACATCGTCTGGCACAGCGTCGCCGAATACTTCCCCGCCGATGCCGAGCGTCCGACCCTGGGCATCAACCTGGTGGAATTCTGTGGTGATGATCCGGCCGAAGTGAATGCGCGGGTGCAGGCCTTTGTCGCCCACCTGCAGGCCGACCAGGGTGTCGAGCGCCTGGGTCACACCCTGGCCGAAGGCGCCGAGGCGGTGACGCGGGTCTACACCATGCGTAAACGCTCGGTGGGCCTGCTTGGCAACGTCGAGGGCGAAGTGCGTCCGCAGCCGTTCGTGGAAGATACGGCGGTGCCGCCGGAGCAACTGGCGGATTACATCGCCGAGTTCCGCGCCTTGCTCGACGGCTATGGCCTGGCCTACGGCATGTTCGGTCACGTCGATGCCGGTGTGCTCCATGTGCGCCCGGCGCTAGACATGAAAGACCCGGCCCAGGCGGCGTTGGTCAAGCCGATTTCCGATGCGGTGGCGGCGCTGACCCTGCGCTATGGCGGCCTGCTCTGGGGTGAGCACGGCAAGGGCCTGCGCTCGGAATACGTGCCGGAGTACTTCGGTGAACTGTACCCGTCGCTGCAAGCGCTCAAGGGCGCCTTCGATCCGCACAACCAGCTCAACCCCGGCAAAATCTGCACCCCGCCGGACAGCGCTCAGGGCCTGATCAAGGTTAACGAAGCGCCGCTGCGTGGCGACTTCGACCGGCAGATCGACGAGCGCGTGTGGCAAAGCTTCGGCAGCGCCGTGCACTGCAATGGCAACGGCGCCTGCTACAACTACGATCCCAACGACGCCATGTGCCCGTCGTGGAAAGCCACCCGTGAGCGTCAGCACTCGCCCAAGGGCCGTGCCTCGCTGATCCGCGAGTGGTTGCGTTTGCAGGGCGCCGCCAACATCGATGTGCTGGCCACCGCCCAGGGCAAGCTGAACTGGCTCAAAGGCCTGCCGGCGCGTCTGCGCAACAATCTTTCGCGTAGCAAGGGCGAGGCGGACTTCTCCCATGAAGTCTACGACGCCATGGCCGGTTGCCTGGCCTGCAAATCCTGCGCGGGCCAGTGCCCGATCAAGGTCAACGTGCCGGAATTCCGCTCGCGCTTCCTGGAGCTGTACCACGGGCGCTACCAGCGGCCGCTGCGTGACTACCTGATTGGCTCGCTGGAATTCAGCATCCCGTACCTGGCCCATGCGCCTGGGCTTTACAACGCGGTGATGGGTTCGAAGTGGGTCAGCAACCTGCTGGAGCGGCATGTCGGCATGCTCGACAGCCCGCTGATCAGCCGTTACAACCTGCAGGCCACCTTGACCCGTTGCAACGTGCGCATGGCCAGCATCCCGGCCCTGCGCGAACTGACCCCGGCCCAACGCGAACGCAGCATTGTCCTGGTCCAGGATGCCTTCACCCGCTATTTCGAAACCCCGGTGCTGGCAGCGTTCATTGATCTGGCGTACCGCCTCGGCCACCGCATCTACCTGGCGCCCTACAGCGCCAACGGCAAGCCGCTGCACGTCCAGGGGTTCCTAGGTGCCTTCAACAAGGCGGCCATCCGCAACGCGCGTCAGCTCAGTGCCCTGGCCGACTGCGGTGTGCCGCTGGTGGGCCTGGACCCGGCCATGACCCTGGTCTACCGCCAGGAGTACCAGAAGGTGCCGGGCCTGGGCGATTGCCCGAAAGTGTTGCTGCCACAGGAGTGGCTGATGGATGTGCTGCCCGAGCAGCCGACCCGGGCAACCACCACTTACCGCCTGATGGCGCACTGCACCGAGAAGACCAACGTTCCGGCCAGTACCCGCCAGTGGGAGCAGGTGTTCGCCCGTCTGGGCCTGAAGCTGTCCACCGAGGCGACCGGCTGCTGCGGCATGTCAGGCACCTACGGCCACGAAGCGCGCAACCAGGAAACCTCGAAGGTCATCTTCGAGCAATCCTGGGCGGGCAAGCTGGACAAGGAGGGTGAAGCGCTGGCCACCGGATACTCATGCCGGAGTCAGGTCAAGCGCCAGGCGGATCGCACCTTGCGCCATCCGCTGGAGGTGCTGCTGCAGCAGCTCAGTCGCTGAAACATCGGGGCCTCAAGCAGATTGGCGGAGCGGTCAAGGGTAAAAGAGCACCAGCCCGAACACTGCGAATACCACCAGATGCATGAGGCCCTGGATCGGTGAGGTTTTCTGGCTGTTGAAGCTCAGCATGGTCAGCACCACGGTGACGACGAAAAGCAGGATTTCGGTATTGGAAATGCCCATCACCACCTGCTTGTTGGTGACCATGCCGATCACCAGCACAGCCGGCACCGTTAGGCCGACGGTCGAAACGAATGCCCCCAGGCACAGGTTGATCGCGCGTTGCATTTCGTTGTTGATCGCCGCCTTCACCGCAGTAATCGATTCGGGGGTGAAGACAATGATCGCAATCAGCACACCGCCCACCGCGGTCGGTGCGCCGACCGCCTCGATGCCGTAGTCGGTCACCACCGCCAGGTAATGTGCCAGCAATACAATCGGCAGTATCAAGCCGAGCAACACCAGCGAACGTATCAGGATCTCTTTGCTGTCGAGCGGCGTCTGCTCGGTGCTAGCGGGTGCATCGCTGTGCGCTTCAGGCTGGGCGATGCTCATCTGGCCGGCTGGCGGCTGCATGAAGAAGCGTCGGTGGCTGCGCATCTGCATCCACAGGAACGCTGCGTACAGCACAAGGGTCAGCGCAGAGATGCCAACCGCCTGGGTGACGCTGAACTCGCCCGTGCTGGAGGTGTAGTTGGGGAGTATCAAGGCGACCGCGGTGAGTAGCACGATCATCGAAATGTACGCGTTGGCACCCTGGATATTGAACGCCTGCTCGCCATTGCGCACAGCGCCGGCGATCAGGCAGATACCGATGACCAGGTTCATGATGATCATCATCACGGCAAATATCGAGTCTCTGCCAATGGTCGGGAAATCACCTGGTCCCAGCAGGACCGAGGCGATAAGAATCACTTCGATCGACACAATCGACAGCGTCAGAATCAGTGTGCCGTAGGGTTCGCCAAGCTGTTGCGCCAGGTGGTCGGCTTCGTGCACCACGCCGAAAGACGCCATCAGGATGGTAAAGAACAGCAGCAGAAACACCCAGGTCGAGGTCAATGAGTTCAAGGTGCTGCCAAGCAGCTCTGCGCCTACCAGCATGAACAGGCCTACCACTAGCCAGGCGCCGGCAAGCCTCATCCAGGTCGAAAGGGCAATCAGTGGAGGTTTTTTGATAGCGTCGCTCAACAGGACGTCTTGGCTTGGTGCGGTGTTCATGTTGTCAGTCTCCCCGTGAACACGATGGATGTTTTTCGTCTACGGCGTTCACCTGGCGCTTTTTCGCAACGCCGCCATTGAGGGCGCCCATCGAGCCTTCATAGACCAGCCCGAGCAACAGGATGGCGGCGAAGATAAAGGCCCCGATGAACCCGGCCCAGCCGGTTTCCCTGACCGACACGGCGTAGGCAAACAGGAACAGTGCCTCGGCCTCGAAGATCACGAAGAGAATCGCAACCAGATGGAATTTGGCCGATAGCCGAAGGCGGGCATCACCCACGGGCAGCATGCCCGACTCGAAAGGTTGGTTCTTGCTCCGCCCCCAGGCCTTGCCGCCGAGAAATCTGGAAACGCCCAGCATCAGCAGGCAAAGGGTGACAACGCCCAGGAGAAAAACGCCGAACGCCCAGTTGTGCGAGATAGTGGCTGCAGTGTCTGTCATTGGTCAGCCCCGGTATGAATTTCCAGAGGGGAACTGGCTAACCACAGGCGCACGGCGCTGACGGGCAGTGTTGAATACGCTGCGCGCGCGAAAAGAGAAGGGGGAGAGATGGAGGGTGCTGATAAATCGGTCACAGCCTGCTTCCTTGGAAGTGCAGGGCCGTCCCCGATCGGTATTCGAGCCTGAGGTCGTCCTCAGGTGAGCGTGTCATGTAGCGGGTGAGACTGTACTGATTTTTGCCGCCGATGCCAACGCTCGTGTCCGTTTACCTTCAGTCGCGCCGCTCGGCCACCAGCAGCAGCGACTGCGGCACAAGGCTTTGCGGGTGTTGCGGCTCCTGCAGGCCGACCAGGCGAAAACCGGCCATGTCCAGCGCATTGAACCAACTGGACAAGGTGCGCATGTACCACGGCATGGGTTGCCACTGGCCCTGGAAGTCGGCAAAGGTCTCCACGCGCCAACCATCCTGATAGTCGCCCGCCGCCGCAGTCCAGGGGTGAAGGGTCTGGATCAGCAACGCACCGCCAGGAACGAGCAGGGCGTTCATCGCCGCGAGCAGCGGGATGATGTCCTGGTGCAGCAGGGCGAAGTTGGCGCAGATCAGGTCGTAATCGCTACCGATGTTTACCTGGGCCGCTGCCAGCGCTTCGTAACTGGCCTGATGCACCGGCGAACTGCCTGCTGCCCGAGCTGCTTCGACCAGGGTTGCGTCGCCATCCACCCCGACCGCCTTGATGCCCCGTTCGGCCAGGGCACGCAGCAGCCAGCCCTCACCACAGCCGAGGTCGAGCACATGTTCGGGCTGGCGGCCCAGCACGGCCAGGAGGATGGCCTGGTCGGTGACCTTCAGGCGGCTTTCGATGGCGCCGCTACGGATGGCTTCGATCCAGGTGCGGGCGTTGTGGTGCCAGCTTTGCAGGAGGGTGGATTCGTGGCTGCTCATTTGCGTGTCCGCGGTTGGGGGCTGCAGAGAAGGATAGGGCATGCAGGCACTGCGCGGTGTTCGGCTCGCGCCGGCTGGTAGCTGCCTATACTTATGAATGGCCGGATGACAGGTCGGAGTAACGCTGTATCTGACAGGTGGTGTATGAACCACATCATTGCGGGTTTCAACCGCTGCTTGCTCACCATTGTGTTGGCCTGGACATGCCTGGCAACGGCCCAGACCGTACCGGACCTGCCCAGTGTAGAACTCACCCCGGCCGAAGAAGCCGAAGTGCAAAGCCTGGTGTTGCCGGTGCCAGCGAGTCGGACCAAAGATTTTGATGACATGCGCGAGCGGCGCCTGATACGCATTCTGGTGCCCTACAGCCGGACTTTTTTCGAGATCAGCCGTGGCCGTGAACAGGGCATCAGTTACGAGTTCGGCAAGGCCCTGCAGGCCTGGCTCGACAAGACCTACCCGGACAAGAACAAGTCACTGAAATGGCGGGTGATGTTCATCCCGGTCACGCGCAGCGAGCTGATGCCCAAGCTGATCGAGGGTGTCGGTGACATTGCCGCCGGTGGGCTGACGGTCACCGAGGGGCGTTTGAAAACTGTCGACTTT
The DNA here is from genome assembly GCF_000746525.1 of Pseudomonas alkylphenolica. NCBI lineage: Bacteria > Pseudomonadati > Pseudomonadota > Gammaproteobacteria > Pseudomonadales > Pseudomonadaceae > Pseudomonas > Pseudomonas alkylphenolica. The sequence goes on from NZ_CP009048.1 coordinate 1,992,773, forward strand.
GCCGACCCCTTTGCCACGGGCATACACGAAGCGCTGATCACCGCGCCCGGCAGCAAGGCGTTTACCAAGCTCGAGGATCTCAGCGGTGAAGAGGTCACGGTGCGCAAGTCCAGCAGTTACTACGAGCATTTGCTGACGCTCAACGAATCGTTCAAGCAAAAGGGGCTGCCGCCCGTCGATATAAAACAGGCTGACGAAAACTTGCAAACCGAAGACCTGCTGGAAATGGTCAATGCCGGTTTGCTCAAGGCTACCGTGGCCGACCGCTATATCGCCAAAGCCTGGAGCCCGCTGTACACCGATATGAACATCCATGACGAGTTTTACCTTCATTCCAATGCTGCGTTCGCCTGGGCTGTTCGCAAGAACAATCCGCTGCTCAAACAGACCCTGGCCGGTTTCGTCAAAACCCACAAAGTCGGCACCGCATTCGGCAATACCTTGAGGAACAAGTACGTCAATAACAGCAAGCGCGTACTCAACGCGACCTCAGAAGAGGAGATGAAGAAGTTCAAGGAACTGGTGGTTATTTTTGAAAAACATGCGGACAAGTACGGGTTCGACCACCTGATGCTGATGGCCCAGGGCTTTCAGGAATCGCAACTCGACCAAGCGGCTCGCAGCCATCGCGGCGCGGTGGGGGTGATGCAACTGTTGCCTACCACCGCCGCCGACCCGACCGTCGGCATTGAAGGCATCGACAAAAGTGCTGACCGGAACATCGAAGCGGGTACCAAGTACATGCGCCTGCTGGCTGACAAATACCTGAACGATCCGGCCTTGAGCCCGACCGACAAGACCCTGATGACCTTTGCTGCGTATAACGCCGGCCCCGGCAACTTGCGCAAATTTCGCGCCCTGGCGCAGAAGCCCGGGCTGAACCAGAACATCTGGTTTGAAAACGTCGAATATGCCACGGCGCAAATAGTCGGACGCGAAACCGTGGATTATGTCGGCAATATTTATAAGTACTACGTGGCTTACAAGCTTGTGGAAGAGAAGAACAAGGCTGCCGTCAACAAAGCTGCTCCTTGATGGTTTGCCGCCATCAGCTTTTGAGCATCAACCCATGCAGCACCCCAAACCTCAGCCCAGGCTCGGACGGCATCATCTCGGTAATCCCGAACGCCTTGAACGCCGCCAGCATGATCGCCAGACCGCCTGGCAATGCGCTTTGGCGATGAGGCTGCAAGCCACCCAGACGGGTGCAGTTAACGTGACCGGCCTCCAACAGCAGCACCGACAGGCGCAACATGCCGCGGTAGGTGATGCCACCTTCGCCACAGTCGTTCAGGGCATTGGCCCTGAGCACTTTGGCCAGCATTCGCGCAGTACCCGACGAGCCGATGGCCTGCTGCCAACCCAGGTGGCGATATCGGCGGGCGACTTTTTCGAACTGCAAGGTGGCGGTGCGCTCGGCGTCCAGCAGGGCCTGGGCACGAACCACGCCGCCAGGGAAATAGCGCGTACTCCAGATGCTACTGCCGATGTTCAGGCTCTCGGTCAGCAGTGCCTGTTGACCGCGGCCCAGAATCAACTCAGTGGAGCCGCCGCCAATGTCCACCACCAGGCGTCGGGTATCGGCAGCGGGGATGCGATGGCTGACACCGGCATACACCAGCTGAGCTTCTTCCTGGCCGGAGATGACATCGATGGGAAAGCCCAGGTGGCGCTGGGCGTCGCTGAGGAAAAGTCTGGCATTGGCGGCTTCACGCACAGCACTGGTGGCCACTGCGCGTACACGTCCAGGCTCGAAGCCGCGCAGCTTTTTGCCAAAGCGTGCCAGCGCTTGCCAGCCTCGGTCCAGCGCCAGTTCGTCCAGGGCGCCATCGTGCAGACCTTCGGCCAGGCGAACCGGCTCGCGCAAGGATCTCACTTCTTCGATAACCCACTGGCGGTTCCGTTTGACCGGCTGGCCGATCATCATGCGAAACGCATTGGACCCCAGGTCAATCGCCGCAAACAGGGAGGTATCGCTTTTCATCGAGTGTTCCTTGCAGGTTCATCAGGCAACGCGCAAAAGCGTTTGCGATGATCTTGCCACTCGATCGATGACGCGAAGATGACAGCCTAGTGGGGCTTCTGTGGGAGCGGGCTTGCCCCGCGATACGATGTGACTGACAGATCGCAATCGCGGGGCAAGTCGAGTCGTCGCACCGCCGCTCCCACCGTAATCCTTACAACGGCGAAATCGTCCCTAACGCGCCAATCCCAATAGCCAGCACCAGAAAACCAACGACGAAAAGCGCAAGCTTGCCCATATGAACTCCGAATTGAACAGGAAAGAGGCAACAGGCGCTGCAGATAACCCAGCCACCTGATCAGACACGCTGTGAAAGGTGTCTGCTAGGGCCTTCATTTTCCGAGTGTCAGGGTTTTCATTACAGATGCAGATGAAGCAGAAAAATACGGATCAGATTAAAAGCGCCCCGACCTGAACATCCAGGTCGGGGCGTTTTTTGTGGCTGTGTCAGACTGCGGCGTTGCTTTTACGCCAGGTCAAAACGGTCCAGGTTCATCACTTTGCTCCAGGCTGCAATGAAGTCCCTGACGAACTTGTCCTTGCCATCGTTGCTGGCGTACACCTCAGCCAGCGCACGCAGTTGCGCATGCGAGCCGAACACCAGATCGACGCGGCTACCGGTCCACTTCAGCTCACCGGTTTTGCGGTCGCGGGCTTCATAGCTGTCGTTGGCGCTGGAGGTCGGTTTCCATTCCACGCTCATGTCCAGCAGGTTCTGGAAGAAGTCGTTGGTCAACGCTCCTGGCCGTTTGGTGAACACACCTTGTGCGTTCTGCCCGACATTGTTGCCCAGCACCCGCAGGCCGCCGATCAACACGGTCATCTCCGGCGCGCTGAGGTTCAGCAGTTGCGCCTTGTCGACCAGCAGCGCTTCGGGTTTGGCCTTGACCCCGGCTTTGATGAAGTTGCGAAAACCATCGGCAACCGGCTCCAGCAAACCGAAAGACTCCACATCGGTCTGTTCCTGCGAGGCGTCGGTACGGCCTGGGGAGAAGGGCACGGTGAGGTTGTGGCCAGCGTTTTTCGCCGCTTGCTCCACACCCGCGTTACCCGCCAGAACGATCAGGTCGGCGAGGGAAATTTTCTTGCCGCCGCCCTGGGCGTTGAAGTCGTTCTGGATGCCTTGCAGCTTGCCGAGCACTGCGGCCAGCTGCGCCGGCTGATTGGCTTCCCAGTCTTTCTGCGGCGCCAGACGCAGACGGCCACCGTTGGCGCCGCCGCGTTTGTCCGAACCGCGGAAGCACGAGGCGGCGGCCCAGGCGGTAGACACCAGTTGCGACACCGAAAGGCCCGAGGCCAGTACCTTGGCCTTGAGCGCGGCGACGTCGGCGTCGTTGACCAGGGCGTGGTCGACTGCCGGGATCGGGTCTTGCCAGAGCAGTTCTTCACCGGGCATTTCCGGGCCGAGGTAGCGTGACAGCGGGCCCATGTCGCGATGAATGAGTTTGTACCAGGCGCGGGCGAAGGCGTCGGCCAGTTGCTCGGGGTTTTCCTTGAAACGGCGGGCGATCGGCTCGTAGATCGGGTCGAAGCGCAGCGCCAGGTCCGAGGTCAGCATCCGCGGTTCCTGTTTTTTCGCCGGGTCGAAAGCGTGAGGGATGCGGTCTGCACCCGCGCCGCCTTTGGGCCGCCACTGGTGGGCGCCGGCCGGGCTCTTGGTCAGCTCCCAGTCGAAGCCGAAGAGGTTTTCCAGGTACTCGTTGCTCCATTTCGTGGGGGTCGAAGTCCAGGTCACTTCCAGGCCGCTGGTGATGGCATCAGCGCCTATGCCGCTGCCGAATTTGTTGCGCCAGCCCAGGCCCTGTTCTTCAAGGCCGGCGGCCTCGGGTTCAGGGCCGACGTTGTCGGCCGGGCCGGCACCGTGGGTCTTGCCGAAGGCGTGACCACCGGCGATCAGCGCCACGGTTTCTTCATCGTTCATGGCCATGCGGCCGAAGGTGTCGCGGATGTCCTTGGCGGAAGCGACCGGGTCGGGATTGCCTTCGGGGCCTTCGGGGTTTACGTAGATCAGGCCCATCTGCACTGCGGCCAGCGGGTTATCGAGGTTGCGCTCTGAAGGGGCAGCACGGCCCGCTTCCTTGCCATAGCGGATATCGCCCCCCAGCCAGACGGTCTCGGCACCCCAGTTCACCGCTTCATCCGGCTCCCAGACATCGGCGCGGCCGCCGGAGAAGCCGAAGGTCTTGAAGCCCATGGATTCCAGGGCGACGTTGCCGGTCAGCACGATCAGGTCGGCCCAGGAGATGTTCTTGCCGTACTTCTGTTTGATCGGCCAGAGCAGGCGCCGGGCCTTGTCCAGGCTGACGTTGTCGGGCCAGCTGTTGAGCGGGGCGAAGCGCTGCTGGCCGGAACCGGCACCACCACGACCATCACCGATGCGATAGGTGCCGGCGCTGTGCCAGGCCATGCGGATGAACAGCGGGCCATAGTGGCCGAAGTCGGCGGGCCACCAGTCCTGGGAGTCGGTCATCAGTGCCCGCAGGTCTTGCTTGAGGGCGGCAAAATCCAGGCTCTTGTAGGCCTTGGCGTAATCGAAATCCTCGTCCATCGGGTCGGAGAGGCACGAGTGCTGGTGCAGGATTTTCAGGTTCAGCTGGTCGGGCCACCAATCGCGGTTGTTGGTACCCCCGCCAGCGGCAGGATTGAACGGGCATTTTGACTCGTTTGACATGACTGTTTCACCTCTGGATGGACTCACCCCACAATCCGACCCGTTCTATCAACCGAGTAGAGATGAGTGAAATCAATGACATAGGTTCAAGGCCAGCGGTTCGATCAACGAATCGGTGATGGCCATCACGGACAGTTCAGCGTAGCGGCAATCTCGTTATCGGAAAGATGAATCACTGCGGGAAGGGCAGCTGTAGCCGCTTTGTTACCGCCTTCCCAGAAGCCATCCGGCCGGATCAGTGCAGCGATAAATATAGGCTAGACCTGGCGAAGAGCGAGGGCTAATAGCGGGAGTATTGGGGCGCAATAGAGTGGCTCTTTCAGCAGGGCTGTGGATCTTGCCGGAATAAACAAAGCAGCCATGCTCCCGCTTGTCCCATGTACCATGCACCACCTCCCCACCCTCGAGTCTGAAAAATGGATGCTCACTCGATACTTGCTTATGTGCTGGTTGCAGCAATTGCCATCGCCAGCCCAGGTCCTGCCACGTTGATGGCGATCAACAACAGCCTGGCCTATGGTCCGCGTTCTGCATTGTGGTCTTCGTTGGGCAATGCGTGCGGACTGTTCTGCCTGTCGGCAGCGGCAATGCTGGGCCTGGGTGCTTTGCTCGCCAGTTCCGAGTGGATGTTCAACGTGGTGAAAATTGCCGGGGCCGGCTACCTGTTTTATCTGGGAGCCAAGCAGTTGTTCAGGAAAACGCCGATGCTTGTGGCCGATGCTCCGGGCACCCAGAAAGTCAGCAAACCATCGCGCCTGAAGCTGTTCAAATCGGCCTTCCTGACTGCAGCTACCAACCCCAAGGCGACGATGTTCTTCTCGGCACTGTTCCCACAGTTCATTGATCAGAGCGCTGCATTGCTGCCGCAGTTTCTGCTGCTCACGTCGATCTTCATGGGCTTGTCGCTGACGTCCCTGACGCTTTACGCAGGGCTGGCTTCCCGGGCCAAAGGCGTACTGACTCGGCCGCGGTTTTCGCTGTGGGTGAGCAGGGCGGTAGGCTCGACGTTCATCTTCTTCGGCGCCGCCATTCTTACCATGCGCAGGCAAGGTGCGTAGTCGGGTTATCAATGGGCAAAGCCTGAGAACACTGCTATTCCTATTGCTTGGAGCTTTCGGATAGCCGTTGATGCTGGTCGTCGAACAGTTACACAAGTCGTTCACCACCGCCCAGGGCACGCTGCCGGTGCTGCAGGGCGTCGACTTGCGTCTGGCGCGGGGCAGCAGCCTGGCGTTGATGGGCGAGTCGGGCAGCGGTAAAAGTACTTTGCTGCACCTGCTCGCAGGACTCGACCGCGCTGACAGCGGGCGCATCCTGATCGACGCCGAACCCCTCGACGCGCGTTCGGAGTCTGGCCTGGCGCGCTGGCGCCGGGAAGGCATCGGTCTGGTGTTCCAGCAGTACAACCTGATCAGCAGCCTGGATGTGGCAGCCAACCTGGCGTTTCAGGCCAGGCTGGCCGGGCGCTTCGATCAGCAATGGCTGGACTATCTCTGCGAGCGCCTGGGGCTGACGGCGGTGTTGCAGCGCTACCCGGAGCAACTGTCCGGCGGCCAGCAGCAGCGCGTCGCCATTGGCCGGGCGCTGGCGGGGCGACCTGCGTTGCTGCTGGCCGATGAGCCCACCGGCAGCCTCGACGAGGCCAGTAGCGATCAAGTGCTGAGTCTGCTGCTGCAACTGGTCTCCGAGGCCGGCAGCAGCGTGTTGATGGTGACCCACAGCCAGCGCCTGGCTGCGCGCCTGCAGCAACGTTGCTTCCTGCATGCCGGCCGGGTGCAGGTCGAGACGGCCTGATGAACGCCTTGCTGATGACCTTGCAGGCGCTGCTGAGCCATTGGTGGCGCCATCGTTTGCAGTGCTTCAGCCTGTTTACCGGATTGTGGCTGGCCACCGCACTGTGGACCGGCGTCCAGGCCTTGAACAGCCAGGCACGCAATGACTACGCCCGTGCCAGTGCGCTGTTGACGGGCCCTGTGCAAGCACAACTGGTGGCCCGCGATGCAGAGCGATTCGAGCAGGCGCTGTACCTGCAACTGCGCCAGCTGGGCTGGTCGGTATCCCCGGTAGTGGAAGGGCGCGTGCGCTTTGCCGGTGAGCGGCCGCTGACGGTGCGCCTGATCGGCATCGAACCGTTGAGCCTGCCAGCGGCAGCGAGCGTCGCCGGCACCCCAATGCAAGACTTCGACCTGCAGGCGTTCATCGGCACTCCGGGGCAAGCCTGGGTTGGCCCGGACACGTTGCAGCAATTGGGTATGCAAGCGGCGGATCAAGCGCTCAGCAGTGATGGGCAGATGTTGCCACCTTTCGTCCTCAAGCCGCAGTTGGCACCAGGCGTGATCATCGTCGACATCGGCCATGCCCAGACCCTGCTGCAAGTACCGGGGCAGCTATCGCGGTTGCTGCTGGCGAATGACAAGGTGCCATTGCCTGCAACTATTGCTGCCCGCCTCAAGCTGCAACAAGCCGGCGACGATGGCGGCTTGCAACGCCTGACCGAGAGCTTTCACCTCAATCTCACCGCGCTCGGCCTGCTGGCCTTTGTCGTCGGGCTGTTTATCGCTCACGCCGCCATTGGTCTGGCCCTCGAACAGCGTCGTGGCCTGATTCGCACCCTGCGTGCCTGCGGCATCAGCTTGAACTTGGTGTTGATCGGCCTGACGCTGGAGCTGGGTGTATTCGCGGTGCTCGGCGGTTTGGCCGGGGTCGCCAGCGGCTATGTGCTGGCCGCCTTGCTGTTGCCCGATTTCGCTGCCAGCTTGCGCGGTTTATATGGTGCCCAGGTCGCCGGGCAACTGAGTCTGCCGGCCTGGTGGTGGTTGGCCGGAGTGCTGGTGAGTGTGTGCGGCGCGCTGATCGCCGGGTTGAGCAGTGTTTTGCGCGCAGCCCGCCTGCCACTGCTGGTGCTGGCGCAACCTCAGGCCTGGCGGTTGGCCCAGGGCCCGTGGCTGCGACGTCAGGCCATTGCAGCAGGGCTGTTGCTACTGGTGGCGCTCGGCTGTTGGCACTACGGGGCCAGCCTGCCCAGTGCATTCATCTTGCTTGCGGCGCTGTTGTTGGCCGCAGCGCTGCTGTTGCCGATGTTGCTCGATGGCGCGTTAGCCTGGCTGGCACGCTTCTGTCGGCGGCCATTGGCGCAGTGGTTCATCGCCGACAGCCGCCAGCAATTGCCCGCATTGAGTCTGGCGCTGATGGCCTTGCTGCTGGCGCTGGCTGCCAGTGTCGGCGTGGGCAGCATGACCGAGGGCTTTCGCAAGACATTTACCGGCTGGCTCGATCAGCGCCTGGCAGCCGATCTCTATGTCACCCCCCGGGATAACGCGCAGGCTGCGCAGATCAGCGAATGGCTCGGCGAACAGCCGGGAATCAGCGCGGTGCTGCCCAGCTGGCGCCTTGAGCAACGCCTGCAGGAGTGGCCGGTACAAGTCCAGGGCATCATCGATCACCCCGGCTATCGCACACGCTGGCCGTTGCTGGAGCACAGCGCGCAGGCCTGGGAGCAACTGGCGAGCGGTCGCGCCGTCATGCTCAGTGAACAGTTGGCGCGGCGTTTGCGCGTGCAGTTGGGCGACAGTCTTCAACTGCCGGTGGAGCCTGCGCAAGCCATGACCGTGGTCGGCATCTACGCTGACTATGGCAATCCCAAAGGCCATCTGCTGGTCAACGCCGACTGGCTGCGCAGGCATCGGCCTGAGGCGAGCCTGAGCAATATCAGCCTGAACCTGGTTGCCGAGCGTGTCCCGGCGCTCAAGGCCGAGCTGCAACAACGCTTTGTCCTGGACGACAGTCGCGTGGTCGAGCAAGCCACCTTGAAGCGCTGGTCGACTGAGGTCTTCAGTCGCACCTTTGCCGCCACGTCCGCGCTCAACAGCCTGACCCTCGGTGTCGCTGGCATCGCGCTGTTCATCAGTCTGCTGAGCCTGAGTCAGAGCCGCCTCGGCCAACTGGCGCCGCTCTGGGCGCTGGGTGTACAGCGCGGGCAACTGGTGTGGCTGTCGCTCGGTCAAACCCTGATGTTGAGCTGCTTCACCGTGCTGCTGGCGATACCCCTGGGCTTGCTGCTCGCCTGGTGTCTGGTGGCGGTGGTCAACGTCCAGGCGTTTGGCTGGCGCTTGCCGCTGCATGTGTTTCCCGGGCAACTGCTGCAACTGGCCATGCTAGGACTGTTGACCAGTCTGCTGGCCAGCGCCTGGCCGCTATGGCAATTGGCACGGCGTCAGCCGGGCGAGTTATTGAGGCAGTTTGCCGATGAAGCCTGAAGCCTGGGGATTGATTGTCTTGTTGCTGCTGAGCGGTTGCGATCAGCCTGAACCAGCAGACAAAAGTTTTGCCGGCTTGGGTCAGGAGGCGGACGCCTTCAGGCAGGTGACGCGCAACCATGTGCTGGAGTTTCCTCGCGATCACGCTGCGCACAATGGCTTTCGCATCGAGTGGTGGTACGTCACCGCCAATCTCAAGGACGCTCAGGGGCGTGAGTGGGGGGCACAGTGGACCTTGTTCCGCTCGGCCCTGCGCACCGGCGCGGAAACTGCCGACTGGAGCAGCCCCAACCTGTGGATGGGCCATGCGGCGCTGACCGGCCCTGGCGGCCATCAGTCCAGCGAAACCCTGGCGCGCGGCGGCATCGGCCAGGCGGGGGTTGCAAGCCAGCCGTTCCGGGCCTGGATAAATGACTGGTCGCTGCAGGGCAGTGATGACATCGGGCAATTGCAGATGGTCGCCCGCGGCGCAGGCTTTGCTTACCGCTTGAACCTGCTGAGCACGGGGCCGCTGGTGTTGCATGGCGCACAGGGCTACAGCGAAAAATCCGGCAAGGGTCAGGCGTCTTACTACTACAGCCAGCCGTTCTACCAGGTCAGTGGCGAAGTCGAGCGCGAAGGCCAGCGCATCGCGGTCACCGGCAACGCCTGGCTTGATCGGGAATGGAGCAGCCAGCCGCTGGCGGCCGGACAATCGGGGTGGGACTGGTTTTCCCTGCACCTGGACAGCGGCGCGAAACTGATGCTGTTTCGCGTGCGTGAGGCTACGGGCACGCCCTATCGCGCCGGCACCTGGATCAGCGCACAAGGGCAGACCCAGGCGCTGCAAGGCGAACAGATCCAGCTTCAGGCCCTGGCTTGGTCAAAGCAGGATAACGACGTTCAGATGCCCACCCGATGGCGGGTACAGGTGCCGAGTCAGGGGGTCGATGTGCAGGTTGAGGCGCTGGAGCCGAAAGCCTGGATGCACACCAGCTTCCCTTATTGGGAAGGCCCGGTGCGTATCAGCGGCAGTGTGGGCGGCAGGGGCTATCTGGAAATGACCGGCTACTAGCCGTAATGCGCCTTCTCGGTGGGAGCGGGCTTGCCCCGCGATTGCAGGCTATTAGCCACATCGCATCGCGGGACAAGCCCGCTCCCACCGGGATCTCACCTCACGCCAACAGCGAAACTGCCCTGAGCAGATCGTGCAGTCCTTCCGGAACCAGCGGTGATGTATCGGTGAAGCTTGAACTATCACGCCATGTGGCCTTGAACGCTGCGCCATCGCTTTCGTGACCTATCAAGCAGGATTGTTGGTAAAGGCTCATGTCGCTGAATTTAGCGTCATAGACCTGGACAATCTCGTGCGCCGGTTTACCGGCATAGGTGAAGATGCTCTCCAGAGTGCCGAGCAGACGCACATCGCTGATCGACTGGTTCAGTTCTTCCTGCACTTCTCTGGCAATAGCATCGACGCTGCGCTCGCCGAAATCGATGCCACCGCCGATGGGGCGAAACAGGGTCTGATCAGATTCAGCGTCGTAAAACTGGTTAACCAGAATCTTTCCCTGGTGATGAAAGACGCACAGGGCGAGGGCGCGAATGCGGTGCTCTGACACGAGTCAAATTCCTTTTGTGAGTGAGTGGCGCGCGACGATACGTTTGTGCTCGTGTTTAAGCCAGCCCAGTGTTAAACACCGGGCTGGCTGAGTGTGCGGATTCAAACGCTCGACACTACTCGCAGCCTACAGCGACACCAGCACATCACACTGGGATTCGTTGAGCACATGCTTGGTAACGCTGCCGATCAACAGTTCCTCCAGAGCGCTTTCACCCTGCTTGCCGATCACGATCAGGTCGCAATCCAGCTCCTGCTCCTGCTCAACGATCCGCCAGGCGGCGTCACCGTGCACCACGATTTGCCGGGCATTGCTCAGCCCGGCGGCTTCGCTCAATGCCGCGAGTTGTTGCACGGCGTCTTTCTTGATGACATTGCGGTAGTGATTGAGGGTCTCCTGGTCAATGTGGGCGAAGCGCATGCTGCCCTCGAAGGGGGCTTCGTACACGTGCAGGAGGATGATCTCGGCCTGCGGCGCAACAGCCTTTGCCAGTTCGATGGAACGCAGCGATGCAGGCGAAAAATCAACCGGGACGAGCAAGGTACGGTACGCATCGCGAGGTGCGTGCTTGACCACTAGCAAAGGGCAGAGCATGCGGCTCAGCATTCTTTGCACGGTAGAGCCGAGCAGCAGGCGACGGGCCAGGCTTTGGCCCTTCGCCCCGCAGACCAACAGGTTGCTGTGCTTGTCCTGCACCACCCGGGTGATTTCGCTGACAACCGAACCGGACGCAACCTGTACGCCAGCGCCGATGTCGTAGCGCTGGAACAGCGCTTCTGCCAGTTCGTTAATTTTTTCTCTTGCACTCCCAAGCACGCGATTCAACAAGTCTTCATCAGGCACCACGACCTGCTTGAGCCGCTCGAAGGGGGCTGGATTGGCAACGTAGAGCAGATCCAGCGATGCATGCTGCTCCTTGCTCAACAGTGCGGCCCGCTGTGCCGCGTTGCGGGCAGAGGTGGACAGGTCGGTGGCAACCAGTACGTGGTTCAACGAGGTCATATGAGTTTCCTTATGCAATGCTGTGCACATGAATCTTAGGCGTTGGCCTGTTATCGATCCGTTCCCTGCTTGCAGCCATCCTCTCGCGAACCACGCCCGACGTTTTGACTTGCGTCAAATGCCGTGGTCATAGCATCCGCTGGTCACGGTCGCGGACAGCCTGCCTGATTCTATCTACTCTGGCGCTGTCATCGTGAAGTTTAAAGTTACTAGTTTTATTTTTAGTTTGGTATTTCTTTGAGTTGAGTAAAAGATTGCAAGTGCAAAATTACTCAACTAATGCATTCACCCTGTCGATCATACCGATCGTAATCGCTAGCTGAATATTCGCATCAGCTGGCAGCTGTTGCGTTTACACCTGACGCAAGGCGTACCTGCGCATTGCTCTGAATGCCCACTGCCTGAAACCCGCCTGAACAAAGGCTTTGGCGTGGATCTGCCGCCAGCAGCAGTGCTGGCGGTACTGCGGCGATCTGGAACCGGTCAGCGGCCATTGCTGAAAGCACAAGACTTTCGCCTGAAAAACCGGATAATGGCGGCCAAATCGTTTTGCACGTTATTATGGTGTTCCCGCATGGAAATCAAGGTCAACTTTCTCGACAACCTTCGGCTTGAAGCCAAGTTTGATGACTTCACCGTGGTCGCCGATCAGCCTATCCGCTATAAAGGCGATGGTTCGGCACCGGGTCCGTTCGATTATTTTCTGGCGTCGTCGGCGTTGTGTGCGGCTTACTTTGTGAAGTTGTACTGCCAAACGCGCGATATTCCCACCGATAATATTCGCCTGTCGCAAAACAATATTGTTGATCCGGAAAACCGTTACAACCAGATCTTCAAGATCCAGGTCGAGCTGCCAGCCGATATCTCCGCCAAGGATCGCCAGGGCATCCTGCGTTCCATCGACCGTTGTACGGTGAAGAAGGTGGTGCAGACCGGGCCTGAGTTTGTGATCGAGGAAGTCGACAACCTCGACGCCAATGCCCAGGCATTGCTGATGCTGGACCCGGCGTCCGACGCCAGCACCTATATCGTCGGCAAGGATCTGCCGCTCGAGCAGACCATCGCCAACATGTCGGCGATTCTCGCCGGCCTGGGCATGAAGATTGAAATCGCCTCGTGGCGCAACATTGTCCCCAACGTCTGGTCGCTGCATATCCGCGATGCGCAGTCGCCGATGTGTTTTACCAACGGCAAGGGCGCGACCAAAGAAAGCGCGCTGGCTTCGGCGCTGGGCGAATTCATCGAACGACTGAACTGCAACTTCTTCTACAACGATCAGTTCTGGGGCGAAGAGATCGCCAACGCGGCGTTTGTGCATTACCCGGACGAGCGCTGGTTCAAGCCTGGCCGCAAAGATGCGCTGCCGGCGGAAATCCTCGACGGCTACTGCCTGGAAATCTACAACCCCGATGGCGAGCTGCGCGGCTCGCATCTGTACGACACCAACTCCGGCAATGAAGCGCGTGGCATCTGTTCGCTGCCTTTTGTGCGCCAGTCGGACGGCGAGGTGGTGTATTTCCCCTCCAACCTGATCGAAAACCTGTACCTGAGCAACGGCATGAGCGCCGGTAACACGCTGGCCGAAGCGCAGGTGCAATGCCTGTCGGAAATCTTCGAGCGCGCGGTCAAACGCGAAATTCTGGAAGGTGAACTGGCACTGCCGGATGTGCCGCAGGAGGTGCTGGCCAAGTACCCGGCGATCCTCGCCGGCATTCAGGGTCTGGAAGAGCAGGGCTTCCCGGTGCTGGTGAAGGATGCGTCGCTGGGCGGAGAATTCCCGGTGATGTGCGTCACCTTGATGAACCCCCGTACCGGCGGCGTATTTGCCTCGTTCGGCGCGCACCCAAGCTTTGAAGTGGCGCTGGAGCGCAGCCTGACGGAACTGCTCCAGGGCCGCAGCTTCGAAGGCCTGAACGACCTGCCGCAGCCGACGTTCGAAAGCCACGCGCTGACCGAGCCGAACAACTTTGTTGAGCACTTCATCGATTCCAGCGGTGTGGTGTCGTGGCGTTTCTTCAGTGCCAAAGCCGATTTCGAATTCGTTGAGTGGGACTTCTCCGGCCAGGGTGAAAACTCCAACGCCGAAGAAGCCGCGACCTTGTTCGGCATTCTCGAAAGCATGGGCAAAGAAGCGTACATGGCGGTGTACGAACACCTCGGCGCAACGGCCTGCCGCATTCTCGTGCCGGGCTATTCGGAAATTTACCCGGTCGACGACCTGATCTGGGACAACACCAACAAAGCACTGTTTTTCCGCGAAGACATTCTCAACCTGCACCGCCTTGACGAGAGCGAGCTGCGCGCGCTGGTTGAGCGTCTGGAAGAGAGCGAGCTGGATGACTACACCGACATCACCACACTGATCGGCATCGAGTTCGATGACAACACGGTCTGGGGTCAGTTGACGATTCTGGAGTTGAAGCTGCTGACCCATCTCGCCTTGCAGCAGTTCGAAGAGGCCAAGGAACTGGTGGAAACCTTCCTGCAGTTCAACGACAACACCGTCGAGCGTGGACTGTTCTATCAGGCCCTGAACGTGGTGCTGGAAGTGCAGCTCGACGACGACCTGGAGCTGGACGACTACGTGTTCAACTTCCGCCGGATGTTTGGCAACGAGCGGATGGACGCGGTGATCGGCTCGGTGGACGGCAGCGTGCGCTTCTATGGCTTAACGCCTACGAGCATGAAGCTGGAAGGGCTCGACAGGCACCTGCGGTTGATCGACAGCTATAAAAAGTTGCACGCGGCGCGGGCCAGAACATTGGTTTGATTCCGCTAACTGCACTGACAAAAAAGCACCTTGGGTGCTTTTTTGGGTTCTTCACGCAATCCCGGGGAGCATGATCTTGAGGCTGGGCTGGGCTGGGCTGGGCTTCGGATGCGGGGATCCATTCCCTGCGGCGCCGCTGATGGCCCCTTCCGCCTTTACGGCGGCCTACTTTCCTCTTGGGGAAAGTAGGCAAAGCCGCTGGCTCCTACATACGGCCCTACGCTGCGCTCCGGGTCCCTTCGCTACGGTGCCTTCCAGGGGCATCGCGGCCTACGACTTGCTTCGCCAAGTCTACGGCTCGCGAACTTCGGCTAAGGCCGAAGGGTGCTGCGCACCAGCCCCCTCCAGACACCTACACTCAGCCTCCTGAAGTCGCAAAGTTACGGGCGGCGCCTGCATTGACGCATCTTCGAAATCAGATTCTGGCGGCGCCAGGATGATGCCATCGCGGGGCAAGCCCGCTCCCACCGGGTTAATTGATCTCCCGGTGGGAGCGGGCTTGCCCCGCGATATCGACCTGCCAGTTACATCGCATCGCGGGAAAATCCCGCTTCAACGTGTTGATCTTGATCTTCATGCACGCAAGTTAAGGCGCCGTGGACTGCGACTTCAGGAGCGAGGGGACCCGGAGCGCAGCGTAGGGCCGGATGCAGGAGCAGGCGGTTTTGCCTACTTTTTCCAAGAAAAAAGTAGGCCGCCGTAAAGGCGGAAGGGGCCAGAAGCGGCGCCACAGCGAATGGATAAACTCGCAGCCCCAGCAACCAGACCCAACCCAACCCAACCCAACCCAACCCAACCCAAGAATCATAGCCCTCGGGATTCCGTGAAGAGCCTTTTTTTATTTGGCAGAGGTGAAGGAGGGCGTGGCTGCTAGTAACCGAGGCGATGAAAGAAACTGCATGCAGCGCGGGCCAAGGTGACGGTGTTGTCCAGTTAACCGCGCTAGCCAAAGCACGATAGGCGCTAGCTGCCATTGCACTGGCGCCAGAAATATATACCTCTGACAAACAAGAGTATTTATACTCGCCGCGCCTCCAGCGTGGCAATTTGACATCACTCCTAGACGAAGCCACGCAAGGACGCGTTCTCACCTCGATTTCAAAGGAAGAAAAAGTGGCTGTCGTTAACCTACAAAAAACCCTTATCGCGCTTGCTATCACCGCAGCAGCACATCCCGTTTACGCTGAAACCCTGCCTTTGACCAACGCGGGCGTGCAGATCGAAAACGTCTCTTATGCGGACCACGTTGAAGTCAATGGCGCGTTCGCTACGACCAACAGCGACCTGGACGCCATCGAGTTCAACAGCGTTACCTTCAACAAGGACCTGATCATCAATGCCAACGTTAATGCCAATGGCACTAACGCTGATGGCCTGGACCTGTCTATGGCGGGTGAGGACGAAGACCCTTCGTCGTTCGGCCCGGCGACCGAAATCTTCGGTAACCTGGTGAACAAGGGCAGCATTGCGGTGAGTGGTGGTGGTGTGTCGGCAATGCTGGTTGACCCGGCTATCATCCACGGCAACCTGGTCAACGAAGGCACCTTGAGCGTTAACGGCGACGAGTTCGAAGGTGACGGTATCCGTGCGCTGGAATTCTCCGGTGAGTCGCAATTGCACGGCAATCTGATCAACGCCAGCACGGGCCAGATTCTGGCGAACGGCAAGAACGCCAAGGGTATCTTGCTCGAAGGCGGCGAGATTGACGGCAAGCTGATCAACAATGGCTTGATTCAGGTCAGCGGCGAGGGCGCCACTGCTCTGGATGCCACTTCCAATGAATACTTCGGCTACACCGATCTTGTCGACATCGGCGGCATTGAAAACAATGGCCGCATCATCGCAACGGGTGACGATGCGGTTGGCGTTGAGCTGGACGGCGTCAGCTTTACCACTTCGTCTGCCCAGTTCGTCAACAATGGCCTGATTCAGGCTACCGACGCCGCAATTGAAATCGGTGGCTTTGACATTGATGGTGAGGGCGAAGGCGGCCCGCTCACGCTGGTCAACCGTGGCACCCTGGTTTCTGAAGACGAAGCCATCGATGCCTCCGACGCATCCGGTGTGGTAGTGCTGGACTGGCAAGGCGGCGCGATCACCGGCAATCTGATCGATCTGGATCGCATTTATGTTACCGGTGATGCAGTGTTCAAGGGCACCAGTGCCGATGTCGATGGCTACAACATCCGCATGTACGACAACGGTCCGTTGAATGTCGGTACCGAGAGCAGTGCAGGGCATCTGCAACTGGCTAATGCCCACACCTCGTTGCAGGGTGACCTGGTGGTAGCCAACGGCTCATCGCTGGATCTGAACCTGAGCAGCGCGACCGATGCCAGCAAGGCAGTCTTGAGCGTCGACGGCAATGCAACCTTCAAGAAGGGTTCGCAAATCACCCTGGCCGCCCAGGGCAACGATTTTACCGCCGCTGGCAGCACCTACACGCTGGTCAAGGCTGATTCGCTGGATAACCAGACCGAGTCCGGCAAGCTGGTCAGCAGCCGTTCCTCGCTGTTGAACGTCGATACCTATGTCGTCGAAGGCAATCAGGTCGTTGCGACCGTCACCGGGAAATCGTCTTCGCAAGTCGGTGAGGTGATCAAGGACATCGGCGGTTCGGGCAACGCCCAGCGCGCCGCTTCGGCATTCAGCAGCGTTGCCACGCAACTGGCCAGCTTGAACCCGCAGGACAAAGTCTTCCAGGCCTATGTCAATGCATCGCAGGACGCTCAAGCGCTGCGCGCGCTGGCTGAGCAGTTGACCCCAGAGGTCAATGGCGGGGCGACTCAGGCCGCGACCACCGGCCAGACACTGATCAGCAACGTCACCAGTGGCCGCACCTCCGGGGCGCGTGGCATGTCTTCGGGCGAGGGCTTCAAGGAAGCGGGTGTCTGGGTGCAAACCCTGTACAGCGATGCCAGCCAGGACCTGCGTGACAATGTCGCGGGTTACAACGCCTACAGCCGCGGCATCGCGGTGGGTGCCGACGGTAAGCTCAACGATCAGGTAACCTTGGGTGTGGCGTACAGCTACCTGAATACCGACGTCAACGGCAAGAGCGGTGACAAAACCAAGGTCGATGGTCATGCATTCACGCTGTACGGCGGTTTTGAGCAAGGTAACTACTTTGTTGATGGCAGCCTGACCTATGGTCTGAACAACAACGAAAGCAAGCGCAGCATTGCCAACACAACCGCCAAAGGCGATTACGACAGCAACCTGTTTGGTGTGAACCTGGTCGGTGGCTACACCTACCACGTCTCGCCATCGGTGCTGGTTGAGCCTCGCGTAGCCGCGCGCTACAGCAGGGTTGATATCGACGGTTACCGTGAAAAAGGCAGCTCCGCAGCACTTAAAGTCGAAGATCAGCGCTTCGAAGTGGCTGAACTGGGTGCAGGTCTGCGCGTTGCCGGCAATTTCCCGCTGGGCAGTGGCGCGCTTGAGCCGCAGGCCCAAGTCATGGCGTATCACGACTTTATCGGTGATGAAGTCAGCAGCACCTCTACCTTCATTTCGGGTAACACGCCGTTCGTGACCAGCGGTGCCAGTGCGGTACGAAACAGCTATGAAGCGGGTGTAGGCGCTGACTACCACCTGGGCGCTGTGACGGTTGGCTTGAGCTACGACTATGTAGGCAAGTCTGACTTCGATGCCGATACGGTCACCGCCAAAGTGCGTTACGACTTCTGATGACCGCTGCAAGTCTCAGCCCGCTACGGTGGGCCGGGGTTTGCCTGCAAGGCGCGGCACTGTTGTTCAGTGCCGCGCTGAGCGGTTGCCAGTCGCCTCGGCAGGCACTGCAAGCGTTGGCATCCTCCCATGGCCAGCACCTGGAAGTGCTGGCCACTACCCCTTTTCCCCTGGCGATGATCGCATCGCACAAGCAGCAAAATGCCGCGCGATTACGCATCTATCTGGAAGGTGATGGCCACGCCTGGGCCACGCCGACGCAACCGAGTATCGACCCCAGTCCCCGGCAACTGCTGGTGGCGCAATTGGCGCTGGATGACCCCACGCCGGCACTCTATCTGGGCCGCCCCTGTCAGTTCGTCAGCGTCTCGAGCTGTACGCCTGAAATGTGGACGAACCGGCGCTTCTCCGAAGAGGTCATTGCCAGTCTTGATCAGGCGCTGGATCTGCTCAAAGCGCGTTATCGCAATCAGGACTTCGAACTGGTCGGCTACTCCGGTGGCGCCGCAGTGGCACTGCTGTTGGCTACCAGGCGTGACGACATTGCCCAGCTACAAACGCTGGCGGGTAACCTCAGCCCGACGGAGTGGGTCCGGATACACCAGCTCACACCTTTGCGCGGTTCGCTTGAGCCCTTGCAGTACCGCCAACGTCTGGCTTCGATCCCGCAACGGCACTTGTTCGGCAGTGAGGACCGGGTGATTCCGAGCGCTATTGAAGGGTTTTACCGCCGTCAATTAGGGCCGGCCGCATGCCTGGAAACCCTCGTGATACCGGGTGTCAGCCATGAGACTGGATGGAACCAGGCCTGGCAGCGCTGGCGAGAGCAGCCGATCAAATGTGCGTTGCCTGCACGAGAGGGAACTGCTGAGGGTGCAGAAGAGGGCGTAGCAGGTAGCCTGTCCCGTTAGTTTAGTAATAACCAACCTGAGCGTTAGAAAAGCAGAGTCTAACTACCTTAACTTCCGTGCCACCTTACACGGCAAGAAAAACTGACCACAGGAAAACGTTATTGTTCGTTGCGAGGGCTGCCCGAGTGGCCAGTTCGGCATCGAATGGAACGAGACCCGGATGTCTCGCCTGGGAAGGCTTAGTTAATCCCGGTGTCTTGAGTGATTTGCAATCACCCATGAACAGTAGGAGATAACAATAATGATCAGGACTCTGAAATTCGCAGCGCTGGCAACCGGGTTGTTGACTGCCAGTCATGGCCTTGCGGCCGATCTCACCATCGTCTCCTTCGGTGGCGCCAACAAAGAGGCCCAGGTAAAGGCCTTCTACAAACCCTGGCAGCAAGCCAGCGGCAGCAAGATTATTTCCGGTGAATACAACGGCGAAATGGCCAAGGTCAAAGCCATGGTCGACACCCGCAGCGTCTCCTGGGATGCGGTGGAAGTCGAATCGGCCGAGCTTGCCCGCGGTTGTGACGAAGGCATGTTCGAAACCCTCGACCCGGCGCAGATCGGTCTCGACAGCAAAGACTTCGTACCCGGTGCCATCCAGCCATGCGGCATCGGTTTCCTGGTGTATTCGACGGTACTGGCCTATAACGCCAGCAAGTTGAAAGAAGCGCCCACCGGCTGGCAAGACTTCTGGGATGTCGAGCGCTTCCCGGGCAAGCGCGGCCTGCGCAAACTGGCCAAATCGACCCTGGAATTCGCCCTGATCGCCGACGGTGTAGCGCCTGGGGAGGTCTACACCTTGCTGGCGACCGAGGCGGGTCAGGATCGCGCCTTTGCCAAACTCGACCAGATCAAGCCGCACATTCAGTGGTGGGAAGCCGGCGCACAGCCGCCGCAGTACCTCGCGGCCGGGGATGTGGTGATGAGTTCGGTGTACAACGGCCGCCTTTCGGCTGAGCAACGCAAAACCTATGACCTGAAGATCGTCTGGTCGGGCGGGCTCTACGAGTTCGACTCCTGGGCCATCCCGCGCGGTGCTTCACGCCAGGAGAAAACCCGCGAATTCATCGCCTTCTCGCTGGAGCCTGTGCAACAGAAAAGCTTTGCCGAGCACATCGACTACGGCGCCGCCAACCTGCAGGCGATGGACCTGCTCGACAAGGCGCGCATCGCCGAACTGCCCACCGCGCCAGAGAACCTCGCGCAGCAGGTGCCGGTAGATGCGCTGTTCTGGGCGGACCATGGCGAACACCTGGAGCAGCGTTTCAACGCCTGGGCTTCGCGCTGATTTTTTGAGTGGCCATGCCAGCCATGGGGTGTATACCCCATGGCTTTTTCAAGGGTTGGCGTTAGCCCTCAGGAAATGGCGTTCAGTCCGGCCTGTTGTGCCTTGGCCGCGGCGCGGCTGCGCAGCCAGCTGAAAGCAATGGCGAGTATCAGCGCGAAACCGACATAGCCCAGCAGTGGATAAACGGTGCCGACCAGCTTGCTGAAGCCGCCCAGGCTCAAGACCAGACCTACGCATACAGTCGCTGCGCTGACCAGTTTGAAGCGGCGCGTATCAGGCTTGGCAAAGCGGGCGCTGAAGGCAAAGAACATTCCAACCGCAGTGCTGTAGATCATGCAAACCAGTGCGATCGACATCACCACCGACAGGATTGGCGAGATGCGCCCGGAAAGTGCCAGGGCCGGCATTTCGATGCCCTGCAACTGGTTGATGTTGGCGAACAGGCCGATGTTCAACAACAGGATCAACGCACCCAGACCCAGACCTCCGAGTACACCGCCGACTGCTGCAGCCCTGGGCTGTTTGGTCATGCCGCCGATGACTGCCAGCATCGGGAAGCCCACGGCGATATTGAACGATGCGTACAGCAAGGCGCCAACGAACCAGTTGCCTGTGACCGTCTCGTTGTTCTCGCGGGCGGCCGCGTCGAGGGCCTCGATCGAAGCGTTGTAGCTGAAGATCGAGTAAGTGGTGATGAGCAGTACCATGGCCAGCAGGAAAGGCATAACCGCGCTGATCAGGTTGATAATGCGCTTGACGTTCAGACACAGGGTGGCAATCACCAGCACGGTCATCAGTACACCGCCGAACAGCGGTGGCAGGTTGTACTCCTGGGTGAAGATCGAACCACTGCCCGCCAGCATCACCACGCCGACGCCGTACAGGAAGAACGACAGCACAACATCGACCAGCAGCCCGATTCGGCTACCGAACAATCTGTACAGGACTTCCTTGTGCGAGTTCGCTTGCATCTGCGAACTCATCCGGGCGATCTGCATGCCGAGGAAGGCAAACAGCACACCGCTCACCAGAGTGCCGACGATGCCTATCAGCCCATAGCCGGTGAAGAACTGCAGTACCTCCTGCCCGGAGGCAAAGCCGCCGCCGATCACCACTGACATGTAAGCAAGCGCAATCTGGATAGATTGTTTATTCATTACACTTAATCTCGTTCTTAGACTTATTAGTTGCATGGAATAGCGCGGTAACTCCTGCCCGCGCCATTCCGCATAGCGACGATCTGCATGG
The DNA here is from genome assembly GCF_000746525.1 of Pseudomonas alkylphenolica. Taxonomy (NCBI): domain Bacteria; kingdom Pseudomonadati; phylum Pseudomonadota; class Gammaproteobacteria; order Pseudomonadales; family Pseudomonadaceae; genus Pseudomonas; species Pseudomonas alkylphenolica. The sequence continues at coordinate 2,014,224 of NZ_CP009048.1, forward strand.
CTGCACAACAAGCACCCTGGCTCGCTGGATCGTGCAGGCATGCCGACGCCAGGCGCAGTATAGGAAGAGTGGGCTAGTTGTTTTGACTGTATAGGCAGTCATATCTGGCGAAAAGTGCTGTAGAAGCTTGATTTGTAATACTGTTTTCGCGAAACGGCAGAAATTTACCGAAAAGTCCTCTACAGTCTGGCCCATTGCAAGCCTAAGTCCGGCGGATTTCCAGCGTAGCCTTCAGCCCGCCTACCGCGCGGTTTTCCAGCCTGACCTGGCCACCGAGTCGCATGGCAATAGCCTGCACGATGGTCAAGCCCAAGCCAGCGCCCTGGTCATTGCCACGGCTGTAGAAGCGTTCGAAAAGCCGCTCACGCTCTGCCTCATCGATGCCCGGTCCGTCATCTTCGACCGACAGTTCGAAATGCTTGTCCCGGCACGCCAGGCGCACGGTGATCAGGCCCTTGGCCGGTGAAAAGTTCGCCGCATTGGTGAGCAGGTTGTGCAATGCGATAGTGATCGCCGCATTGTCTACCTGCGCCCGATAATCGCCTGGCTCGACGTCGAACTCCAGCTCCAGGCCTTTGTCCAGCAGCCAGGCAGTGAGTTGCGCAAGGCTGTCGCGAACGGTGCTTTGAAGGTCAGTCTGCAACGCTTTGCGGGTGCTGGCCTGGGGCTCCAGGCGGGCCATGGTCAGCAGTTGATTGACCAGCCGGGTGGTGCGGTCCACGCCACTGATCAAGTAGTTCAACGACTCGCGACGCTGCTCCGGTGTTCCGGCTTCCAGCAGGTTCTGTGCGTGTACCCGCAGTACCGCCAGGGGTGTGCGCATTTCATGCGCGGCATCGGCGATGAAGCGGCGCTCACGGCCCAATACATCCTCGATCTGCGCCAGCATCCGGTTGAGTGCCGACTGCATGGGCTCAAGCTCCGTGGGCAACGGCATCATCTTCAGCGGTTCAAGCGAGCCTGCATGCCGTGCGCGCAAGGTCGCCGCCATGTCCGCCAGCGGCTTGAGCCCCCAGCCAATCGCCAGCCACACCAATGCAACGAGGATCAGGCTGCCGAGCACATTGGGCCAGAGGGTATGGCGCACGATGCGGCCTACCAGGTCCGAGCGGACATCGTCGCGTTCGCCGACCCATATGCGCAGATGGTTTTCCTTGTCTTCGAGCAGAAACCCACGCCAGGTGCGCTGTTTGAGGTCGGTCACATCGCTGAAGCCTGCGGTCGTCGGCGCCCGCTCGAAGGACGGGGCGCTGGCGGTCTGTACCAGCACATCGCCTTGCGGGTTCCACACCTGGAAAGCGATCTTGCTTTCATAGGGATGGCCATCGACCTTGGGCATGGCTTCGCCCAGGGCTTTGTTGAAGGCTTGATAAAGCTCGTTATGTTCGCGTGTCGCCACGGGCATGCGCATGACGCCCTGAAGCAGCCGTGCGTTCTGCGCCAGCTGGGCGTCGTAAACCTCGGCGATTTCGTGATTGCTGTCGTGCAGGTTGAGCAGACTGATCACCAGCAGGCCGGACAGCATCAGGCCGATGATCAAGGTCAGGGTGCGCCGCCGGATCGAAGTCATGAGCCCTGTTCTACCCGGTAACCGACACCACGGATCGTGCGGATCAGGTCGGTGGAGAATTTTTTGCGCAAGTGGTGGATGTGGACTTCCAGGGTGTTGCTCTCGGCTTCTTCATTCCAGCCGTACAACAACTGGGTCAGGCGCTCGCGCGTCATCACCCGGCCCGGGGGCGACAGCAGTTCGTGCAGCAGCTGATATTCCTTGGGCGTCAGGGACACGAGCCGACCGTTATAGGTGACCTGCTGGTTGCCGGGGTCCAGCGTGATGCCAGCATGCTGGATCAGTGCGCTGGCGCGTCCGGCGCAACGGCGCAGCAGCGCGCGCAGCCGGGCCTTGAGTTCATTCAGGTCAAAGGGTTTGACCAGGTAGTCGTCTGCACCGGCGTCCAGCCCGGCAATGCGGTCTTCGGTTGCATCTCTGGCCGTCAGGATCAACACCGGCAATGCCGAGCCGCTTTGGCGCAGGCGGCGCAGCACTTCCAGCCCGTCCAGGCGCGGCAGGCCAAGGTCGAGCACGGCCAGGTCGAAGGTTTCGCTGAGCAGCGAGTGCAAGGCGCTGCTGCCGTCCTGCAGCCAGTCGACCGTGTAGCCCTCGCGCCCCAAGGCCTGATGAATGCCCTCACCGAGGGCGACGTCGTCTTCGATCAGTAATAGCCGCACCGGAACTCCTGTCAGTCAACTTTCTTGTGGATGTCGACCAGCAACGCTTTGATTTCGTCACGACGACCTGCGTCCGCGCTTTCCCGACCCGGTCGTGGTGCTGCTTGCAGGGCCTTCTGCAAGGCTGTTCGGGCTTCGCTGTATTTCTTCTGACGGTAGAGGTGATCGCCCCAGAAGTACAGGCTGTCGATGCCGTCGGGGTTGACCTGCAACGCCTGCTGGAGCAACTGCTCAGCCTTGTCGGCATCGCCGAAGCCGATCGGCCAGCCCGGTACCCGGTCATACAGCGCTGCCAGGCTGGTGTAGGCCGAGCCTTGCAATGCCTTGGGGTCCAGGCTCAAGGCTTTCTCAAGGTCGGCTTTGGCTGCCTTGACCTTGCTCAACGCGCCCAGCCCGCCTTGGGCACCAGCCCAACTGCTGGTGACGATGCCCGACCAGATCCACGCTTCCGCCGCTGCAGGTTGATTATGGGTAAGCGCCGCCGTCTGGCTGGCGAGTTGTTCGAACGCTGCGGGACGTTGTGCGGCCGGCAACTGATACTGAATGGTTGCCCAGCGTTGCTGGATCTCGGCAAGGCGTTGCTGATCGCCGGCATCCAGCGCCGCCCAGGCGCCCTGGCTGAGCAGACCGATGAGCATGCAGATGGCAGGTTTGTTCATGGCTTGAGGTCTTCCTTCGCGGGTTTCTGGCTCAGACGACGGATCAGTGGCAGGTGCTTGCGCAAGCCACGGTCGACAAGATTGGGGAGCAGAGTGTTCAAACGTACGAAGAAGCGCTCCGGCCAGCCCAGGTACAGGTCGCGATGATCATTGGCGATGGCGCGCAGCACTGCCGCCGCCACTTGCTGTGGCTCGTCGACCCCGGACTTGAGTGCGTCGTTGAGCGCCTGTGCCGCCACGCTGTTCATGCTCGTGCGGGTCGCACGAGGGGCTACGTACAGCACATTGACGCTGGTGTCGGCCAGTTCACGGCGCAACGCCTCGGAGAATCCGCGCAAGGCGAATTTGCTGGCACTGTAAGTGGCATAGCCAGGATAGGCGATCGAGCCGTAGGTCGAACCCACATTCACCACCATGGCACTTTTGGCCTTGCGCAGTAGTGGCAACAGGCTTTTTGTCAGGCACAGGGGGGCGCCGACATTGACGGCCAGCATGGCGTTGATTTCGCTGTCATCCAGCTGTTCGATCATCGCAAAACGGTTGATGCCCGCTGCGTTGATCAGCAGATTGATGCCACCGATGGCTTGGGCTGCCAGCAGCACCTTGCTCCGGTCGCTGGCGGTGGTCAGGTCTGCACTGATCCAGGAAATGCTCTCTGGGTAGCTCAATAACAGCGATTCCAGCGCGTCCCGGTGGCGGGACACGGCAATCACTCGCGCCCCCTCGGCACACAGCCCCTGGGCGATTGCCAGGCCGATACCACCGCTGGCACCGGTCAACACCACGCGAGCATCAGACAGGCGCATGTGTCTGCTCCCCGTCCAGTGGCAAACCACGGAACATATCGGTGTACAGCCGGTACACCACCCGTGAGGCATGGATTACAGCGGCCTGGTCGTGCGGGTCGTCGAGCTGGTCCATCAAGCGGCGGTAGGTCTGCATGTGCCCGATATCCAGCGTACCGTGGGAGTTGAGGTAGCTGAAGGCAGTGTCCGGCAGTTTCAAGCCCGCCTGGATGCTGCCAGCGGCATGCGTCGCCAGGGCGATACTGGTGCCCTCCAGCACATTGACCATGCCGAACAGGCCGACCGGGTTATCGCGGGCGATCAGGTCGTAGAGGAAGCTGACCATCAGCTCGATCGGCAGTGCCGGGCGACCGTTGCGCACGGCCTCCTTATCGCCACCACAGGCCTCGATGTCGTCGAGTACCCAGGCCTCGTGCCCGTACTCGTCCTCGATATAGTCGCAGACGGCCTGGCGCAGCCATTCCAGGCGCGACGGTAAACGCGCACCGCAGGCCATCATCAGCGGTACGGTATGGCGCACGTGATAGTAAGCCTGGGTCAAAAATGCCCGGTAGCTGTCCAGACTGACTTTGCCTTCAAGGGCATCGCGGATGATCGGCAGGCTGAACAATGCCTGGCGTTCATCGGCGGTCGCGTGTTGCAAGGTGTCGAAAAAGCTCATCGTGCGGTGTCCTCGGAGAATTCGCCTGCGCTCAGGAGCATGCGGTAGCGTTCGGCGATGGCATCCCGGCGCGGGCGGCCATTGACGGTCAGCAGGCCATTGTCGGGCGTGAAGGGTTGCTCGAGTCGGGTCCAGCGATGGGCCCGGGCGTAGTCGGGTAGCGACTGGTTGGCTTGTGCCACGGCGGCCGCCAGTTGCTCGTCGGTGCAGTCAGAACGCTGCGGCCAGAGCAGCGCATGGTTGCAGGGCATGGCTTCGCCGTAGACGAAGGCCTGTGCGATCACGCCGCGTTGGGTGAGTTCGGCCTCGACCCATTCCGGGTTCACGTTGCGGCCGAAGCTGGTGACGAACTGGTGCTTCTTGCGCCCTTTGAGGTACAGGTAGCCGTCGGCATCGAATTCCCCGAGGTCGCCGCTGGCCCACCATTCGCAGGTCTGCGCAGGCTCGCCCAGATAGCCGAGCAGGGTCGGGCCCTTGACCAGCACTTCGCCATCTTCGGCCAGGCGTACCTGCAGGTGGGGCAGCGGCCGCCCGACACTGCCGGGACGGCAAGCCTGGGGTTGGTTCAGGCACACCACCGAAGCACATTCCGATAGCCCGTAGCCTTCGTAAACCGGCATGCCAACCTGCTGGGCACGGGCGAGCAGTGCTGTGCTGACCCTGGCGCCGCCCACTGCGGCAAAGCGCAAGGCGCCTGGATTGAAGGCGTGTTGTTCGGCGGCGCTGACCAGCAGCAACAGCAACTGCGGCACCAGAATCACACTGTGCGGCGCACGTTCGGCCAGAAAGCCCAGCAACCGTGGTGTATCGATACCTGTGGCACCCTGGATACCCAGGGTCTGCGGGCCAGGAAGGCTCAGGGTGGCGCCCGCCAGTAGCGCGGCATAGCAGCCCAGGTTTTCCAGCAGTATCGCCAGCGGCAGCAGCGCCAGGTGATGCTGCGGATCCGTGACTTTGCTGGCCTGGTGCAACGCGCGGGCGACACTCAGGATGCTCGCGGCACTCAGGCACACCCCCTTGGGCGTGCCGGTGGTGCCGGAGGTGAAGGTCAGTTTGGCCGTACCTTCGGGCATGCAGGTGTCGGCCAACTCCTGGCGATACCAGACATCGCCCCGCTGCAGGTACCCGGCTGCCTGTAGCTCCGGTGCCATTGCCGGTTCGGCGATCACCAGGCTGGCGCCGCTGCGTTCAAGGCAGTGCTTGCGCTGCGACGGGCTGAAAAAAGCGGGCAAGGTTACGCAGGTCAGCCCTTCGAACAACAGCGCCAGATCCCAGAGCAGCGCGTCCACACCGTTGTCCAGCGCCAGGGCGACCACCTTCGCCTGTTGATCGCGTAACCGTTGTTGCCGAGCCGCAACCTCGGCGCAGAGGGTGGCGTAGTCGATCTGCAGGTTGTCGCCCCACAAGGCAATGGTGTGCGGCTTACGTTCGGCGTGCTGGTGCAGTGTTTGCTGGAAATGCCTCAACTCAGGCGACATTGCTGGCCTCCGCTGTGCAGGTCGGCAGGCCGAGGCGGCTCAACAGGCCGGCATTTCGCAAGTGGATGAAGCCGGCGCGGATGTTGCCGGCATGCACCTTTGGCTGACTCTGGTAATAGCTGCCCCAGTCGTGCCGATCCTCACCGAGGCGTAGCGGGTCAGCTGCGCAGAGGGTCTGCGGTTTCAGCCCCAGGCGATGGAAACTGTTCACCAGACCGATGCTGCCGGTGAACGCGACCCACTCCAGCCCGCCCATGGCCAGCAGGTAGGTGATGGCAATGATGCTAAGGCGTGCGCTGCCGGTATCGGCAGCTGCGAGGTTGCCGACTTCGACGATTGCCGTGCGCGCCACTGGTTCACCGCTTGCGCCGCTGAGCAGCGGCTCGATCGGTTCATCCAGGTAACGTTCGAGAAACAACGGCCCGGCGCTGGCCAGGCGCACGCCGGCCACCGCGCAGAGCGTTCCGCGGGCATCGCTGACCCCGAACAGTTCGGGCATGAATTGCTGGATACGCGCGCCGTGCGCCTTGCGAAAGCGCTCCTGGATGAACGCTTCGTAGGTGTTGCGCTGGTGTTCGCCGGGTATGGCTCTGGCTAGGGTCAGTGGGGCGTCCGGCGTTGCACCGAAGCGCAAGGGCAGAGGAATGTTCCAGTCGAAATCGGGCATGACGTGATGCCTCCCAGGAAAGGTCTTGGGAGGAGTATTTGCGGCAATCCTTAACGAAGTCTGAAGATACCGAAAGTGTCGCTGATTGAAGTCAGGGCGCCGTCACTGTTTGCCTGTTTGTTCGTCGATTTCACTCCGTGGGTTGTAGTCACCGCCAGCCATGGGGTATGAACACATGGCAGCCAAACACCAATCAGCAAGGAGCCAGGCATGAGTGTTCGAGGGAATGATCGTCAGATCGACAACATTGAGTTCAACGTCAGCGACATCGCTCGCAGCAAAGCCTTCTATGGCGCTGCGTTCGGCTGGACATTTGTCGATTACGGCCCGAGCTATACCGAGTTCAGTGATGGCCGGCTTACCGGTGGTTTCACCACAGGCGAGGCTGTTCGGCCGGGTGGGCCATTGATCATCCTGTATGCGGATGATCTTGAGGCAGTGCAGCAGCGCCTTGAAGGCCTGGGCGCTGTGATCAGCCGCGACACCTTTGCGTTTCCCGGAGGGCGCAGGTTTCATTTCATTGACCCGGATGGCTATGAGCTGGCGGTTTGGACCGCGCAGCAGTAGGCTTCGGCGCCTGATTTTATGGATGCAGCTCAACAGGGAGACGCCGAGTGGCCGAACAAATCTTGAAGACCAAACTGGTCAATTTTCTCGTGGCTGACGCCCGGATCAATCACAGGAGCGTCAGCGCCTTTGGCAATGCGAGTTCATTGTCCGCCTTGATGGAGGTCTTCAAAAAGGTATCCGGAGGGCTGTGGGTTGGCGGCAAACTGGTGGTTACCCAAAGCGTAATTCGCCTGAGCGCCAACGCCATGAACCGCTTTGTACAGCACGGCACGCTGGATATTGAAGTGCCATTGGCATCGATTCGAAAGGTCAGCGTCGAACATGGGTACATCACTAAGATCGTGTGTGTGGAGACCGATGCGGGCATTGTTAAATTTCGGTGTTTCGGGGCGAAGGCCATCGCCAGGGAGATTGAGAGGTTGAGCGTTTCGCAGACTTGGGTGGAGGCTCTGTAGGCGGGCTTTTTGACGCATTGGCAGCAGTGATAATGATTGCCGGTGGTGGGCCGCATCTGCGGCCTCAGTGCGATGCTACTTAAGACCAGATTGGTTATTTCGGTACCCGACGTTCCGCCATCTCTTCCTCGATACCATCGAGCAACGCATCGACCAACCCTTTGGCCATCTCGATGGAATGCAGCGTCGACCAGATCAATCCGCGGGTGTCCGGGTCGACCTTGTCACAGGCCTGCATCCCCGTGTCATTGGCGCATCGCAAGTACATCGACGCATGTACCAAAGCGTCATGTGCTTCGATACCGGCGCGCACGGTGAACAAGGGTGGATGACCTGCGGCACAGGTACCGAAAGGGGTACTGGCAGTGTGTGGGAGAGCATCGGCTGGCGGTGGATCAGGAACGATCTTGGACGTGCTGCAACGCCTATATCAGCCAGGAAACTGCCAGCATCCGCTTGCACACGAATGGGTGGCAGCTGTGCGCAGGTGTGCAAGACCGAGGATATAGGACCCGGCAGACCCGAAGGTCTCCCACGCACAGCCACCATAAAACGATTCCTCAGGCGTAAAGACGCGCCGGAAAGGTCTCACCGAAACTGCCCTTTAGGAAAGGCAGCTAACGGCCAGAAGCAGCCGGTGGACGGAACGATAGCAAATGAGTAGCTATGCTTGGTCTACTGCTGGAACTGATTGAGCAAATTGGGCTTTCCGTCCACGGTGTATAAACCCCTTCAGCGGTCACCCGACTGTCACAATGCCCGGCCTACTCAGGGATAGACGACAGAACAAGGAATGTTATCCACCAAGCCCTTGAAGGCCTTATCACCCCACTTGGGGTAGGAGTCCGCCATGACTGTAGTCGATCGCCTCAGGTATTTGCGCGTCGTTCTAGTTTTGGCTGGCCTCGCGTGCCTTGCTCTCTACCCACTTATGTTGTTCTGGCCGTCTGGCTGGGCCTGGCACGTCGGTCACTCGGACTACCCGATGATGATCGTTGGCATCTACGCAACACTTGGCGTGTTCTTGATCCTGGCCGCAGGTGATCCATTAGCCAATCTGAGCCTAATCTGGTTCGCCGTGTGGTCTAGCGCCGTACACGGAGGAATCATGGCCGTCCAGGCGGTCACCCAGCCGGGGCAAATGGGGCACTTGGCAGGTGACGTACCGGCGCTCTTCATCGTGGCGGTTGCCTTGGCCATCTTGACGCCTCGCTCGCAATTGTCCGCTCGGCCCCGGACACGAAATGGGGCCTAAGCGCAGGTTTGACTGTAAGGATCGGGACGAAAATCGCGTTTCTACGCAAATTTTTGGCCGGCGTTTCTTCACAGCCTGGCGCGTTTTCTGCCTGTCACGGCTGACCGCTTTGGGTCGGTTGCTGCCCTTCGCGACAGGCAGCAATCGGCCATAGCCCTTCCCGACAACGGCCCTTTTTAGCCCTGCCAATCGTGTCTCTGGCAAGGTATGAGAGCCCCGCATCCGGCAACCCAACACTCAGAGCCCGCAGTTAACAGCGCCATACCTCGCCTTCGCAAATCCCTCAAAGCAAGAGTTCGATGGCAGAATCTGCTGAATTTGATCGTTTTGGAGACCACCATGCTTGGTGCATTTGAGCGGAAGCTCGACCCCTTTCCTCCTGACGAGGTACCGCCACCACCCGAGGGTCTGGCTCGGTTCCTGTGGGCCTGCACACGCGGCGCCCGCGGCTATATTCTTGTGTTTGCGCTGCTCAGTGCCAGCGTGTCGATCTACGAAGCCTGGCTGTTTTCTTTCCTCGGTCAGGTCGTGGATTTGCTCGCCACCTGGCAAGCAGGGGGGGAGGCGGCGGCGCAGGAAAGCCGGGTGTTGTGGGGCATGGGGATCGTCATGGTGTGTAGCATCGGGCTGGTAGCCTTGCGCACCATGGTGCAGCACCAGATATTGGCGATAAACCTGCCACTGCGACTGCGTTGGGACTTCCACCGTTTGATGCTGCGGCAAAGCCTATCGTTCTTTTCCGACGAGTTTTCCGGCCGGGTCACCACCAAGGTCATGCAGACGGCGCTGGCCGTGCGCGACCTGCTGTTCACCTTGATCGAGATCGCCCCCGGGATTGGGGTGTATTTCATTGCGATCATCGCCTTGGCAGGCGGCTTCGCGCTGAAACTGATGCTGCCTTTCGTTGCCTGGGTGGTGTTGTTCGGTCTGGCCATGCTGTACTTCGTGCCCCGTCTGGGAAAAGTCGGGCAGGAGCAGGCCAATGCGCGGTCGATGATGACCGGGCGAATCTCGGACGCCTACACCAACATCACGACGGTGAAGCTGTTCTCCCACTCCAATCGCGAAGCGCACTTCGCACGTGCCGCGATGGAGGACTTCAAGCACACCGGCTTTCGCCAGATGCGCCTGGTCAGCCAGTTCGAGATCGTCAACCAGGCATTGGTGGTGGCGTTGATCATGGCTGCCGGTGGTTATGCCCTGTGGCTATGGCACCAGGGTGAGGTCGGCGCAGGTGCCGTGGCGGCAATCACCGCGATGGCGTTGCGTATCAATGGCATGTCGCACTGGATCATGTGGCAGATGACGTCGCTGTTCGAGAGCATCGGCACCGTGCAGGATGGCATGGCAACCCTTACCCGCGGCCCCAAGGTGAAGGACGCGCCGGATGCGGGTGTGCTGGTGACCACTGGCGGGGCGGTAACCTTCGACAATGTCAGCTTCAACTACAGTGGCGAGCGCCAGGTGCTCGATGGCCTGAGCCTGCACATTCGCCCGGGTGAAAAAATCGGCCTGGTAGGCCGCTCCGGTGCGGGCAAATCCACGCTGATCAACTTGCTGCTGCGCTTCTATGACGTCGACAGCGGGCAGATCCGCATTGACGGACAAGACATTGCACAGGTGACGCAAGACAGCCTGCGTAGCGCCATCGGCATGGTCACCCAGGATACGTCACTGTTGCACCGCTCCATCCGCGACAACATCGCCTACGGCCGACCCGATGCGAGCGACGCACAAGTCCGTAGCGCCGCGGCCAGTGCCCAGGCCGATGAGTTCATCAGTCAGCTGAGCGACCGGCAAGGCCATACCGGCTACGACACCCTGGTCGGCGAGCGCGGTATCAAGCTTTCGGGCGGCCAGCGCCAGCGCGTCGCGATTGCCCGAGTGATGCTCAAGAACGCTCCGATCCTGCTGCTTGATGAGGCTACCAGCGCGCTGGATTCCGAAGTTGAAGTGGCCATTCAGGAAAGCCTCGATGAGATGATGGAAGGCAAAACCGTGATCGCCATCGCCCATCGGCTGTCCACGATTGCGGCCATGGATCGGCTTATTGTCATGGATGACGGACGCATCATCGAACAAGGTACCCACACCGAATTGCTCGCAAAAAACGGCATCTATGCGCAACTGTGGCACCACCAGAGTGGCGGGTTTCTGGGTGAGGATCGGGGTGTGGCCGAGGTTATGGATCAGGGGTGAGGGTGAACTGCCGGGGGATCTGCGGGCGGCTGCTTTGGGGCTCCACCAATGTGTCAGTCAGGTGCACCAATGCCCGGCAAAACACCGGATGACACAGGGCAAACGGCAAGTCATCAAGTGGGGCCCAAAAAAACCTGAAAGTGTGGCCGTGGTCGTCGAGGGTGTTGTGAGTCCATTGATCTGGCAACACCACCTGCGGCTCACACAGTTGAAACGACCATATCTGGTCCAGATGCCCGGCATCCCAGCAGCCCAAATCGCTGACAACCGTGGCTGAGTCGATTCCGGATTCCTCTTTCAATTCGCGAAGCGCGGCCTGGGCAGGCGTTTCACCGGTCTCGATGGTGCCTTTGACCAGTTGCACGCCAGCCAGCGGGTGCTGGAACAATAGAATGCGAGGGGCGGGTGACCGGGAGAGGATGACCGGGCAGGCTTTGTTGGGTGTCATGGCGATCTCCTGCAAGCTGGCAATCGTATCTGTTTTGCGCGTGATTACGGGTTTAAAGCGACGCTGGGCGTTGTAGGCGCGGATTCACCGGGACGCCGGACCGTCTCGCGAAGGGTCGCAGCGCGGCCCCAACAATGGGCCTGCTACGCAGTCCTTCGCGGATGAATCCGCTCCTACAGGGTTCGCTGTGCCTGCGAATCAGGGGCTGTCATGCCGCTCCTCAATCTTCGATTTCAACCTGCGGGTTGTAGTACTTGCTCTGATCCGGGGTAAAGGTCACCACCATACCCGTGCGGCTACAGCTGAGGGTCAGTTCTGCGCTGGTGTCGATCTGCAGGTCTTCGCCGCGCAGGCCTTGCCATTGGGCGAGGTACTTGAGCGAGCCGAATTTTTCGCGCTTCTTCAGGGTGCGTTCCACGCCGCCTTTCCAGCCCAGTACCGGCAGTTCTCCGGCGAGGCAGCGCCGGGCGATGTCGGGGTGTTTGAGGGCGCGTTCGCGACCGATTTCCCAGCAGCGAATCAGGCCGTTGTCCGGGCCTTGCCAGGTGTCGATCCAGGTGAGGGCGGGGCGCAGTGCGAGGTGGATCGGGCGATGGACAATGCTGCTCATTCAGCCTCCCTGGCTGGTTGTTTTTGTTGGGGTAAGGCGGTTTCGAGAGTGCGATGCTACTAATTGGCCATTATTGGTGTCCAGCGTTGAAAAATGAAGATGTTGAGCGGTGGTGCAGGCTGTTTTTTTGGGAGCCGGGTTGCGACCGCTTTGCGGTCGATCGCCGGCTTCGCCAGCTCCTACAGGTACTGTGGTGCTTGTGGGAGTACCAGGTCTTTGTGGCGTTTAGGCTGGCCATAAGGGTCAGCCAATGACTATAGCTACCTAGGTGCAATCCACACCTAAGCCGGCGAAGTTTGCGCCAGGAGTTACCGAAGAAGAGGGGGCGTGGCATACAGCAAGAGCGAAGCGGACTGTGCTCTTGATCTTGATCTGCTTTTGACTTTGACTGGAACTGTCCCATGACAACGGACGCCAAGAAGCGATACTTACATCGCTAACTTGGAGGTTCCCATGTACCCACCAAATCGCCGTAGCTACACCGACGAATTCAAGGCCCAAGCTGTTGCACTGGCTGAAACGGTCGGCAGAACCGAAGCCGCTCGTCAGCTAGAGATGTCTGTTAAGACGCTGGATAACTGGGTCGATGCGTCACGCAAAGGTCTTCCGTTGAGTTCACCGGAGCGTCAACCTGTTACCAAGGAGAGCAGCGAGCTGGCGCGATTACGGGCCGAGAATGCTGAACTCAAAATGGAGCGTGAAATCCTAAAAAAGGCGGCGGTATTCTTTGCCAAAGAGTCCAGGTGAGATACGCCTTCGTCGCTAAAGAGCGGGCTCAGTTCCCGGTGCGTTTGTTGTGCCGGGTGTTGGGCGTGTCAGCTTCAGGATTTTACGATTACCTAAACCGCCCGGTTCGCCCAGATCCAGACAAACAGATTCGAATTGATCTGCGCAGGATCCATGCCGCCAGTCGAAGCACCTATGGGCGGCCACGGTTGGTCGAGGCATTGCGTCAGATACCTCATCGAGTCGGCCACAAACGGGTTACGCGGCTGATGCACGAGGAAGGTATCCATGGCAAACCCAAGGCTCGCTTCCGGCCCCAGACCACGGACAGTCGCCACTTCCAGCCTGTCGCACGCAATGTGCTTGACCGTCAGTTTTCGGTACAGAGCGCCAATCCAGCCTGGGTGAGCGACATCACCTACATTTCAACCCGAGAAGGCTGGCTGTACCTGGCGGTGGTCTTAAGCATCCAGACCCGCCAGGTGCTGGGCTACAGCTTGGCGGACAGGATGCCGGATGATTTGGTTGAGCGCGCATTTATCAACGCTTGGAACGCCAGTTTGGGGCCTTCTGGGGTTGTGTTCCATTCCGACCAGGGACGCCAATATACGAGCAGCAAATTTCGCCAAGCATTGGCCGAAAAAGGCTTTACGCAGAGCATGAGCCGCAAAGGAAACTGCTGGGACAATGCCGTCGCTGAAAGCTTTTTCGCTACGCTTAAGAAGGAAGAAGCAAGCGGGGTCTATCAGAGCAAGAGGCTAGCTTATGGGGCAATCGCGAGCTACATCCATGGTTTCTACAACAGCAGTCGGCTGCATTCGGCGTTGGGTTATCGTTCACCGAACGCTTATGCAAAGGGCTTGAAGCAGAAACCTTAACACCCAGCTTCTTGGCGTCCGCTGCCAAGGGACAGTTCCAGACCTACCGGCCCCTGGTGGGGCGAGTCCATACATAAGGGCGCAACGGTGACTCCGTGCCACCACTGCCGATGGATATGTACTCAAACCCGAGGGCCATCGCGGGGCAAGCCCGCTCCCACCGAGGCAGGTATATCAGCGCTGACCTACCCAATAATCATGCAACGCCCGCGCAGCCGGCTCGATCGCCGCCACCCGCTGACGATGCAGCACCACATCCAGATCCACCGGCAACTCATAGTTATCCTGCTCGGCACAATCCGTGATCACCTGCAACCGACCCGCCAGTCCCTCGGGCAGCTCCGGCCAGTTACCGACAGCAACCCCACGCACATAGCCAAAGCACCATTCCTCCGCCAGCGTCAGTGGCTGACCGCGATGCTCCGTCTGTTCGAAGCGCGCCTTGAACGCCTGTGGCTCGCTAGCCAGCTGGCTCGCCAGCGTATTGAGATGACGCACACAGAGGTCGATAAAACGCCGGCACTCTTCAGGCTTTTGCCATTCCGGCGTCTGCCCGCCCCAGATCGCCGGGAACCACTCGGCAATGTCCACCTGCACCGGGCTCGACACCAGCGCAGTGAAGTAACCGTCCAACTCGGACGGGTTGAGCACCGAATGGTCGTCGCCGTACTTGAGCAGGATGTCTTCGATGAACTCGAACTCGCTGGGGCTGAGAGGTTGGGCTTGCATAAAAAGGGTCCTTGGCGAGGTGAGCGTGAAAAAAGCGGGGAGGATGGCCCTTTGCGAAGAATTTTTCCAGTCTGGACAACACTATAAGCCGTACCCAAGCCCTCTGGCACTGGCCTTTGCCCGGTAACTGTGGCTTGCTGGGCACTCTTTTGACAGTACAAGGACGTCATCATGTCATTCCCTGCGAACGAGCGCGCAGCACTGCTGGCGGTCAAGGGTGTAGGCCCCACCGTAGTCGAGCGCCTCGAACAACTGGGCTATCACTCCCTGGCCCAGCTGAGCCAGGCCGATGCCCTGGAGATCGTCACCCAGGCGGCATCGCTGGTGGGCTCCAGTTGCTGGAAAAACAGCCCGCAGGCGCGCGCGGCGATCCAGGCCGCCATCGCCCGGGCGCGGCTTGGTTGAGGCCGCTCACCACACTAAATTCCAGCGCAGGCTTTTCGTTCTCTTGGTAGCCACCGTACGTCAGCTGTGCGGCGGGCCCATTCAATCCAGGAGACAGGCAATGACATCCGTATTCGACCGCGACGACATCGTGTTCCAGGTAGTGGTCAACCACGAAGAGCAGTATTCCATCTGGCCCGACTACAAGGCCGTGCCCGCCGGCTGGCGTACCGTTGGCAAGAGCGGCCTGAAAAAGGAATGCCTGGCCTACATCGATGAAGTCTGGACCGACATGCGCCCGCTGAGCCTGCGCCAGAAGATGGCCGAAACCGCAGCGTCGCACTGAGGGCCGGCTTGTGTCGTCACTGACTCTGTTGTGCCTGCCGTATTCCGGAGCCAGCGCCATGGTCTACAGCCGCTGGCGGCGCAAGTTGCCGGCCTGGCTGAACTTGCGCCCGGTGGAGTTGCCCGGGCGCGGGGCGCGCATGGGCGAGTCGCTGCAAACCGATATGCAGGCTCTGGCGCGGCAGCTGGCCAATGAGCAGCGCCTGGCCGCCAGTCAGCCCTATGCCTTGCTCGGTCACAGTCTGGGGGCATTGCTCGCCTTCGAGCTGGCCCACGAGTTGCGGGCCCTCGGCTGCCCGTCGCCAGTCGCGCTGTTTGCCTGCGGCACGGCCGCACCGACCCGGCGTGAAGATTACGACGGCGGAAACTGGCGCGAGCCGAAAAGCGATGAGGTACTGATCGATGAGCTGCGCAAACTGCAGGGCACACCGGAAGAAGTGCTGGCCAACCAGGAGCTGATGAGCCTGACCTTGCCGGTGCTGCGCGCCGATTTTCTCCTGTGTGGCCGTTACAGCTACCGCCAGCGCCCGGCGCTGCATTGCCCGCTGCATGTGCTCGGTGGTGAAGATGACCGCGCCACTGAAGAACAGCTGCTGGCCTGGCGTCGCGAAACCTTGGGTGATTTTTCCCTGGAGACCTTCCCCGGCGGCCACTTCTTCATTCATGAGCATGAAGACCGGGTGCTGGGTGTGCTCGGCGCCACGCTGGAGCCTCATCGCTTGTCGGCCTGACACTGAAGCATTGACGCAACGGCCGGCGCTGGGCGAGCCTTGGCGGTTCAACCACGACGCAGGTGCAAGGAATGTTGATCAAGCCGAACCAGGCCAGCTTGCTGGTCATCGACGTGCAGGAAAAACTCATTGGTGCCGTCAGCGACCCGGCCGGTACCCTGGCGCGCACGCGCTGGCTGATGGCCGCCACCGCCGAGCTGGGGCTGCCGACGGTGATTTCCGAGCAGTACCCCAAGGGCCTCGGGCCGACCGTCGCAGCCCTCAAGCAGGCGTCACCGGAGGCCCAGGTGGTAGAGAAGCTGCATTTCTCCTGCGTTGCCGCTCAATGCTTGCCGGCGTCCTTGCTGGCCCGTGAGCAGGTGATTGTCTGCGGCATGGAAACCCATATCTGCGTGCTGCAAACCGTGCTCGGCCTGCGCGCGCTGGGCAAGCAGGTGTTTGTGGTCGAAGACGCCTGTGACTGCCGTGGCGCCCACAATCAGGCGGCGGGTATTGCCCGTATGCGTGATGCCGGAGCGCAGATCGTCACCCGCGAGATGGTGCTGTTCGAACTGCTGGAAAGCTCGGGCCACGAACAGTTCCGCCACATCAGCAAGACCTACATGGTCGGCGAACAGCCCTGAAGCATGCACGGGCAGGTGGCTCGGGGTCGGCAAGTGCATTAGAGTGCGCGGCAAATTCATATCGACAGGATGTTCCCATGAAAGCCCGCGCCTTGCTGCCCCTCGTTTCCACTCTGGTGGTTGCCGCCATGCCTGTGGTTGCCCAGGCCCAGGCCAGCCTGGCCCAGGTGTTCAACGGCGAAATGCTCGGTACCAACCTCAAGTACTTCGAGTCGGTTGCCGGCGTTGCCCGCACCAGCCTCGGTGACAAGCACACTTACAAGGTGCAGGGTTGCGAGATCACTGCCGACGCTACTGGTGGCACCATCAATGACCTGCGCCTGGTCCTGTCGCCGACCTGCAAGGCGGATCTGCGCTCCTTCATCGGCGACTTCGCGCCGCCCGCCAACCAGCCGCTGACTTTCGCTGCGCTGCACCAGTCCACCGGTGGCCCGCTGGAGTTCTACGCCGATTGTCTGGAGATGTGCGGCAACGCCTATGACCCGTCGGTGTATGCACTGTGGGAAGGTCCGCGGGCGATCGGTTTTACCCAGGTGCTGGTCGAGGCCATGCTCACCGATGACACGGCCATCGACGCCGCGGGCAAGTGGAGCACGGAGATGAAAAAGCACAAGGGCGAGGATTTCGTCATCGACAACAAGTACAACTGCGAGCGCAGCTTCGATCCGATTGCGCTGCAGAGCTTCAAGCCGGTGGCGATCACTGCCGTGACCATCGGTACCCAGCTGAGCAAGCCGGGTTGCTGAGTAGCAGCCTGATTGCAGCCGGGCATGGCCCTCGCTACTGTGCTGGTGTTACCGCAAGAGGCGAGGGTGCTGCATGCAAGTTCGAGGTTTAGTTCTAGCCGTTGCCGTGTTGTTGACGGTGCAGGGCTGCGTTACTCAGCGCGAAGAGCCTGAGGCGGAACCTGTCAAGGTGCGGGCGCAGATCGTGCGCTTGCTGCCTGCCGCAACCAAGGACCGTGAAGGCTGGGCGCGCGACATCCAGACCGCCTTCGCCACGCAGAAAATCAGCCCCAGCCGCTCCAACCTGTGTGCGGTGCTGGCGGTGACCGAGCAGGAGTCGACCTTCCAGTCCGACCCGCAGGTGCCGGGCCTGGGCCGTATTGCTCGCGAGGAAATCGACCGCCGCGCCGCCCGCCTGCATATCCCGCAAATGCTGGTTAACGCTGCATTGCAGACCCGCTCTCCCAACGGCAAGAGCTACAGCGAACGACTCGACGCCGTGCGCAGCGAAAAGCAGCTCAGTGCGATTTTCGATGACCTTATCGGCAGTGTGCCCCTGGGTCGCACGTTGTTGGGTGATTTGAACCCGGTGCGTACCGGTGGGCCGATGCAGGTCAGCATTGATTTCGCCGAGCGCAATGCCCGCGACTACCCCTACAGCCATACCGGGACGATCCGCCAGGAAGTCTTCAGCCGCCGTGGCGGCATGTATTTCGGCATCGCTCACCTGCTTGGCTACCCCAGCCACTATGAGCGCCAGGTGTACCGTTTTGCCGACTTCAACGCCGGTTGGTATGCCAGTCGCAATGCGGCGTTCCAGAGCGCCTTGAGTCGTGCCAGCGGGGTGAAGCTGGCGCTGGATGGCGACCTGATCGCGCCGGGAGCGATCCTGCCGGGTACCACCGAGAAGGCCGCGCGGCGTTTGGGCGAGCAGCTTGGCTTGCGTAACCCGAGCATTCGCGATCAGCTGGAGAAGGGTGACAGCCTGGCGTTTGAACAGACCCGGTTGTATAGCGGGGTCTATGCCCTGGCGGAAGGTAAATCCGGTAAACCGTTGCCGCGAGCGCAGTTGCCGGGGATTGAACTGAAGAGCCCGAAGATCACCCGCAAACTGACCACGGCCTGGTTTGCCAACCGGGTGGATGAGCGCTATCAGCGGTGCATGAAGCGCTGAGCTTAATCAGAAACAGAGGGCTTGCTTGCGGTGGGAGCGGGCTTGCCCCGCGATGCGATGTGACTGAAAAATCGCTATCGCGGGGCAAGCCCGCTCCCACCGGGTTCACAGCTCCCGCCGGGTCAGCCGGCGATCAAGGCATTTACGACTTGCTCGACACTGGCCTTCAACCCCACCAGCGTATCTTGCGGATCAGTATCCACCACCAGCAGCTTGGCACCTGAAGCCGCAATCACCTGCGCCACTTCCTTGCTTGGCTGCTTGTGATGCAACACCAGCGCCACATCCTGCCCCTTGAGCTCGTCACCCAGGCGTTTGAGCGCTGCCGCATCCCACTGGTCGTCCGCCACCCGCGGGTGGTCGATCAGGTCCAGGTTCAGGCCGCTGATCAGGTAGTCCAGACGGTCCGAAAGATTCACCACACTAAGGTTGTCAGCCTCAGCCAGGCGCGCTTCGCTCCCCGCGCTGAGTTCCAGCAACTGACGCTTGAGACTGGCCAGGTTGGCCTGGATTTTCGGTTGCTCGCCTGGGCTCAGGCGGCCCAGGTCGTTGGCCAGCACATCGGCCATGCGCCCGAAGTTGCTGGGGTTGAGCCACGGGTAGGCGGCAAAGGCATTGTTGCCTTGTACAGCGATCCCCGGCAACTCGCCGTCCACCGGGCGGGCGGCGTCGATTTCGACGATGCGGATGTTGCTGCGCCGCGCCACCGGATACAGCGGGTCGTCGCTCCAGATCGAACGCAGGGCGATCACCGCATCGGCCTGGCTCGCTGCTTTCTGCAAGCTCGCGCCACCGCGGCCACTGAAGTAGGACGGCTGGCGCGACGCCGGAATGTTCGCCGGCGCGGCGCGCTGCAGCTTGACTGCGGTGCCATCGAGCAGGGCGCTGGCCAGGGCGTGGGTGACCGGCAGCGAGGCGAGCACGGTGATGCCCGCCGCTTGCTGGGCCGCAGCCGGGGCGTTCTGCGCCAGGCTCAAGGTGGGCAGGCCGGCCAGGGCCAGCGCCAGGCACAGGTGCTTGAGATCGAAGGTCATGCCGGATTTCCTTGCAGGCGTGGGACAAGGCCGCGGGCCAGGGCGGCGAGGGCGAAGCAGCAGCCGGCGACGAGGATGATTGCCGCGCCCGAAGGCACCGGCAGGTCGAAGACGATCGGCAGCAGGATGCCGACCAGGGTGCTCAGGGTGGCGATCAGCACCGAGGCCCAGAAGAAGCCCTTGAGCGACTGGCTGATCAGGCGTGCGGCAGCGGCCGGAATCACCAGCAGGGCACCCACCAGAATCGCACCGATAACCTTCACTGCCGCCACCGTGACCAAGGTCACCAGCACCACGAACAGGTAATCCAGGCTTTTTACCGCCACACCACGCACCGCCGCCAGCTGCGGGTTGAAACTGGCGAGCATGATGCGGTTGTACAGCGGCAGGGCCAGCGCCAGTACCAGCGTACCGACGACGCCGAGCACCAGCAGGTCCTGGCCGCTGACGGTGAGCACCGAACCGAACAGGACGTTTTCGAGGATGTGTACGTTGATCTTGCCGGCGAGCATCAGCAGCAGACTCGCGCCCAGGGCCAGGGACACCGAGAGGAACACGCCGATCAAGGTGTCTGGCGACAACCCGGTGCGGTTGCGCAAAAAGTTCAGCAGGATGCCGAACAGCAGGCAGTAGCCGAACAGGCTGCCATACGGACCGGTGTAGGGTTCACCGAGGAGGATGCCGATGGCCACCCCAGTCAGCGCCGCGTGGCCGACGGCCTCTGAGAAGAAGGCAAAGCGCTTGACCACCACCAGGGTGCCAAGCCCGCCGAGTACCGGGCCGATCATCAGGCCGGCGAGCAGGGCGTTGACCACAAAGCCATAGGCCAGGGCCTCAGGCAGATAACCGGAACTGGCCCAACCCTGGATCAGCAGGCGAAATTCTTCGTAGTTCATCAGGCGACGCTCTCGCTGCGCGGGTGGATGGAGAACAGGCTGAGCAGGCGATCCGGGGTCAGGGCCTGTTTCGGCGGGGCGTCGAACAGCACCCGGCGGCTGAGCCCGGTGACCTTGTCGGCCAGGCGCGCCACCGCTTGCAGGTCGTGTTCGATCCACAGCACCGTGGTGCCGGCGGCGCGCCAGTCCAGCAGCAGGCGTTCGAACACCTGGATGCCGGCTTCGTCCAGCGCCGACATCGGCTCATCCAGCACCAGCAGTTGCGGGGCCGGAATCAGGCCCTGGGCCAGCAGCACGCGCTGACGTTCACCACCGGAGAGGGCGCCCATGCGTCGCTTGCGCTTGTCGAGCATGCCGACCCGCTCCAGCGCCGCGTCGATAGCCGGGGCAACCTTGCGCGACAATCCAAGAAAAGCCGGTCGGCGCTGACACATGGCCGCCATGAAATCGTCGACGGTCATCGGCAGGCCGCGGTCGAACTCCAGCGCCTGCGGCACATAGCCGATCACCTGCGCATCCGTCGGCCAGCTCAGGGTCAGCTGGCCCTGGTGCGGCATCTGCCCGAGCAGGGTCTTGATCAGCGAACTCTTGCCGCCGCCGTTGGGGCCGACCAGGGCGTGAACGCTACCGGTGGCGACCTTGAAGCTGACCTGGTCGAGAATCCGCGTGCGCCCCAGGGTCAGATCGATGCCAGCGAACTCGATGTCCGGCCCGCATGGCTGGGTGATGACGATTTCGGCGACGGTCATGCCTGCGACTCCTTGATCGCCCGCACCACGGTGTCGAGGTTGCGCTTCATCTCCACTTCGTATTTCTCCTTGCTGTAGTCGCCATAGGAGATGTGCGTCAGCGGGTAGATCTTCACCCCGGACTCGCGCTGGATGGTTTCGACATAGGCCGAGGGGAAATCCATTTCCGAGAAGATCACTTTCACATCCAGGGCCTTGAGCTGGTCGATGGTTTTCTTCAACTGACTCGGGCTCGGCTCGATGCCGTGGGCCGGTTCCACCACGGCAGTGACTTCCAGGCCGAATTCACGCACCAGGTAGTCGTAGGCGGCGTGGATGGTGGCAACGCGGAACTCCGCGCCCGGTGCTTGCGTGACCTGGGCCAGGGCGTCGGCGCGCAGTTTGCGCAGGCGTTTGGCATAGGCACGGGCGTTCTGGCTGTAGTACTTGGCGTTGTCCGGATCGAGCTTGCCCAGCTCGCGGGCGATGTTGTTGATCTGGGCGATGCTGGCGCTGATCGACAGGAAGGTGTGCGGGTTGACTACCTTGCCTGCGCCGCGCGCGGCAACACCGGTGGCGGCCAGCAGCGGGACGTTGGTGTTGGATTCGATCACGGTGATTTGCGGCTTTTCGCTGGCGGCGATCATGCGGTCGGCAAAGTCATCGTGGCCGATGCCGTTGAGCACCACCACATCGAGGCTGCCGATGCGCTTGATGTCCTCGGCCCGTGGCTCGTAGGCGTGAGGGTTGAAACCGGCCGGAATCAGCGGCACCACTTCGGCCTTGTCGCCAACGATGTTGGTCACGTAGCTGTAGTACGGGTGCAGGGTGATGCCGATACGCAGCGGCTTGCCATCGACGGCGGCCTGGGCCAGGCCGGGCAGGGCCACAGCAATGAGCACGGTCAGAAGACGACGGGCGAGGGTGGAGCGAAGCATGGGGCGTCCTTGTGTCAGTGGCGATGCTGGCGGGTGACGCCAGCGTCGTAGTGGGCGGCGATCTGCTGCCAGCCGGCGGCGATCAGAGCGGCGGGGGTCAGCTCGGCAGGCGCACGGGCGTCAGCCTTGCGCTGCAGCCAGACATCGGCGGCGCCGTCGTGCTGTGCAGGCACCAGCATGAGGAAACTGCCGGCCACGCTTGGTGACTGGCTCAGGCCGAGGTAGGCCTGTTCGCCGAGCCGTTGCCATTGATGCTCGCCGCGGCTGGCGCTGCTGGCATCCTTGATGAACGGCGGGAAGCCTTCTTCGACCAACACTGCAACCTCGACCAGGGCCGGATCTTCTTCGCGGCGCAGCTGGATTTCCTCGAAGGCCACCCGCAGGTCGGCATACACCCCTTGCTCGGCGGCGCTGAGGTCGCGGCGGGCGTCGAGTTGATGGGCCTCGATGCTGACTTCGTCATGACGCTCGCCGCGCAGGGCAACAATGCCCGCGGCCACGGCGAGGATCAGCAGGCTGACCAGCAACACATACAGGGTTTCATGCCCGGCACCGGCCGGGCGCACCACCTGGACCCGGCTCATTGCTCGATATCTGCGTAGTCGATTTCCACCACGTGGCCGGGGCCGGCGTCGAACAGCACATAGAACTCGCCTGCGGGGCGCTTGAAGGTCAGCTTGGAGTTTTCCCCGAGCTTGCCGGGCACGAGGATTTCTTCGTTGTAGCCGATCACGTCGAGGGTCACCCCCGGCGCGCCGCTGCCATCGGAAAAGCCGCCGGTGCATTCGATTTGCTCGCCGTCGATCGGCTTGCACTCGCACATCGGGTTATGGGCCAGGGCCGGGCTGGCGGCGCCGAGCAACAGCAGGGGCAGGAGCAGCTTGCGGACGGTGGACTTCATCATTTGCCTCCTTGTTTGTTCAGCCAGGCGACGGTGGCCGGCGATGCCTTGGCCAGCGGTATAGATGCCTGGTGCATGCTGCCGTCCCAGCCTTCGAGGGTGATCCAGATTTCAGCGTCCGGACGGGTTTTGACCGGGATCGGCAGGCTGGTCGCCATGCGGTATGGCGGGCCGAAGAAAATCGTGCCGGCAGCACGCAGGCTGCGCGGTTTGCCGATACGCAGATAAACGGCCTTGATCGATTCGGTGCAGGTTCTGCAGAGGCTGGCGTTGAAGGTCTTGAAGTGGCCAGCCGGGCCGTCGGCCAGCGGTGCCTGGTCGCGCAGCTCGGCCAGTTGCAGGCTCCAGGGGCCGACCTGGATTTCGCCCAGCTCCCGCTCACCCAGACCGTTGTCACCACGGAACAGCGCCGTTTCGGCAAAGTATTTGGGCATGAAGCCCAGCGGGATCAGCACCAGCAGGATGTTCAGATGAAAGCGCCATTTATGCCAGAAACGGCTCAGCGGGCTTTGCGGCGCAACTGTTGCCTTGCTCATAGGCTGGCCTCCGTAGCGGTATCGGCGCAGGTCCTGTTGCTCTTGCGCGAAGTGCGTTCAGTGCGTTTCAGCGCCGCGGCGGTGGCCTGGGCGGTGCGTTTGGTCCAGATCAGCAGGCCGCTGAGGACCATCATCGACAGCACCAGGCCGAAGAAGGCCCAGATCAGCTTGATGGCCAGGCCGCCGAAGTCGCCGGTGTGCAGCGGGCGCATGGATTCGGTGACGAACTCCAGAGGCGAACGGTCGCCGACCAGGAACTGTGCCTCGATCTTGCTGTTGTAGGGGTTGACGTTGGCGGTCTGGAACATCAACGGATACCAACCGCGCCCGCCCAGGTAGACGTGGGCGTAGGCGTTGCCGGGCAGCGATACGAAACTCACGTCGAGGCCGGGAATTTGCGCCTTGGCGATGCGCGTGGCTTCATCCAGATTGATGCGTGGCGCAGGCTCGCCGGACTGAGTCAGCGGCACATCCTCGCGGGCGATTACCGGCACCACAGGCTCGGTGGAGACGGTGATGTGGTTGTCGGCGAGGATCGCCTGGATCAGGAACCAGGTGCCGGTGATGGAGATGACCGCGATGAACCAGATCGACCAGATTCCGCTCAGGCGGTGAAAGTCGCCCCAGAAGATCCGCGCGCCATGGTTGAAGCGCAGCGTTGGTTTGAAGAACCCTTTCCAGAACCGCTTGTAGACCACCAGCCCTGTGACCAGCGAGGCCAGCATCGGCAGGCCGAGCAGCGACACCAGGTACCAGCCCCAGCTGTAGCCGTTGGTGAAGGGCACCAGCCACCAGCCGTGCAAGGCACGGGTAAAGTCCTCAAAGCTGAAGGACGGGCTCTTGCCCTGGATCGCCCCGGTGTAGGGGTTGACGTAAAGCATCGGGGCGCTGCCGTCGGCATAGGTCACGGCCGCGTGCAGGGCGAAGTGCGAGCCGTCCGGCTGGCTGAGAAAACGCACGGCCATGTCTGGCTCGGCCTTGTTCAGGGCGTCGAGCACCTGCTGGTAGCTGAGCCGCTCGGCATCATCGCTGGGTTTGCTGGCGCGCACATCCGGGTTGGCCAGCCAGACGATCTCCTGGCTGACCACGGCCAGGGTGCCGGTAACGCAAACGATCAGGACGAAGAACCAGATCGGCAGGGCGAGCCAACTGTGGACCAGAAACCAGAGTTTTGAGCGTGACTTTTTCGACATGAGCCTGTCTTTTGTAGGTGAACGGTCGGCAGCCGCACTCGTCAGTTGGCTACTCGTCTCTATAAAGGACGGATGAGTGGGGCAAAACCCGTCTGTTTTTTTCTAGATAATGTTTCTGATTATTACTTGCGATCCCTTTCGCTGGCTGCAGGCCGCTAATTTTCCCAATGTTTCGTCCGTTTCCCATGGATAGCTGAGCCTTTGCTCGACGCCCACGTGCACGGATGAAAACCAATGAATGCCGAAAAATCCCTCAAGCTCGCCCGTCGTTTCCTCGAGTTGCCATTGGAGAAGCGTCAGGTATTTCTTCGCACCCTGAGTGCTGAAGGGCTGGATTTTTCGCAATTCCCGATTTCATCGGCGGTGGACATCGCCGGTCGTGATGAGTTGTCGTATGCCCAGCAGCGGATGTGGTTTCTCTGGCGCCTGGACCCTCGCTCCAGCAGTTACAACATCCCCACCGCTGCGCGCCTGCTCGGTCCGCTGCAGCCCGCTGCGGTGGACGCCGCCATTGCCAGCCTGGTCGAGCGCCATGCCACCTTGCGTTGCGTGTTTGCCCAGGATGAGGACGGGCGCGTGCTGAGCAGGCCGGCGAGCCAGTTGCCTCAGGTCAGCCATGAGGACTGGAGCGCACAGCTGCTTGATGATGCGGCGCTGGCGCTGGAAGTGCAGGCGGAGTCCGCGCGGCCTTTTGACCTGGAGTCCGGCCCGTTGCTGCGGGTACGTCTGCTGCGATTGGCCGACGAGCATCATGTGTTGCTGCTGACCCTGCACCACATCGTTGCCGACGGTTGGTCGATGGGAGTCATGCTCGAAACCTTCAGCCAGTGTTACGAAGCGCATTGCCAGGGGCGTCCGTTGGCATTGCCGGCGCTGCCGATCGAATATGCCGATTACGGCCTGTGGCAGCGCCGTTGGCTTGAAGCCGGGGAGCAAGCGCGTCAGCTGGCTTACTGGCAGGCGCAGTTGGGTGACGAGGATCCGCTGCTGGAACTGCCGCTGGATCACCCGCGCAGCGCGTTGCAGGATCGGCAGTGCAAGCGCCTGGAGTGGACGCTGGACGCGCAACTGGTGCGCGACCTCACAGCCCTTGCCGGCCAGCATGGCCTGACCTTGTCGATGGTGTTGCTGGCCGGGTTCCAGCTGTTGCTACAGCGCTACAGTCAGCAGCACGACATACGCGTCGGTATGCCAATCGCCAATCGCAACCGGGTCGAAACCGAGGGTCTGATCGGTTTCTTCGTCAATACCCAGGTGCTGCGCAGCGTGATCCAGCCGGACATGACTGTGGCCGAGTTGCTGGCACAGGTGCGCGAGGCTGCTCTCGGCGCTCAGGCGCATCAGGAACTGCCTTTCGAGCGCCTGGTCGAGGGCCTCAAGGTGGAGCGTCGGCCAGGGGTCAACCCGCTGTTCCAGGTGCTCTACAACCACCAGACCGAAGGCGGGCAGCTCAACGCGCTGAGGATGGCCAGTGGCTTGCAGATCAGTCCATTGCCCTGGCGTTCGCGCACTTCGCCGTTCGATCTCGGTCTGGACACCTTCGAGCGTGAAGGTCAGGTGCAGGCGGCCTTCAATTACTGTGCGGCGTTGTTCGAGGCGAGCAGTGTCGAACGCTTGCGCCGTCACTGGCAGAACCTGCTGCAGGGCCTGTGTGCGGGCGGTGAAGTTCGCCTTGAGGCGTTGCCGATGCTCGACCAGGCCGAGCAGACGGCGTGCCTGAGCGATGCCCGACCAGCGCCGCAGGTGTTTGCCTGCGCAAGCGTGCTGGCGCTGATGCGTCGGCGCACCGACACCCCGAATCCGGCAGTGGTGTGTGCCGAACAGGTGCTGAGCGACGAGCAACTGCAATCCCAGGCCAACCGTCTGGCGCATCGGCTGATGGCCGCAGGGTGCGGGCCGGAAACCCGGGTAGGGATTGCAGTCGAGCGCAGTGCGCAGATGATCGTCGGCCTGCTGGCCGTGCTCAAGGCTGGCGCCGCCTATGTGCCGCTGGATCCGGACCTGCCCCATGAGCGTCTGCAGTACATGATCGAGGACAGTGGCATCGCTCACCTGCTGACCCAGTCACACCTGCTCGAACGTCTACCGGGAGCTGATCAACTGGACGTGCTGTTGCTCGATCAGGTCCATGCCGAGTGGCCAGACCATGAGCCTCAGGTTGCCGTATTGCCCGAACACCTTGCCTATGTGATTTACACCTCCGGCTCCACCGGGCGGCCCAAAGGCGTGATGATCAGCCATGGCGCCCTGGCCAACTACGTCCAGGGCATCGCTCACGTGCTGCCGCTGGATCAGGTGCGCAGCCTGGCAATCGTCTCCACGCTGTCGGCGGACCTGGGCCACACCACACTGTTTGCCGCCCTGTGCGCCGGGCGCACGTTGCATGTGATCGAGCGCGACACGGCGCTCGACGCCGAGCGTTTTGCCACTTACATGAGCCAGCACGCTGTCGATGTGCTGAAGATCGTGCCGTCGCACATGGATGCCTTGCTCGGCGAGGTGGCCGATGCCCGGGCGCTGCCGCGGCACACCCTGGTCCTGGGTGGCGAGGCCTGCTCGCCAGCGCTGCTGCAACGTTTGCGTTCAGTGGCCGGTGCTTGTCGGATCCTCAACCACTATGGCCCGACCGAGACGACGGTGGGTGTCTTGACCCAAGATGCCCAGCTCAGTGCCGAGGGGCAGCGTCTGCCCCTGGGGCGGCCGTTGGCCAACGTCAGCTTGAGCGTGCTCGATGCGGCACTGATGCCGGTACCCGCCGCGGTGGCCGGTGAGCTGTATGTGGCCGGTGCCGGTTTGGCACGGGGTTATCACGGGCGTCCGGGACTCACCGCCGAGCGCTTCGTGCCGGATCCGTTCGGCACGCCGGGTAGCCGGACTTACCGCAGTGCCGACCTGGTTCGTCGCGATGCCGAGGGTGTCATCGACTATGTTGGCCGTAGCGACCATCAACTGAAGATTCGCGGCTTTCGGGTCGAATTGGGAGAAATCGCTGCCAGTTTGCAGGCTCAGCCGCAGGTGCGCGAAGCCGTGGTGCGGCTGGTCGGTGACGGGCCATCGGCGCAACTGCTGGCCTGGTTGGTGCTTGAGGCCGACACGGTTGCCGGGGTCGCCCTGGCGCAGGTGCGCCAGCAACTGGCCGCGAGCCTGCCGGAGTACATGATTCCGGCACAGCTACTGGCGCTCCCGGCGCTGCCGTTGACCCTCAATGGCAAGCTCGATGTCCAGGCCTTGCCACAGCCGGCGGCGAGTGCCAGCGGCGCTTTCGAGGCGCCGCACACTGCGCTGCAGATTAGTCTGGCCGAGGTCTGGCGCGAGGTGTTGAAGGTCGAGCGGGTGGGCCTGGCGGATAATTTCTTCGCCCTGGGCGGCCACTCGCTGCTGGCGACCCGGGTCATTGCCCGCTTGCGCAGCCGCCTGGCCCTGGAAGTACCGCTGCGCAGTCTGTTCGAACATGCCACCTTCGGCCAGTGGTGTGCGGCACTGGAACACCTGGTGCCGGGCAGTGGCCGCACACAGATCCAGGCCCTGGGGCGCGACGCAGACCTGCCTGCGTCCCATGCCCAGTACCGGCAATGGCTGTTCTGGACCCTCAACCCGGACAATCCGGCCTACAACACGCCGATTGTGGTGCGCCTGCGTGGCGCGTTGAACCTGGCGGCCGTGCAGACGGCTTTCGATGCGCTGGTGGCGCGCCACGAGCCCCTGCGCACCACCTTCCGCCTGAACGGCGAGACCTTGCTGCAGGTCATTCAGCCGGCGCAGCCGGTCACCCTTGAGTACGAGTCGCTGCGCCACGAAAACGGTTGGGCCGATGACGCTTTGGTGCGCCAGCGGGCGGTCCAGGAGACTCAGCGTCTGTTCGACCTGGACCACGGGCCCTTGCTGCGGGTCAAGCTGCTGCAGTGTGCCGAGGACGAACATGTCCTGGTGCTGACCTTGCATCATATTGTCTGCGATGGCTGGTCAATGGATGTGATGGCGCGCGAGTTCGTCAGCAACTACCAGGCCTGTTGCCTTGGCCAGTTGCCGGATCACCCGGCACTGGCGGTGCATTACGCCGATTATGCGCAGTGGCAGCGGCAATGGCTGGCCGAGGGTGAAATGCAGCGCCAGCTCGATTACTGGACTGTGCAGTTGGGCGGCGAGCAGCCGTTGCTTGAGTTGCCGCTGGATCATCCGCGTGTGCCAGGCGCGGTGATGCGCGAAGGGCGCATCGACCTGCGTTTGCCGGTAACGCTGGAGGCGCGTTTGCGCAGCTTCCTGGCGCAGCACAACATGACCCAGTTCCAGTTGTTCCTGGGGGTGTTCGGTTTGCTGTTGCAACGTTACAGCGGCCAGTCGGACCTGCGCATCGGCGTACCGATCAGCAACCGTAATTGTGAAGAGGTCGAAGGCCTGATCGGCTTCTTCGTCAACACCCTGGTACTGCGCTTGCAGATCGAACCACAGGCTTCGGCGCTGCACCACCTGTGCCGGGTGCGCGAAGCGGTGTTGGCCGCCCAGGCCCATCAGGATCTGCCGTTTGACCGGCTGGTGGAGGCGCTCAACCCACAGCGCCTGGCTGACCACAATCCATTGTTCCAGGTCATGTACAACCACCTGTCCAGTCGCGAAGGCGAAGTCGGCAGCAACAGCCTGCATGGGCTCAGCGCCCAGGAGCTGCCGCTGGATGGCATCACCGCGCAATTTGACCTGACCCTGGAGACCCTGGAAACCCGTGACGCCATCCAGGTTTCCCTGCTGTACGCGGCCGACCTGTTTGAGCGCAGCCGTATCGAGCAGATGCTCGGGCACTGGCTGAATCTGCTTGAGGCTGTGGTCAGCACTCCGGCCACGCCGGTAGCGGCACTGGCCTTGCTCAGCAGCAACGAGCAGCAGGCATTGTGCGCCCCTGTGCCGCCATCCAGTGCAGCGGCCAGCGTCATCGAGTTGTTCGAGGCGCATGCTGCTTCGGCACCTTCTGCGACAGCGCTGATTCTGGGTGAGCAGAGCCTCAGCTATGGCCAGCTTCAGCAGCGTGTCGCGCAACTGGCTGCACGTCTGCAGGCGATGGGCGTTGCTCCCGACACCCTGGTCGGCGTCTGTGCACCCCGCGGTTTTGAACTGATTGTCGCGTTGCTGGCGGTGCACCGGGCGGGCGCCGCCTATGTGCCGCTGGACCCGGCCTATCCGGTTGAACGCCTGAAACACATGGTCAATGACAGCGGCCTGAGCGTACTGCTGTGCGACACCCCGGCCCCGTGGATGCAGGCGCTGGCGGCGGTTCGCCGCTGCAGTATCAGCCCGGACGACAGCGTCGCGCCGGTCGTGCCCGCGCCGCTGCAGGTACTCGGACAAAACCTGGCCTATGTCATCTACACCTCTGGCTCCACTGGTCTGCCCAAAGGCGTGGCCGTCAGCCATGGCGCTCTGGCCATGCATTGCCAGGCGGCTGCCGCGTTGTACGCGGTGGGTGCGGGTGATGGCTTGCTGCAGTTCGCTTCAGCGAGTTTTGACGCAGCGGCCGAACAGATCTTCATGGCGCTTGGCAGTGGCGCCCGGCTGTTGCTGGGTGACGTGGCGCAGTGGAGTGGCGATGAACTGGCCGATCAACTGCAACGTCATCACATCGATATGGTCGATCTGCCGCCGGCCTATCTCGCTCAGTTCGACCAGGCCCTGGCCGCTTCGGGCCGCCAGGTTGCCGTGCGCACCTGTGTACTGGGGGGTGAGGCTTGGGACGAGCAGCTGATTCAGGGGCTCGGTCATTTCAGTTTCGAGCGCTTGTTCAACGCCTATGGCCCGACTGAAGCGGTGATCAGCCCGTTGCTGGACCACTACCGGCCGGGCAGCGGGCTGGGCGGCAAGCCGAGTATTGGTCGGCCGGTCGGCCAGCGCCGGGCTTATCTGCTCGATGCTGAGTTGAACCTGGTGCCGAAGTCGGTGCGTGGCGAGCTGCTGATCGGTGGCCTGGGGTTGGCGCGTGGTTACCTGCATCAGCCTGGGTTGACGGCCGAGCGCTTCGTCCCCGATCCGTTAGGCGCAGTGGGTGAACGCCTGTACCGCACGGGGGATGCCGGGCGCTATCTGGACGATGGCCGGGTGGTGTTTGCTGGCCGTATCGACGAGCAGCTGAAAATTCGCGGGTTCCGGATCGAACCGGGCGAGATCGAAGCCGCGCTGCTGAGTTTGGATCGCGTGCGCGAAGCGGCGGTGATTGCTCGGCCCGGGCCTGCTGGCGCACGTCTGGTTGCCTACGTGGCAGGTCAGGCCCTGGAGTCTGATGCTTTACAGGCACTGTTGCGCGAACGTCTGCCCGAGCACATGGTGCCGCGGCGGATCATGTGCCTGGCGCAACTGCCGATGACCCTCAATGGCAAGCTCGATCGCCATGCGCTGCCGCCTATGCAAGAACAGGACACCGCGACGCAGCCCGTGGCTCCAGGCAATGCCCTGGAGCGTGAGATCGCCGAGCTCTGGGCGCAGGTGCTGCGCCTGCCACAGGTGGGGGTAGCGGATAATTTCTTCGAGCTGGGCGGTGACTCGATCATCTCGATCCAGGTCGTCAGCCGGGCTCGTCAGGCCGGCATCCTGTTCTCGCCTCGTGACCTGTTCAAGTACCAGACGGTGCGCGAGTTAGCGCGCATCGCTCAGCGTGGTGCGCTCGCGCCGGCGGTCGATCAGGGGCCGGTCAGCGGCGAACTGGTGTTGCAACCGGCGCAGCAACGTTTCTTCGACGAAGCCATCCCGGCGCGTCATCACTGGAACCAGACCGTCCTGCTGAGCACCACCACGCCCTTGCAGGCCGAGCTGCTCGAGCACGCCCTGCAAGCGGTGGTGGCGCACCATGACAGCCTGCGCAGCCGCTTCCGTCAGGGCGAACAGGGCTGGCAGGCGCATATCGCAGACCCGCAAGCGCCACGGCAAACGCTGCTGTGGCGCGCCCGTGTGGAGGCCGGTGAGTCGCTGCTGGCGCTGTGCGAGAACGCCCAGCGCAGCCTCGACCTGGGCGAGGGGCCGCTGCTGCGCGGCCTGTTGATTGAGGCTGAAGATGCTTCCCAGCGTTTGTTGCTGACCGTGCATCACCTGGTGATTGACGGTGTGTCGTGGCGGGTGCTGTTGGAGGATCTGCAGGCTGTTTATGGACAGCTGCACGCAGGTCTTGCGCTGCAACTGCCGGCCAGAACCACCTCGACTCAACGCTGGGCTGCGCGCCTGGCCGAACAGGCGCGCAGCCCGGCCTGGGCCGATGCCGCACAACACTGGCAGGCGGCGTTGGCCGGCGCCGACGCGACGCTGCCGGCCAACAATCCGCACGCGCTGTGTGTGCAAGGTGATGCGCAGAGCATCAAGGTGCAGCTCGACAGCGCGCTGACCCGGCAGTTGCTGCAACAGGCACCGGCCGCCTATCGCACTCAGGTCAATGACCTGTTGCTGACCGCCCTGGCCAGGGTGGTCGCCGACTGGACGGGGCGCGCCGAAGTCCTGCTGGAGCTGGAGGGCCATGGCCGCGAAAGCTTGTTCGATGACCTTGACCCGAGCCGTACCCTGGGCTGGTTCACCAGCCTGTTCCCGGTGCGCCTGAGCGTTGCCGAAGACCGTGTCGGTACCCTCAAACAGGTCAAAGAACAGCTGCGTGCGATTCCTCAGCGTGGCGTGAGTTTTGGTGCGCTGCGCTACCTGGGGGAAGAAACCGTGCAGCAGGCCCTGGCGGCGTTGCCGCCGCCGCGCATCACCTTCAACTACCTGGGGCAGTTCGATGGCAGTTTCCAGGCCGATGAAGGGGCCTTGTTCGTACCCTGCAGCGATGCCTTCGGTCGTACCATGAGCGCAGAGGCGCCGCTGGGCAACTGGCTGAGCATTGACGGTCAGGTGTATGGCGGCCAACTGACCCTGGGCTGGACGTTCAGTACGGCGATGTTCGATCCGGCATCGATCGAGGCACTGGCCGCTGCCTATATCCGCGAACTCGAAGCGTTGATCGGCGAGTGCGTGCACAGCCGTGACGGCGGTGTCACACCGTCGGACTTCCCGTTGGCCGGGTTGACCCAGGCTGAACTCGACCGCCTGCCGCTGGCCGCACGCCAGCTGGAGGACCTCTATCCACTGTCGCCGTTGCAGCAGGGACTGCTGTTCCATGCGCGCTACGGGCAGGGCCAGGGCGACTACATCAACCAGACCTGCGTCGACATTCACGGGCTCGATGTCGGGCGCTTCGAGCAGGCCTGGCGCGAGACCCTGGCCGCTCACCCGATTCTGCGCAGCGGCTTCATCTGGCAGGGCGAAATGCACCAGCCGCTGCAGCTGGTGCAGCGTGATGTAGCGCTGCACATGACTCAGCATGACTGGCGCGCGCATCCGGCTGCGCAGCAGGCAGTGCTGGCGCTGGAACAGGAGGAGCGCGAGCGTCCCTTCGACTTGAGCCGGGCGCCGTTGTTGCGTCTGGTCCTGGTGCGCCTGGCTGACGACAGCTACCGGCTGATCTACACCAACCACCACATTCTCCTCGACGGCTGGAGCAACGCCCGGCTGATCGGCGAGGTGCTGGCGCGTTACAACGGCCAGGCGGTTGCAGCGAGCCCGGGCAGTTACCGTGACTACATCCAGTGGCTGCAAGGCCGTGATGTGCAGCGTGATCGTGCATTCTGGCAGGCTCAATTGGCCCGCCTGCCGGCGCCAACCCGCTTGTCGCAAGCGCTGCAGGGGATGGTGCTCGATGATGTTGCGCTGCGCCATGGTCATGGGGACCTGCGCAGCAGTCTGGACCAGCAAGCGACAGCGCGTCTGGTGCAGGCTGCACGCCACGCCAAGGTCACCGTCAACACCCTGGTTCAGGCAGCATGGCTGTTGCTGCTGCAACGCTGTACCGACCAGCCCGCCGTGGCGTTCGGCGCCACAGTTGCCGGCCGGCCCAGTGACTTGCCGGGGATCGAGGAGCAGGTCGGGCTGTTCATCAACACCTTGCCACTGATCGCCGAACCGCAGCCGCAACAGCCGCTGGGGGCCTGGCTTGGCGAACTGCAGGCACTCAACCTGGCGATGCGTGAACACGAACATACGCCGTTGTTCGAGATCCAGTCGTGGGCCGGGCAGGGAGGCGATGCGTTGTTCGACAGCATCCTGGTGTTCGAGAACTACCCGTTGGCCGAAGCCTTGCAGCGCCACTCGGCGCAAGACGTACAGTTCGGGTTGCCGAGCAACCACGAACAGACGCATTACCCGCTGACCCTGGCTGTAGCCCTGGATGCGCAACTGAGCATTCATTACAGCTACCAGCGCGAGGCGTTCACTGATCAGCAGGTGGCGTGCCTGAATCAGTACCTTGGCGGCTTGTTGCAGCAAATCGCCGAAGCGTCGCTGGAGCTGCCGTTGGGTGAGCTGCGTTTGCTCGACGACGCGCAGCAGGCCGAACGCCTGCTGGCCGGCAGCGACTGCCCGTGGCACTTCCCGGCCAGCCGTTCGTTGCTCGGCATGATTGCCGAACACGCGTGCAAGCGACCGTTTGCCCCGGCGCTGATCGACGGCCAGCGCCGGGTCGATTTCGCTCAACTTGAACAGGCCTCCAACCGCCTGGCCAGGCATCTGCTGAGCCTGGGCGTAGGGCGCGGGGTCAAGGTCGGGGTGGCCCTGGCCCGTGGCGTCGAGGTGCCGATCGCGTTGCTGGCGATTCTCAAGACCGGCGCCGCCTATGTGCCGATGGACGCCAGTTATCCTGCCGAGCGCCTGGCCTACATGATCGAAGACAGCGGCATGACACTGCTGCTGAGCCAGCGCCAACTGGCTGCGCAGCTGAGCTGCCCGGCGCAGGTCCAGGTACTCTTGCTCGATGAGTTGAGCCAAGACGTGGAGGCCCTGTCGGACCAGGCGCTGGCGCTGGCTATCGAAGAGCAGGACCTGGCGTATGTGATCTATACCTCAGGCTCCACCGGCCAGCCCAAGGGCGTATGCGTCAGCCACGGGCCGCTGAGCATGCATTGCCAGGCCATTGCCGAACGCTATGAAATGCATGAAGACGATTGCGAGCTGCACTTCCTGTCGTTTGCCTTCGACGGTGCCCATGAGCGCTGGCTGACGGTCCTTACCAGCGGTGCCAGCCTGCTGATCCGCGACGACAGTCTGTGGACCCCGAGCCAGACCCTGGAAGCCATGAAACAGTACGGTGTGAGCGTGGCCGCATTCCCGCCGCTGTACCTGCACCAGCTGGCCGAGAGTGCGCTGCAGCAGGGCCGGCCACAGCGCTTGCGGGTGCTGTGCTTTGGCGGTGATGCGGTGCCGCGGGCGAGCTTTGATCTGGTGCGTCGGGCGCTGGACCCGGAGTACATGATCAACGGTTACGGGCCGACCGAAACCGTGGTCACACCGCTGATCTGGAAAGCCGGACGCCAGGACCCTTGCCCAACGGCCTACGCGCCGATTGGCAAGCGCATCGGCCAGCGTAGCGGCTATGTGCTCGATGCTTGCCTGCAGCCGGTGGCCAAGGGCATGCCGGGCGAGTTGTACCTGGGCGGTGAAGGGGTCGCCCTGGGGTATCTGCAGCGCCCGGGGCTGACTGCCGACCGTTTCGTCTGCGATCCGTTCGACCCGTGTGGCGCACGCTTGTATCGCAGCGGTGACCTGGTTCGCGAGCTGCCTTGTGGCAACCTCGAATACCTCGGGCGCCTGGACAGCCAGGTGAAGATACGTGGCTTCCGGGTCGAAGCCGGTGAGATCGAAGCGCGCCTGCGTCAGCTCCCCGAAGTGGCCGAAGCCGCCGTGATTGCCAGCGTCGGTGCCCAGGGTCAGCAATTGCATGCCTACCTGGTGGCACAGGATGGCGCGGTGCTCGACACCGAGCAATCTCGCCACCAAGTGCGCCAGCACGTACGCCAGGCGCTGGCCAAGAACCTTCCGGACTATATGGTGCCATCGAGCTTTACCTGGCTGGCCAGCCTGCCGCTGTCACCGAACGGCAAGCTCGACCGCAAGGCCTTGCCACTGCCGGAGACGGTGGGTTGCGGGCGTCCTTACGTGGCGCCGGAGTCAGTGTTGGAGCAGCAGATTGCAGGGATCTGGGCATCGGTCCTGCAGGTGGAGCAGGTGGGGCTCGACGATCATTTCTTCGAACTGGGCGGCCACTCGCTGCTGGCCACTCAGGTCACCGCGCGCGTCGAAACCGAGCTCGGTACCACCGTACCGCTGGATCTGCTGTTCAAGGCCGAATCGCTTAAAGACTACGTAGCGTCAACCGTCCCTTATCTGAGACTGGGTTCCGAGAGCGATCTCAACGAACTGCAAGACTTCCTCTCGGAATTGGAGACGATCTGAACATGCGTAATGAAGAACAACTGGCCCTGGTCCAACGCTTCGTCCGTTTGCCGTTGGCGCAGCGCAAGGCCTTCCTGGAAAAGCTCGGTGCCAAAGGCATGAGCCTGGCGCAGTTGCCCATTGCGCCGGTCAGCGAGGGTGTGCAGAGCTTGCCGCTGTCTTACGCACAACAGCGCCAGTGGTTTCTCTGGAAGTACGAGCCGGCAAGCCCGGCCTATCACATTCCGGTGGCGTTGCGCCTGCGCGGGCCGTTGAACTTCGATGCCTTGCAGGCGGCCTTCAACGACCTGGTGGCACGTCATGCGGCCTTGCGCACTCGCTTTGTCGAGCAGCAAGGGCATGCGTTGCAGGTGATCGAGGCGCAGGCCGAAGTGGCGATCGAACGCAGTGAAGGCGGGTTCGACGATGCGCTGGATCAACCGCAGGCACTGGCGGCGTTCATTGAAGGGCAAACCCGGCGTCTGTTCGACCTGGCCTCGGGCCCGCTGTTGCGCGTTCACCTGCGCACGCTCGGCGCTGACGATCACCTGTTGGTGCTGACCGTGCATCACATCGTTGCCGATGGTGCCTCGATGCCGGTGATGGTCCGCGAGTTGAGCGCCTGCTACGAAGCCCGTAGCCAGGGACAGTCCGCGACGTTGCCGGCGCTGCCTGTTCAGTACGCCGATTACGCACTGTGGCAGCGCAGCTGGATGGAAGCCGGCGAGCAACAACGGCAACTGGCGTACTGGTGCGAGCAGTTGCAGGGTGATCAGCCGGTGCTGGAGTTGCCGTTGGACCGTGCGCGTCCGCTAAGTCGCGACGGCCGGGGCGATAGCCGGCAGGTGCAGCTGCCTCTTGAACTGCTGAGCGCGCTCAGGCAATTGGCGCAACGTCAGGGGGTGAGCCTGTTCGTGTTGATGATGGCCGCGTTCCAGACCCTGCTGCACCGTTACAGCGGGCAGCAGGAGATCTGCGTCGGCGTGCCCTTTGCCAATCGCAACCGTGTGGAGACGCAGGGGCTGGTTGGTTTTTTCGTTAATACCCAGATCCTGCGCGGACGCTTCGATAGCCGTGCGCGTTTCACCGATGTACTGGCGCAGATGGGCCAGACCGCCATTGAGGCTCAGCGCTATCAGGACCTGCCGTTCGACCTGTTGGTCGAAGCCTTGCAGCCCGAACGCAGCACTCGCCACAACCCGTTGTTCCAGGTCATGTTCAACTATCAGCATGACCAGGCGGCTGGCGCCAGTGGTCGTCGTTTCTCCGGGCTGGGCATCGAGGGCGTGCAATGGCAGAACCGCTCCGCGCAGTTCGACCTCAGCCTGGATATCGTCGAGGCCGAGCAGTCACTCACCAGCAGCTTTATCTTTGCCACCGATGTGTTCGAAGCAGCCACCATCGAGCGCATGATGCAGCACTGGCAAACGATGCTGTGGGCGATCGTCGATCGGCCTCAGCGCAGCATCGGTGAGCTGCCGATGGTGTCCGCAGCGCAGCAGCAAGTCATCGTCCAGGGCCTGAACCCGACAGTGGCCAGCCACGCCAGCCAGGTTTGCCTGCATGAGCAGATTGCCGCGCAGGCTGCGCGCACGCCGCAGGCTGTGGCCTTGGTATTTGAAGGGCAGCAGCTGAGCTATGCCCAGCTCAACGCGCGGGCCAACCGTCTGGCTCACCGGCTGATCGCCGCCGGGGTTGGCCCGGAGAGCCGGGTCGGTCTGGCGGCCGAGCGTTCGCTGGAGCTGGTGGTCGGTTTGCTGGCGATCCTCAAGGCGGGCAGCGCCTACGTGCCGCTGGACCCGATGTACCCGGCCCAGCGTCTGGAGTACATGATCCAGGACAGCGGCATCAGCTTGCTGTTGAGCCAACCGGGTCTGCGCCTGCCGGCGTTTGACGGTCCGTGCCTGAGCCTGGACGAGGACCTGCAGGGCTTCAGCGATGCCGATCCGCAGGTGAGCATGACCCCGGATAACCTGGCCTATATCATCTACACCTCGGGCTCGACCGGGCAGCCGAAGGGGGCGCTACTCAGCCACCACAACGTGCAGCGGCTGTTTGCGGCCACCGGGCAATGGTTCAGTTTCGACAGCCGCGACACCTGGACCCTGTTCCATTCCTACGCCTTCGATTTCTCGGTCTGGGAAATCTTCGGCGCGCTGCTGCATGGCGGTCGGTTGGTGATCGTGCCGTACCTGGTCAGCCGTTCACCGGAAGACTTCCATCAGTTGCTGATCGATGAGCAGGTGACGGTGCTCAACCAGACACCGTCGGCGTTCCGTCAGTTGATGCATGTGGCCTGTGCCGACTCGCGCGAGCATTCGCTGCGCGCAGTGGTATTCGGTGGAGAGGCGTTGGATGTGCAGGGCCTGCGTCCCTGGTTCGAACGCTTCGGCGACGCACCGACGCGGCTGATCAACATGTACGGCATCACCGAAACCACGGTGCATGTGACCTACCGGCCGCTGTCCTGGGCCGACCTCGACAGCGGTGCTGCAAGCCCCATCGGTCTGCCGATTCCCGATTTGTCCTGGTACGTGCTGGATGCCGAGCTGAACCCGGTGCCGGCCGGTTGTGTAGGTGAACTGTATGTCGGCCGTGCCGGTCTGGCGCGCGGCTACCTGAACCGTGGCGACCTCAGTGGCGCACGCTTTATTCCTGATCCCTTCGGCGCGGACGGTGGTCGTCTGTACCGCACCGGTGATCTGGCCCGTTACTGCGCGGATGGCGCGGTGGAATACATCGGTCGTCTGGATCAACAAGTGAAGATCCGTGGCTTCCGTATCGAGCTGGGCGAAATCGAAGCCCGTTTGCAAGCCATGCCGCAGGTGCGCGAAGCGGTGGTGCTGGCCGAAGACGGCCGTCTGCTGGCTTACGTGGTACCAACGGCAGAGGAAGCGGGCTTGCGCGAAATGTTGCAGGCACAGCTCAAGGCCGACCTGCCGGATTACATGGTGCCCGCGCACTGGCAGTTCCTCAGCGTGTTGCCGCTGACCGCCAACGGCAAGCTCGACCGCAAGGCCTTGCCGCGCCCGGACGCAGCGCAATCGCAACAGACCTACGTGGCACCGGTGGGCGAGATCGAGAAGCAAATCGCCGCGATCTGGCAGGAAGTGCTCGGCGTCGAGCAGGTCGGGGTCAACGACAACTTCTTCGAACTGGGCGGCGACTCCATCGTCTCCATCCAGGTGGTCAGCCGCGCCCGCCAGGCCGGGATTCGCTTCACCCCCAAAGACCTGTTCCAGCACCAGACCGTGCAAGGCCTGGCCTCGGTGGCGCAGACCGGTGAGGCAGCACAGATCGTCCAGGCGGCGGCCGAAGGTGAACTGATGTTGCTGCCGATCCAGCAGCAGTTTTTCCAGGACGTGGTTGCTAGCCGTCATCACTTCAACCAGTCGGTGTTGCTGCAAGCGCGTGAAACCTTGCAGGTCCCTGCGCTGGAAACAGCCTTGGCGGCACTCTGGGCGCATCACGACGCCTTGCGCCTGCGCTTTAGCGAAGAGCGCGACGGCTGGCGTGGCCGTTACAGCGATGCGGCGGCGCCGAGTGACCTGCTGTGGCAGGTGACGGTGGCCGATGCCCAGGCCCTTGAGGCCGAGGGCGAACTGGCCCAGCGCAGCCTGGACCTGAGTGCCGGGCCGCTGTTGCGCGCGGTGCTGATGAACCTTGCCGACGGCAGCCAGCGCTTGCTGCTGGTGATCCATCACCTGGCGGTGGACGGGGTGTCGTGGCGGATTTTGCTGGAAGATTTGCACAGCGCCTACGAACAGGCCTGCGCCGGGCAACAGCCGCTGTTGCCGGCACGCACCAGTTCGGTGAAGGCCTGGGCTGAGCGTTTGCAGCAGTATGCTCGCGAAGGGGCGCTGGCCGAGGAGCTGGTGTATTGGCGCGAACAACTGCATGGCGTGGTGAACGACTGGCCGCAGTGCAACAGCCAGGGGTCGCTGGACAAGCGCCATGCCGCCAGTGTCGACACGCGCCTTGATGCACAGGCAACACGGCAGCTGCTCAAAGAAGCCCCGGCGGCCTATCGCACCCAGGTCAACGACTTGCTGCTGACCGCGCTGGCCCGGGTCATCGGGCAATGGACCGGCAACCCGCATACCTTGCTGCAACTGGAAGGCCACGGTCGCGAAGACCTGTTCGAGGACATCGACCTGACCCGTACCGTTGGCTGGTTCACCAGCCTGTTTCCGCTGCGCCTGAGCGTCTGCGACGACCTGCGCAGCTCGATCCTGCAGGTCAAGGAACAGCTGCGCGCGCTGCCGAACAAAGGCCTGGGCTATGGCGTGTTGCGTCACCTGGGCAACGCCGAGCAGCAGGCGGCCTTGCAAGGTATGGCGCAGGGACGCATTACCTTCAACTACCTGGGGCAGTTCGACTCCAGTTTCGATGCTCACAGCAATGCCCTGTTGCGTCCGGCCACTGAGGCCCGCGGTTCGGAAATCGGCAGTGCGGCGCAATTGGCCAACTGGTTGTCGATCAATGGTCAGGTCTATGGCGGTGAGCTGACCCTGAGCTGGACCTTCAGCCGCGAAATGTTTGCCGAGGCTACGGTGCAGGCGTTGGCCGATGCCTTTGCGCTCGAATTGCGCGCGCTGATTGCGCACTGCTGCGACCCGGCCCAGGGCGGTGTATCGCCCTCTGACTTCGCCCTGGCGCGTTTGCCTCAGACAACCCTGGACACGCTGCCCGTACCGGCGCGGGAGATCGACGATCTGTACCCGCTGTCGCCGATGCAGCAAGGCATGCTGTTCCACTCGTTGTACGAACAGGCCGGTGGCGACTACATCAACCAGGTGCGTGTGGATATCCACGGCCTTGATCCGCAGCGGTTCCAGCAGGCCTGGCAGGCGGCGGTCGATCGCCATGACATCCTGCGCACCGGGTTCGTCTGGGAGGGGCTAGAGCAGCCGCTACAAGTGGTGCGCAAGCAAGCCAGCGTGGCCTTCGAGCTCATCGAAGCGCCAGGCCTGGGCGAAACTGAACTCGACAGCCTGGCGC
Organism: Pseudomonas alkylphenolica; assembly: GCF_000746525.1. Classification (NCBI taxonomy): domain Bacteria; kingdom Pseudomonadati; phylum Pseudomonadota; class Gammaproteobacteria; order Pseudomonadales; family Pseudomonadaceae; genus Pseudomonas; species Pseudomonas alkylphenolica. The sequence continues at coordinate 2,055,065 of NZ_CP009048.1, forward strand.
AGGCGCACAAACACGGCTTCGACCTGGGGCGCGATGCCTTGTTACGGCTGTTGCTGGTGCGCACGGGTGAGCATACGCACCACCTGATCTACACCCATCACCACATCCTGATGGACGGCTGGAGCAATGCGCAGTTGCTCGGTGAAGTGCTGCAGCACTACCACGGCCACGGGCTGTCGAGCACCACGGGTCGTTATCGGGATTACCTGGCCTGGTTGCAGCAGCGCGATGGCGAGGCCGCGCGCAGCTTCTGGCAGAGCCAGCTCAATACCCTGGATGAGCCGGTCCGTCTGGCCGAGGCCCTGCTGCCTGAAACCCTTGGCGAAGGCCAGGGCGATCAGGTGCACCAGGCCAGTGATGCGCTGTTCCAGCGCCTGCAGCTTTTTGCCCGGCAAACGCGGGTTACCCTCAACACGGTGCTGCAGGGTGCCTGGCTGTTGCTGTTGCAGCGCTACAGTGGCAAATCGACCGTTGCCTTCGGCGCCACGGTGGCGGGGCGTCCGACCGAGCTCAATGGCATCGAGCGGCAGATCGGGCTGTTCATCAACACTTTGCCGATCATCGAAAGCCCCTCGGCCGAACTGCGCCTGGGCACCTGGCTGGAACGTCTGCAGAACCTCAACCTGGCCTTGCGTGAGTATGAGCACACGCCGCTGGCAGACCTGCAGCGTTGGGCCGGCTTCAACGGCCAGCCACTGTTCGACACCAACCTGGTGTTCGAGAACTACCCGGTGTCGCAAGCCTTGAGCGCCAGTGAAGGCACCCCTGTCAGCTTCTCTGGCCTGCGCAGCCATGAGCAAAGCAGCTTCCCGTTGACCCTGATCGTCACCTGCGACGACGCGCTGCGCCTGCACCTGCGTTATCAACGTGGCCTGTTCAGCGAGACGCAGATCGCCACCCTGATGGTTAACCTTGAACAGTTGCTCGACAGCCTGGTTCACGCCAGCGTCGACACACCGCTGGGTGAGCTGGACATGCTCGGTGATCGTCGCCAGGACAGCCTGCGCGCGCTCAATCCGGCAGTGGTCAGCCACGCTAGCCACGTCTGCCTGCATGAACAGATTGCCGCGCAGGCTGCCCGTACGCCGCAGGCTGTGGCCTTGGTCTTTGAAGGGCAGCACCTGAGCTATGCCCAGCTCAACGCGCGGGCCAACCGCCTGGCTCATCGCCTGATCGGCGCCGGGGTCGGCCCGGAGAGCCGGGTCGGTCTGGCGGCCGAGCGTTCGCTGGAACTGGTGGTCGGTTTGCTGGCGATTCTCAAGGCGGGCGGCGCCTATGTGCCGCTGGACCCGATGTATCCGGCCCAGCGGCTGGAATACATGATCCAGGACAGCGGCATCAGCCTGCTGTTGAGCCAGCCGGGTCTGAACTTGCCAGTGTTTGACGGTCCGTGCCTGCATCTGGACGAAGACTTGCAAGGCTACAGCGACGCCAATCCGCAGGTGAGCATGAGCCCGGATAACCTGGCGTACATCATCTACACCTCGGGCTCGACCGGGCAGCCGAAAGGCGCCTTGCTCAGTCACCACAACGTGCAGCGGCTGTTCGCCGCCACTGGGCAATGGTTCAGTTTCGACAGCCGCGACACCTGGACCCTGTTCCATTCCTACGCCTTCGACTTCTCGGTCTGGGAAATCTTCGGTGCGCTGCTGCATGGCGGTCGGTTGGTGGTCGTGCCGTACCTGGTCAGCCGCTCGCCAGAAGACTTCCATCAGTTGCTGATCGATGAGCAGGTGACGGTGCTCAACCAGACACCGTCGGCGTTCCGCCAGTTGATGCATGTGGCCTGTGCCGAGGCGCGTGAACATTCTCTGCGCGCAGTGGTGTTCGGTGGTGAGGCGTTGGATGTGCAGGGTCTGCGCCCCTGGTTCGAGCGCTTCGGCGATGCGCCGACGCGGCTGATCAACATGTACGGCATCACCGAGACCACGGTGCATGTGACCTACCGGCCGCTGTCCTGGGCGGACCTCGACAGCGGTGCTGCAAGCCCCATCGGTCTGCCGATTCCCGACCTGTCCTGGTACGTGCTGGATGCCGAGCTGAACCCGGTGCCGGCCGGTTGCGTGGGTGAGCTGTATGTCGGTCGTGCCGGTCTGGCGCGCGGCTACCTGAACCGTGGCGACCTCAGTGGCGCACGCTTTATCCCGGATCCTTTCGGTGCAGAGGGTGGCCGCCTGTACCGCACCGGTGACCTGGCCCGTTACTGCGCGGATGGCGCGGTGGAATACATCGGTCGTCTGGATCAACAAGTGAAGATCCGTGGCTTCCGTATCGAGCTGGGCGAAATCGAAGCCCGTTTGCAAGCCATGCCGCAAGTACGCGAAGCGGTGGTACTGGCCGAAGACGGCCGCCTGCTGGCTTACGTGGTGCCAAGGGTTGAGCAGGACGGCCTGCGTGAAGTCCTGCAGGCGCAACTCAAAGCCGACCTGCCGGAGTACATGGTGCCCGCGCACTGGCAGTTCCTCAGCGTCCTGCCGCTGACCGCCAACGGCAAGCTCGACCGCAAGGCCTTGCCGCGCCCGGACGCGGCGCAATCGCAACAGGCTTACGTGGCGCCGGTTGGCGAGATCGAGAAGCAAATCGCAGCGATCTGGCAGGAAGTGCTCGGCGTCGAGCAGGTCGGGGTCAACGACAACTTCTTCGAACTGGGCGGCGACTCCATCGTCTCCATCCAGGTGGTCAGCCGCGCCCGCCAGGCGGGAATTCGCTTCACCCCCAAAGACCTGTTCCAGCACCAGACCGTGCAAGGCCTGGCCTCGGTGGCGCAGACCGGTGAGGCAGCACAGATCGTCCAGGCGGCGGCCGAGGGTGAGCTGGTGTTGCTGCCGATCCAGCAGCAGTTTTTCCAGGACGTGGTTGCTAGCCGTCATCACTTCAACCAGTCGGTGTTGCTGCAAGCGCGTGAAACCTTGCAGGTCCCTGCGCTGGAAACAGCCTTGGCGGCACTCTGGGCGCATCACGACGCCTTGCGCCTGCGCTTTAGCGAAGAGCACGACGGCTGGCGTGGCCGTTACAGCGATGCGGCGGCGCCGAGTGACCTGCTGTGGCAGGTGACGGTGGCCGATGCCCAGGCCCTTGAGGCCGAGGGCGAACTGGCCCAGCGCAGCCTGGACCTGAGTGCCGGGCCGTTGTTGCGCGCGGTACTGATGAACCTGGCCGACGGCAGCCAGCGCTTGCTGCTGGTGATCCATCACCTGGCGGTGGACGGGGTGTCGTGGCGGATTCTGCTGGAAGATTTGCACAGCGCCTACGAACAGGCCTGCGCAGGGCAACAGCCGCTGTTGCCGGCACGCACCAGTTCGGTGAAGGCCTGGGCTGAGCGCTTGCAGCAGTATGCCCGCGAGGGTGCGCTGCAAGAAGAACTCGGTTACTGGCAGTCTCAGGTCCAGGATATCGACACCACGCTGCCTTGCGACGCGCCGGACGCGGGCTTGCAGATTCGTCATGCCGGCAGCGTCCACAGCCGCCTGGATGCGCGCCTTACCGGTCAGTTGTTGCAGGACGCTCCCGCCGCCTACCGGACCCAGGTCAATGACCTGCTGCTGACCGCGCTGGCCCGCGTGATTGCCAGGTGGACCGGGCGTGACGAGGTGATGGTGCAACTGGAAGGCCACGGCCGCGAGGACCTGTTCGAAGATATCGACCTGACCCGCACCGTCGGCTGGTTCACCAGCCTGTTCCCGCTGCGCTTGAGTGTTGCCGAGGATCTGCCTGGCTCGATCCTGCAGGTCAAGGAACGCCTGCGCGCCGTGCCTAACAAAGGCGTGGGCTATGGTGTCTTGCGCCATCTGGGCAGCACTGAGCAACAGGCGCTGCTCAGCCGCATGCCGCAACCGCGGATCACCTTCAACTACCTGGGGCAGTTCGACGCCTCGTTCCAGGGCCAGACCGGCGCCTTCCTGCCTGCCGCTGAAGCCCACGGGCTGGAGGTGGGCGAAGACGCACCACTGGGCAACTGGCTGTCAGTCAATGGCCAGGTCTATGGCGGTGAACTGAGCCTGAGCTGGACCTTCAGCCGCGAAATGTTCGCCGAGGCTACGGTGCAGGCGCTGGCCGATGCCTTTGCGCTCGAATTGCGCGCGCTGATTGCGCACTGCTGCGACCCGGCCCAGGGCGGCGTGTCGCCTTCGGACTTCCCGCTGGCACAGCTGAGTCAGGCGACGTTGCACAAACTGCCAGTGCCGGCGCGGCAGATCGATGACCTGTATCCGTTGTCGCCGATGCAGCAAGGCATGTTGTTCCACTCACTGTACGACCAGGCGGGCGGTGACTACATCAACCAGGTGCGCCTGGACATTCACGGTCTCGACCCGCAGCGCTTCGAACAGGCCTGGCAGGCGGCGCTCGACCGTCACGACATCCTGCGCACCGGCTTTGTCTGGGAGGGCCTTGAGCAGCCATTGCAGGTAGTGCGCAAGCAGGTAAAGGTGCCGCTACGACTGCTCGATGGGCGCCCTGAAGCTGCTCTTGAACAGTATCTGGACCGTGTTGCGCAGGACGAACTGAACGCCGGCTTCGACCTGGCGGCGGCACCCTTGTTGCGCCTGGTGCTGGTACGCAACGGCGAGGGCAGCTGGCATGTGATCTACACCAACCATCACATTCTGATGGATGGCTGGAGCAACGCGCGCCTGCTCGGTGAAGTGCTGCAACGTTATGCCGGTGACGCGCCGCCACGTCATCCAGGACGCTACCGTGACTACATTGGCTGGCTGGCCGCTCCGGATGTCGAGCAGGATCGTCGCTTCTGGCAAGCTGAACTGGCTGATCTGGCCGAGCCTGCACTGCTGGTTGCGGCTGTCGGCGCCGGGGCCACTGGCGACAGTGGCTACGACGAACGCCACCTGCGCCTGAGTGTCGAGCAGACCGCACAGCTGGCCGAGTGTGCCCGTGCACTGAAGATCACGGTCAACACCCTGGTCCAGGGCGCCTGGGCCATTCTCTTGCAGCGCTATCTGGGCCGTGATCAGGTGGTCTTCGGTGCCACGGTGGCCGGGCGGCCGACCGAACTGCAAGGGGTCGAGGAGCAGATCGGGCTGTTCATCAACACGCTGCCGGTGCGTTTTGAGCACACTGGCAGCACACCGGTGCAGCAAGGCCTGCGTGAGTTGCAGGCACGTAACCTGAGTTTGCGCGAACATGAGCATTCGCCGCTGTTCGACATTCAGCGCTGGGCCGGGCAGGGCGGCGAGGCGTTGTTCGACACCTTGATGGTGTTCGAAAACTACCCGGTTTCCCAGGCTCTGGCAGCGGGCACGCCGAGCGGTCTGCGCTTCGGCGAGGTCGCCAATCGTGAGCAGAGTCACTATCCACTGACCCTGGTGGTCGGACTCAGCGATCAACTGTCGGTCGAGATGCGTTACGACCGCGGCTGTTTTGCTCCGGGCGTGATGGACAATCTGGTGTGCCATCTGGGCAACCTGCTGTTGTCCATGGTCCGCGCTGATGCCCGGACCCTGATCGGCCAGCTTGATCTGCTCGGTGATCAACGCACGGAGTTGATCGCGGCCATGAACCCGGCCGTGGTCAGCCACAGTACCCACGCCTGCCTGCATGAGCAGATTGCCACGCAGGCTGCGCGCACGCCGCAGGCTGTGGCTTTGGTGTACGAGGGGCAACGCCTGAGCTATGCCCAGCTCAATGCAAGGGCCAACCGCTTGGCTCACCGCCTGATCGCCGCCGGGGTCGGCCCGGAGAGCCGGGTCGGTCTGGCGGCTGAGCGTTCGCTGGAACTGGTGGTCGGCTTGCTGGCGATTCTCAAGGCGGGCGGCGCGTATGTGCCGCTGGACCCGATGTACCCGGCCCAGCGCCTGGAGTACATGATCCAGGACAGCGGCATCAGCCTGCTGTTGAGCCAGCCGGGTCTGAACTTGCCAGTGTTTGACGGTCCGTGCCTGCATCTGGACGAAGACTTGCAGGACTACAGCGACGCCGATCCACAAGTGAGCATGAGCCCGGACAACCTGGCCTATATCATCTACACCTCGGGCTCGACCGGGCAGCCGAAAGGTGCCTTGCTCAGCCACCACAACGTGCAGCGGCTGTTCGCAGCCACTGGGCAATGGTTCAGTTTCGACAGTAGCGACACTTGGACCCTGTTCCATTCCTACGCCTTCGATTTCTCGGTCTGGGAGATCTTCGGCGCGCTGCTGCATGGTGGCCGGTTGGTGATCGTGCCGTACCTGGTCAGCCGTTCGCCGGAAGACTTCCATCAGTTGCTGATCGACGAGCAAGTGACGGTGCTCAACCAGACACCGTCGGCGTTCCGCCAGTTGATGCATGTGGCCTGTGCCGATCCACGCGAGCACAGCCTGCGGGCAGTGGTGTTTGGCGGTGAAGCCTTGGATGTGCAAGGCCTGCGTCCCTGGTTCGAACGCTTCGGCGATGCGCCGACGCGGCTGATCAACATGTACGGCATCACCGAAACCACGGTGCATGTGACCTACCGGCCGTTGTCCTGGGCAGACCTTGACAGCGGTGCGGCCAGCCCGATCGGCCTGCCGATTCCCGACCTGTCCTGGTACGTACTGGATGCCGAGCTGAACCCGGTGCCGGCCGGTTGCGTGGGGGAACTGTATGTCGGCCGTGCCGGTCTGGCGCGCGGTTATCTGAACCGTGGCGACCTCAGTGGCGCACGCTTTATCCCTGATCCCTTCGGTGCAGAGGGTGGTCGTCTATACCGCACCGGTGATCTGGCCCGCTACTGCGCCGATGGCGCGGTGGAATACATCGGGCGCCTGGATCAACAGGTGAAAATCCGTGGCTTCCGTATCGAACTGGGCGAAATCGAAGCCCGTTTGCAGGCGATGGAGCAAGTGCGCGAAGCGGTGGTACTGGCCGAAGACGGCCGTCTGCTGGCTTACGTGGTGCCAAGCGCTGAGCAGGACGGTCTGCGTGAAATCCTGCAGGCACAGCTCAAGGCCGACCTGCCGGATTACATGGTGCCCGCGCACTGGCAGTTCCTCAGCGTGTTGCCGCTGACCGCCAACGGCAAGCTCGACCGCAAGGCCTTGCCGCGCCCGGACGCGGCGCAATCGCAACAGGCTTACGTGGCGCCGGTGGGCGAGATCGAGAAGCAAATCGCCGCGATCTGGCAGGAGGTGCTCGGTGTCGAGCAGGTCGGTGGCAACGACAACTTCTTCGAGCTCGGCGGTCATTCGTTGCTGGCCACCCAGGTGGTTGCGCGCTGCCGTGACTGCTTGCCTGTTCAGGTGCAATTGCGTGATCTGTTCAGTCATCCGCAGCTGGCTGATCTGGCCGCCCACTTGAATGCACAACGGGCACCGTTGGCCAGCCGCTATCCACGGCTGCAGCGCCAGACATTCGTCGGTGAGGCGCCGCTGTCCTTGGCCCAGCGTCGTTTGTGGGTGGTCGAGCAGCTCTCAGGTGCAGGCGCCGCGTATGGCATGCCGCTGGCCTTGCGCTTGCACGGTGACCTGTCGACCGAGCATCTGATGCGCAGCCTGACGCTGATCGTTGCCCGTCACGATGTGCTGCGCACCGCCTACCTGCAGAATGATGATGGCGACCCGGTGGCGTTGATCCATCCGCAGATCGAGCTGAATGTTCCGCTGGTCGACCTGTCGATGCTGAGCCGGGCGCAGCAGGAGCACCAGGTGGCCGAAGATGCCCTGGCCAATGCCTGCCTGGCAATCGATCTGGAGCAGGCACCGCTGTGGCGCGCACGTATCCTGCGCCTGTCCGCCGACGAGCATGTGTTGCTGTTCTCCATGCACCACATCATCTCCGATGGCTGGTCGATGGGCGTGCTGGTCAACGAACTGGTGACCTTGTATGCCCAGCTGCAACAAGGCCAGGCGCCGCAGCTGGCACCGTTGCCGATCCAGTATGCCGACTATGCGTGCTGGCAGGTGCAGTTGCAGGACAGCGGTGTGCTGGGCCAGCAGGCCGACTTCTGGCGCACTACCCTGGATGGCTGCAGCGGTCAGTTGGCCTTGCCCGGCGATTTCCCGCGGCCGGTCCGTGCCAGTCAGGAAGGTGGCCTGGTCTCGTTCGAACTGTCGGCGCCCTTGAGTCGACGCATCACCGCCATGGCGCGCCAAGCCGGGGTTACGCCCTATGTGGCCTTGCTGACCGCCTTCAGCATGTTCCTGCACCGCGTGTGCGGCAGTGATGACCTGGTCATCGGCGCCGACATCGCCGGACGTCATCAGCCGGAGCTGGAAGGTTTGATCGGCTTCTTCGTCAACGTCCTGCCGCTGCGCTCGCAGTTCCCTGCCAGCAGCAGCTACCGCGAGCGCATGGCCCGCCTGCAAGCGATCACCCTGGATGCGCTCGAACACCAGGACCTGCCGTTCGACCAGATCGTCGAGGCCGCCGCTGCTCCACGCTTGCCGGGTATGAACCCGCTGGTACAGGTGCTGTTCGTGATGAACAACCTGCCGAGCCGGGCCAGCAGTCTGAGTGGCATACGGGTCGAGGAACTGCCGCTGACCCAGGTACACAGCAAGTTCGACATGGCGCTGTTCATGAGCGAGCAGGGTGAGTGCCTGAGTGGGGTCTGGCAGTACGCCGCATCGCTGTTCAAACAAGAAACCATCGAATCCTTCGTGAAGGCCTGGATTGCCATCCTCGAACAGATTACTGCCGATCAGGCAGCCACAGTGGGAGATATCGACATGGCTCTAGCCAGCAGCGCAGTGCCACCGGCCAACCCGGGCAAAAAGGACAAGGTCGACAAGTTGGGCAAGTTCCTGAAAAAGGCCGCCAGCCCGGCTCGTTCTGCCAGCACCAGCGTGCGCGAGTATCGACTGCTACCAGCGCAGAGCTTTCCCTTGGTGATGGAGCCGACGGACCCGGGCGTCGACCTGGTTCAATGGGTCAACGAGCATCGTGACGAGATCGAGCGCAAGTTGGTCGAACATGCCGGCATTCTCTTCCGCGGTTTTGACGTCAGTGGCATTGAAGGCTTCGAAGCCTTTGCCGAGGCGGTCCAGCCGGGGTTGTACGGGCAGTACGGCGACTTGCCGAAGAAGGAAGGCGGCAAGAACACCTACCGTTCCACGCCGTACCCGGAGCAGAAAATGATCCTGTTCCACAACGAGAGTTCGCACCAGGACCGCTGGCCGCGCAAGCAGATGTTCTACTGCGAGCTGCCTTCACCTGTGGGCGGCGCGACACCGGTGGTCGATTGCCGGGTCATGTACCGGCAATTGCCGGTGCCGCTGCGCCAGACCCTGGAAGAGAAGGGCCTGCTTTACGTGCGCACCTTCACCGGCAACCTCGATGTGCCGTGGCAGCACTTCTTCAAGACCGAGGAGCGCAGCGAGGTTGAGGCGCGCTGCCGAGAAAGCGGCATCGAGTGGTCGTGGCTGGACGATGACGCCCTGCAGATTCGCACCTGGTGCCCGGCCATCATCAGTCATCCGCATACCGGCGAACGCTCGTTCTTCAACCAGGTGCAGTTGCATCACCCGTTCTGGCTCGACGCCGATGTGCGCGAAGATTTGTTGGCCCTGTTTGGTAATGATCGCCTGCCGCGAAACGTTTACTACGGAGATGGCAGCCCGATTGCCGAATCCGACCTGCAGTTGATCGGTGAACTGTACGAAGCCTGTGCGGTGCGCTTTGACTGGAGGAAGGGCGACATCATTCTGCTGGACAACATGCTCGTGGCCCACGCCCGCGATCCCTATGAGGGACCGCGCAAAATCGTGGTTGCCATGGGTGACATGGTGGAGCGGGTCGCCCTGGCCGAAACACGTCCGCGGGTGATCGATCCATCGGCGGACAAGGAGACAATCGACGCATGAGCACATTGCTACAGCAGCCCGTAGACACGGGTATGGCGCTGAGCCCGGAGCAGGCCGCCATCCTCCAGACGCGGCCGGCCTCGTGGGCGGCTGCCGCCCATACCCTGGTCATGAGCTTCGACGGTGTGCTGGATCCGGCGCGCCTGCAGCAGGCGCTGGAACAGCTGTTGGGCAACCAGCAGGCGCTGGCACTGCAGCTCAAGGAAGTTGTCGGCTACCGAGGCTTGCGCCAGTTCTTCGCGCCTGCCGCCATTGCGCCGTTGCAGTGGCAGCAGGGACCGGTCGATGAGTCGAGCCTGCAGGCCTGGCTGCAGCAGCCCTTTGATAGCCAGGCGGCGTTGCTGCGCATGGCTGCCTGGCAGGCACCCCAAGGCGGCACCCTGGCCCTGGCCGTAGCGGCCTGCGCTTGCGACGAAGCGGGCCTGGCGTTGCTCCATGATCAGTTGCTGACGGCCTATCAGGCCGGTGGCCAGGCGCCTGGAGCCGACGATGAGGCCAGTTTCAGTCAATACCTGCAATGGCGTGCCGAAGTGGCTCAGGACGAGGACGCCGACAGTGCCCGAGGCTGGTGGCAACAGCAGGCCCGGCAGGCGCATGCGAGCGCCGGGCCGGCGTTGGTCCAGGGGCCGGCTGCGACAGTCACGCAGTCGGGGATCGCCGGTATCGCCGAGCTGGCGGAGCGTCTTCAGCAGCCTGCGCAGCGTGTGCTGCAGGCGGCCTGGTACTGGCTGCTGGCGCGGGTCAGCGGGCAGCAGGCGTTCACTGTCGCCTGGCAACACGATGGACGTGAGGACTACGCGTACTTTGCCGATTGTGCCGGGGTGTTCAGCCACACATTGCCGTTGAACCTGCACATCGACGCCGGGGAAACCTTCGGCAATTGGCTTGCGCGCCTGGGTAATGATCTGGACGAACAGATCACCTGGCAAGAGTACTGCCCGGCACCGGCAGCGCCGCTATGGTTGCCTTTCCGCTATCAATCGCAACTGGCAGCAGTCAGCGGCGATGGGCTGCAGTGGCAAGCCCGATTGCTCGGGGCCGCAGGTGAACAGCGAGGCCTCACCTTGCAGGCGCTGCTTGACGATGCCGGTCAGGTCGCCGAACTGCGCCTGCACTATCCGCAACCCTATGCCGGGGCAGCGGCCATGCAGGCGCTGCTGGTGCAATACCGGACGTTGCTGGAACAACTGCTCGCACAGCCTCAGGGCACTTTCGCGACGATGCACTTGCTGGCACCCGCCGAGCAGCAACGGCTGCTGGCGCAGGCCTGTGGTGCGCCGTTGGCGCGGGCGGCGCTGCTGGTGCCGCAGGCGATTGCCGATCAGGCCCGGGTGCACCCTGATGCCTTGGCCGTGGTCGAAGGCGGGCAGCAATGGCGGTATGGCCAGTTAATGGAGCACGCCGAGCGCGTCGCGGCCCGCTTGCAAGAGGCTGGGGTCGGTCGAGGTGATCGGGTCGCCCTGGCCTTGCCGCGTAGTGCCTCGTGGGTTATCGCTATGCTGGCCGTATGGCGTTGTGGCGCCGCTTATGTTGCGCTCGACCGGCAATGGCCGATCCCGCGCCAATTGCAGATCATCGACCAGGCTGCGGTCCGTTGCGTGCTGGGCGATGTGCAAGCAGTCGGGGCGTTGGCACAGGCATCGGCACCGCTGCTTGAGCTGGAGCAGGCGCTAGCGTGTGCCGGTACCTTGCAGCCGGTAGCGGTCGAAGGGCACGACACGGCCTATGTACTGTTCACCTCCGGCTCTTCCGGTAGCCCCAAAGGGGTGGTGATCGAACACCGGCAGTTGGCCAACTATGTGGCGGCCGCCAGCGAGGCGCTGTCGCTTGAGCAATGCCGGCATTTTGCTTTTGGTTCCAGTGTGGCCGCTGACTTGGGACACACCAGTCTGTTTGGTGCGTTGTACCAGGGGGCGACGCTGTATGTGGCCGACGACGCGACAATGCAGGATGCCGATGGCTTTGCCCGCTTTATTGATGCGCACGGCATCGACTGCCTGAAAATAGTGCCTTCACACCTGGCGGCCTTGCTCGAAGCGCAAGCGCCGCGCCTGCCGCAGACCCTGGTGCTGGGGGGCGAAACTGCGAGCCCGGCATTGCTTGAACGTGTGCTGCAGTTGCGTCCAGACCTGCGTCTGTTCAATCACTATGGTCCGACGGAAGCCACTGTGGGCGTGATGATTCACCGCATCACTGAGGCCGGGGGCGAGGTGCCTTTGACCCGCGTCCTGGCGAACAATCGTGTGTATGTGCTGGATGAGCACGGTCAGTTGTTGCCAAGCGGCATTGACGGTGAGCTGTACATCGGCGGCGACCAGCTTTGCGCGGGCTACCTCAATAGCCCCGAGCAGAGCGCTCAGGCCTTCATCGACGACCCCTTCAATCCAGGCCAGCGCCTGTACCGTACGGGGGATCGGGCTCGTTACTGCGCTGAAGGGGGCCTCACCTTGCTGGGGCGCATCGACCAGCAGATCAAGGTTCGCGGCATTCGTGTGGAGCCTGCGGAAATCGAGGCGTGCCTGCGTCAGGATGAGCAGGTGTCTGATGCCTTGGTACTGATGCATCAGGACGAGTTACTGGCCTTTGTGACCTCCAGTGCTGCGGACAGCGCCTTGCCATTGCTGGAGCAGCTACGCGCCCGTTTGCCGCTTGCTCTGGTGCCCAGCCGGGTGCTGGTGCTCCAGCAATGGCCGCGTCTGGTCAACGGCAAGATCGATCGTCAGGCACTGGTCGGCAATCTGCTGCCTCAGGCCGCCACTGCCTCCCGAGAAGCGCAGACAGCGCTGGAGCGTTGGTTGGTTGAGCGCATGAGCCAGTTGCTTGGCGCCCGGTCGCTGGGGGTAGAGGAGGATTTCTTTGCCGCCGGTGGACACTCGCTGCTGGTGATCAAACTGGTGGCGGCGGTGCGCAAGTTGCTGCAGTGCGAGATACCGCCAGCCATCGTCTTTGACCATGCAAGCGCTGCACAGTTGGCGCAGGCATTGCTGACGGTAGAGCCGGCAGCGGGGCAGTTCGAACGTCTGGCCCAAGCGCGCTTGCGTCTTGATGGCATGAGTGAGCAGGAGAAGGCGGACCTTTTGGCCAAGGCGCGGGTGCTCAAGCAAAACCAGTCGGCTTGAGGTTGGGTTGGGTTGGGTTGTTGAGGCTGTGAGCTTATCCATTTGGGATGGCGACGCTGCCGGCCCCTTCCGCCCTTACGGCGGCCTACTTTTTTCTTGGAAAAAGTAGGCAAAACCGCTGGCTCCTACATACGGCCCTACGCTGCGCTCCGGGTCCCTTCGCTACGGTGCCTTCCAGGGGCATCGCGGCCTACGACTTGCTTCGCCAAGTCTACGGCTCGCGAACTTCGGCTAAGGCCGAAGGGTGCTGCGCACCAGCCCCCTCCAGACACCTACGCTCAGCCTCCTGAAGTCGCAAAGTTACGGGCGGCGCCTGTGCTGACGTATCTTCAAAATCTGATTCTGGCGGCGCCAGGATGTTATCGCGGGGCAAGCCCGCTCCCACCGGGCTAATTGATCTCCCGGTGGGAGCGGGCTTGCCCCGCGATATCGACCCGCCAGTTACATCGCTTCGCGGGAAAATCCCGCTTTAACGTGTTGATCTTGATCTTCATGCACGCAAGTGCAGGCGCCGCGGACTGCGACTTCAGGAGGCTGAGTGGAGGTGCCTGTAGGGGCCAGCAGCATCGCCACACAAATGGATAAGCTCACAGCCTCAGCATCCCAACCCCAAGATCACGCGCCCCGAGATTGCGTGCAGAATTTTTTACCCACTGAAAACACGCACAAATAAATCGGCAAAAAAGTTTTCCGGTTTTTAACCACTCCTGCGTCTAATACAAAACACATATATAAACAGAATCATTCTCGTTTACTTGGGGTTGTCATGAGTCTTGCCGCACGTCGTCTGCGTTCGTTGATCTCACCCTTTGCCGGGGTAGAGCGTTCCAGGTCTGCACCATGGGTGCTGCTGGGGGTATTGGGCTTGGCTTCGCTGGCCGAAGCGGCGCCGGTAACGGTCAACATTCCTGCCCAGAGCCTGGCCAGCGCTTTGCGCGAGTTCGGCGAGCAGTCAGGCCTGCAAGTGCTGTACGAGCCAAGCCTGGTGGAAGGCAAGCGTGGCGCAGCGGTCAGCGGGGAGATGGAGTCCAACGACGCGCTGGGGCAATTGCTGCGTGGCAGCGGCCTGCGTTATCAGATCGACAACGGCACCGTGCTACTGCTCGGTACCCCAGACAACGCTGCGCTGGAACTGGGCGCCACCAGCATCACCGGCGCCGGCCTGGGGGCGGCCACAGAGCGCACCGGCTCCTACACCGCAGGTTCTGTATCGATCGGCAAGATGCCGCAGTCGATCAAGGACACTCCGCAGAGCGTCAGCGTCATCACCCGGCAACGGATGGAAGACCAGCATCTGACCACCATGAACGATGTGCTCACCCAGACCACCGGGGTGACCGCCTATCAGGGCAGCATGACCAACTCCCGCTACCTGGCGCGGGGTTTTGAAATCACCAACTTCCGTCTTGACGGTGGCGCACCGGTGGGGGTCAGTGCCTTCGCCTGGAAAGACCTCGACATGGCCATCTATGACCATGTCGAAATTCTACGCGGCGCCGATGGCCTGTATTCGGGCAACGGCGAGCCAGGCGGCAGCGTCAACCTGGTGCGTAAGCGTCCCACTGCCTACAACCAGTTCTCGGTGACCCAGTCCATCGGCAGCTGGGACAATTACCGTACCGAACTCGATGTCAGCGGCCCACTGGGCTTTGAAGGCAAGCTGCGCGGGCGCAGCGTCATCGTCTACCAGGACCGCAACGCCTACATCGACGAGTTCGACTCTGATCGCCAGTTGTTTCATGGCGTGCTGGAGGCTGATCTCACTGACAGCACCTTGCTCACCGTTGGCTACACCCACGACCGCCTGAACTCGTCCGACCAGGCCTATGGCCTGCCGCGCTACAGCAACGGCACTGATCTGGACCTGTCGCGCAGCACCTTTCTGGCCGGCAAGCACGACTACAAGAACCGTCGTGGCGACAACTTTTATGCACGGCTTGAACAGCATCTGAACGAAGACTGGACGGCGACGCTGGATGCTATCTATGCCAAGAACCAGCAGGACCGCGATTACTACAACTTTATTGGCGCCATCGATCCGGTGACCCATACGGGATCTAGAGGCGTTTGGGCCTTTCAAGACGAAACCTATCGTGATCGCGCTGTAGATTTCTCCCTCAAGGGTGGCTTCGACCTGTTTGGCGGCCGTCACGATGCGGTGCTGGGGTATACCTGGCAGAACTCCAAGCAGGACATTGATGCCTATGCGTCCGGAGGGCGCGTTTCGGCGGGCGATATTTTTGCCTTCGATCCGAGCAAATTTCCTTCGCTCAAAGGCAATAGTTACCCGAGCCAGGTGTTGCCGACCTATATCAAACAGAACGGTTTCTACGGTTCGCTGCGTCTGCAGCTGGCTGACCCGTTGCATTTGATCCTCGGTGGTCGCTACAACGATTACTACTACAGCTTCGAAGCCACTCGTTTCAACGCCGCCGGTGCGCAGACCTCCAACAGTAGGACGGTGTACAGCGACGACAACGTGTTCACCCCGTTTGCCGCGTTGACATACAAATTGACCGATGAATGGACCGCCTATACCAGCGTTGCCGAGATCTACAAATCCCAGGCCAATTATCTCAAGGGGCCAAGTCCCGGCACTTCGTCGCTGGACCCGGTCAAAGGGCGTGCCTACGAGCTGGGCGTCAAAGGCGAACTGTTCGAAGGCCGTTTGAACACCACCACCGCGCTGTACTACACCAAGCGTGATGGTGAGGCTGTGCAAGACCTCAACGAAGACTATGTGGTCTCCGGGCAGGGCGCTTCGTGCTGCTTTCTGGATGAGGGCGAGGTCACCAGCAAGGGTATTGAGTTCGAAGCCAGCGGGCAGATTACCGAGCGTCTGGAAGGTACTTTCGGCTACACCTACAACCACAACCGCAACGTAGCCACCGAAAGCGGCTCGACCACCGCTACTGCCTTGAGCCTGACGCCCAAGCACCTGGGCAAGGCGTTCCTGACCTACCGCATGCCGGGTGCGCTGGAAAACCTGCGCGTCGGTGGCGGTGTCACGGCTCAGAGCGCGAGCTACGTATCGGAGGGCAACATCGACTTTTCCCAGCCGGGTTACGCGGTGTACAACGCCTTTGCCGACTACCGCCTGAACGAACACTGGAGCGTGGCCCTCAACGGCAACAACCTGGCCGACAAGAAGTACTACTCGACCATTGGTAACTCTATGTACGGCAACTTCTACGGCGACCCGCGCAACTTCGTGTTGACCCTGCGCGGTACTTACTAAGCTTCATCCCCCAAGGCCGGCAGCCAGTAATGGCTGCCGGCCTTGTCGTTTCCGGAGGTGCTACCCCCGGTGGGAGCGGGCTTGTCCCGCGATGCGATGTGGCTGACAGCCCGCAATCGCGGGGCAAGCCCGCTCCCACCAGGGGTCAGGCCAAGGCCTGGCAGATTGCGTCAATGACTTCTGGCGAGTACGCCAGGGTTGCGTGAGTGACCTCGAACCCGCGGCTGCAGGCCACCCGCTGCCGCGTATTCAAGCGTCGCAGGGCCTCGGTGCGCGCCTGAAAGTCCGGGGTGTCGAGCGCCGACCACCAGCAATGCGCAGCGACCTGCAACGGCGGGTAGTGGAGGTCTTCGCTGAGCTTTTCCAGGTAGGCATACACCGATTTGCCCAGGGCCACTTCGCGTTCGGTGCTGACGTTGAGGAATACCGCTCGCGCCTGCTCGGCGCTGATGTCGGCAACGCCCGTTGACCACTGGATGAAGTCTTCGACCACGGTATCGTCGAGCAGTGGATTGCCCTGTGCCTGGCAATAGTGCGTGGCGGTCTGTGCATGGTTGACGAACAACAGCGAGAAAAACCCGGTCAGCGCTTGCAGCCGCAGCGGCTGGTCGCTGTTGTCCGTCTCGGTGACTGCCTCGATAGGGGCCGGGCCCTTGTGCTCGACGGTCGGGTCGAGCAGGCCGACGAACGCCACGGTCCGGCCCAGGTCTTCCAGGTTTTGGGCAATCTGCATCGCCAGCGGCGCGCCCAGGGACCAGCCCAGCAGGTGGAACTCGCCTTCGGGTTGGTCAGCGAGGATCTGCCGGGTGTAGTCGTCGACCATCTGTTGCCAGCTCGGCCGCGGGCTGTTCGGCTCATTGACGTAGTCATGGAACATCAGGCCCTTGACCCGGATGTGTTCGGCCAGTGCTGCCGCCAACGGGAAATAGCACAGCGCTGAACCGCCGCCCGGGTGCAGGCAGTACAGCGTCCGAGGCTGTGCTGAGCGGTTGAGGTCGATGATCGCGCTGCGCTGGCTGCCCTGGCCCTCGAGGTAGGCACACAGCTCACGCAACGACGGTTGCTGGATAAAGGCGTGCAGCGTGAGCTCCACGCCCAGCTCGGCCTTGATCGCCGACACGGCCACCAGGACTTTCAGCGAATGGCCGCCGAGCTCGAAGAAGTTGGCATCCACCGCGACATGCTCAGGCTCAAGCTCCAGTACCTGGGCCCAGAGGCGTTGCATGCGCTGCTCGCTGGCCGTGGCCGGCGCGCTGTTGGTCGCGGCCTGGACACGTTCGGGCAACGGCAGGCGGCGCCGGTCGATCTTGCCATTGTGAGTCAAGGGCCAGTGTTCAAGCGGGACGATATCGCTGGGGACCATATAGGCCGGCAACTGCTCGGCCAAGCGGCGTTTGAGCGCGGCAGGATCAGCGTGCTTGAACGATTTGCTGTCGGTGAAACTCGCGTAGGCCAGCAGGCTGTCGGCCTGTGGATGGCGCATGACCAGGGCCTGATGGATGCCAGGCAAGCTGCACAGACGGCTTTCGATTTCGCCGGCTTCCATGCGCAGCCCGCGGATCTTCAGTTGCTGATCGCTACGGCCGTGGTAGTACAAGGCCGCATCGCTACCGCGTTCGGCCAGATCACCGGTGCGGTACAGGCGCGCGCCGGGGGCGCCAAAGGGATCGGGGAGGAAGCGTTGTGCGGTCAGGCCGGGCTGATTGAAGTAACCCAGGGCCAACAGTTCACCGCCCAGGTACAGCTCGCCGCTCAGCTGCTCGGGGAGCTGGCCGAGCATGCTGTCCAGGACGTACGCCTGGCGTGCGCCCAGCGGCTTGCCGATGGCCAGGCGTGCGCCGTGGACGTCCAGCGGTACGGTCCAGGCCAGCGGGGTAATCACCGCTTCGGTCGGTCCATAGGCATTGATCAGCCGTTGGCAGCGGATACCGTGCTGCTTGTCGAAATGCTCGCGGCTCCAGCCTTCACCGCCAAGAATGCAGGTCTTGACCTGCACCTTGCGACCCTGGCTCTGCAGCACCCGCGCGGTCTCGAAGAAGTACGAGGGCGGCAGGTTCAGGCAGGTCACGCCGTGGCGCTCGACGGCATCGGCCAGCTGTTGGCTGGTCCATCGGTGGGTGTCACCGATCAGCAGGCTGGCACCGCACAGCAGGGGCATGAGGATCTGCTCACTGGCCGCATCGAAGCTGATCGAGGCGAACTGCAGGCAACGATCCCGGGCGTTCAGCTCGTAGGCCGCGGCGGCACTGAGGCAGTGCCGGGCCACGGCCTGGTGTTGTACGGCAACGCCCTTGGGCAGGCCGGTGGAGCCGGAGGTATAGATGATGTAGGCCAGTTGCTCCGGCCAGCTGCAGCGCTGGACCGCTGGCAAGGCTTGTGCGGTCAGTGCATCGATCGAGGCGATATTCAGGGTCGGGCCAGGGAAGGGCGGTAGTTTGTCGAGGACGGCGGACTCGCTCAGCAGCAGGCTCAGGCCACTGTCTTCGATGATGTGCTGCAGGCGTTCCCGTGGGTAGCCAGGGTCCAGCGGCACATAGCTGCCGCCGGCCTTGAGGATGCCCAACAGCGCGGCAATCCGCGTGAATGACGGGTTCAGGGCCAGGCCGACGCGGCCTTGCGGTGTAAGGCCGAGACTGATCAGGTAGCGGGCAATGTGGTCAGCCTGCTGCAGCAGTTCGCCATAGCTGAGGTGGCCGTGCGCATCGACCAGGGCAATGGCATCGGGCGTGCGCCGGGCCTGTTGCTCGAACAGGTCATGGACACAGGCTGGTGCTGCTGGCGTCAGCACCGGAGTTGGCTGCGGCCGGGTGAGGGTGAGTTCGCCTGCCGGCTGTTGCGCGCTGGCCTGGCCCAAGGCCTGCAGCCAGGCAACGAAATGTCCGGTGATCTGTTCGGCACGTGCGCTGCTTACGTGATCGAGGCGATGGTGCAGCTTGATCTCCAGGCGCTGTCCCAGGGTGACCGCCACGCTGATCGGGTAATGCGTTTGACCATGGGTGCTGATGTTGCCGATGTGCAACTGATCGTCGGCTTGCTGTTGCAGGGCTTCGTCCACGGGATAGTTTTCGAACACCAGCAGGGTGTCGAACAGAGGGCCACCGAACAGACGCTGGATTTCGAACAGCGGGCTGTGTTCGTGTTCACGCAGGCTCAGGTTGTCTGCCTGCAGGCTGCGCAACCATTGTGCCAGGGGTTGCTCGGGGCGCGGCTCGACGACCACCGGCAAGGTGTTGATGAACAAGCCCATCTGCTGATCGGCATGGGCCAGCGAGCTTGGCCGGCCGGCGACCGTGATACCGAACACGACGCTGGCCTGTGCGCTGTATTGCTGCAGCAGCAAGGACCAGGCGGCCTGGACCAGGGTATTGACGGTAACCCTGGCGTTGCGCGCGAGTTGCTCCAGTGCGCGGGTTTGCCCAGCCTCAAGCAGACGCTGGCAGCAACCATGGCCGAGGTCTGCCGGGTGACTGTTGACGGTGGCCGGAGCGAGCAAGGTCGGTTCGTCCTGGCCGCGCAGGTACTGCTGCCAGAAGAGCCGGTCGGCATCGTGGTCGCGCCCTTGCAGCCAGGCAATGTAGTCCTTGAAGTGCGCCTTGGGCGCGGGCACCGGGATGCCGTGATAACGCTGCATCAGCTGCGCGAACAGCTGCGAGGTGCTCCAGCCGTCGAGCAGGATGTGGTGGCTGGTGAACACCAGGTGCCAGCGCTGGCGGTCTTGCTGCAGGGCGGCCCAGCGCAGCAACGGTGCCTGGCTGAGATCGAAGCCGCGTTCGCGTTCCTGGCGCGCCAACTGCTCGGCACTCAGGCTGCCCTGGGCATGGCAGGTGAAATCGGCGTTCAGTTGTCGGGTCACCCGTTGCAGCGGTTGCGCCAGGCCATCACCCCAGTGGAAGCTGCTGCGCAGAATCGCATGACTGTCCAGAGTGGCTTGCCAGGCACGCTGGAAACGCTCGATGTCGAGACCGTCAACCTCTAGCTGCAACTGTTGCTGGTAGTCACCATGGTCGGCATTGAGCTGGGCATGGAACAACATGCCTTGTTGCATTGGCGACAACGGATAGAGGTCTTCGAGCTGGCGGGGCGTGTCGATCAGGCGGTCAAGCTGGGCCTGGGACAGCTGCGCCAGTGGCACGTCGTGGGGCGTTATCGCGCCCTGGTCGGGTGTGCAGCAGTGTTCGATCAACGCGTGCAACTGCTCGCCCAGGGCGTCGGCCAGTGCCTGGATCGTTGCTGTTTCGAAGGCGGTCTGGCTGAAACACCACACCACACTCAACGTGCCGGCGCGGACTTCGGCGGTAATTTCCAGACCGTCGCCCAGCGGCCCATAACTGTCTTGCCGGGCACCGGCCGCTTCGTCGCAAGGGGCGAATAACGCGTCGGCGGCGTCGCTGAAGCGCGCTTGGTAATGGCCCAGGTAGTTGAAAGTGACGCGCGGCGTTGGCAGGGACGCGAGGGCTTCGCGGCTGGCGTGATCACCCAGATAGCGCAGGGCACCGAAGCCCAGGCCGTTGTTGGGGACGCCGCGCAACTGCTCCTTGATGCCTTTGATCGAGTCTGCCAGCGAGGGTGCGGTGCTCAGGCACAGTGGGAACCGCTGGGTGAACCCGCCCAGGCTGCGCGTCAGGTCGACATCGTCGAACAGGGCATTGCGGCCCGGCTCCTGGAGCTGGAGCAGTACCTGCGGCTGAGCACTCCAGTGGCACAGGGTGCGGGCCAGCGCGGTCAACAGCAGGTCGTTGGTTCGGGTGCGGTAGGCGGCCGGCGCCTGTTGCAGCAAGCGTTGGGTCTGGTTGCGGTCCAGCCGGGTGTGAACAAGGACGGTTTGCGGTTCAGTGCAAGGCGTTTGCGCAGGGGCACCGGGCAGGTCGGGGTGGGGGCCCTGCAACTGCTGCTGCCAGAACTCACGCTCGGCGCTGCCCTCAGGGCTACGGGCGAATTGCTCCAGGCGTTCGCTCCAGTGGCCCATGGCATGGGTCTTGGCCGCCAGCGGTTGGCCAAGGTACGCCGATTGCAAATCTTCCAGCAGAATTCGCCAGGACACGCTATCGATCACCAGTGAGTGGATCACCAACAGCAGGCGCTGGCTGCCGTCGGCCAGGTCCATGAGCGCTGCCCGCAACAGCTGACCCTGCTCCAGGTCGAGGCTGTGCCGGGCGCGCTGGAGCGTTGCGCCAACCTCTTCGACCTGCAGGTGCCAGAGCAGGTCCTGCACCGGTGCGTCGCAATGGCAGGCGCTCGCGTCGGTAAAACGCAGGCGCAGGGCGTCGTGATGGATAAGCAACTGATGCAGCGCCTGGCTCAGGCGCTGTGCATCGAGCGTGCTGGACGGTTTGAGCAACATCGACTGATTGCAGTGGTTGCGTTGCGCAATGTCCAGTTCGAAGAATGCATGCTGGAACGGCAGCAGTGGGCTGACACCCCGTAGCGGGCCTTGGTCGATCTGCGCGCGTTGATCGTCTTCGACCACGACCTTGGCCAGGCTTTCGATGGTCTGGTGCTCGAATACATCCTTGGGGCTTAAGTGCAGGCCCAGGCGGCGCGCGCGGCTGACCACCTGGATAGAGATGATCGAGTCGCCACCGAGCTCGAAGAAATTGTCGCTGATGCCGATCGACTCGCGGCGCAGCACGTCCTGCCAGAGCTGCACCAGCTGTCGTTCGCGTGCGGTACGCGGTGCCAGGTGTTCTCGCTGGATGGCCTCGGGCAGCGGCAGGGCGCGGCGATCCAGTTTGCCGTTGGGGCTCAGCGGCAGTGCATCGAGCAGGAGGATATGCGCCGGTACCATGTAGTCCGGCAACTGGCTGCGCAGGGCGCTTTGCAGTTCGCTCACCTGCGAGTCGGCAGCGCCGACCACATAGGCCACCAGTTGCAAACCGGTCAGGCCGGGTTGGGCCAGTACTGCCGCTTCGCGCAGGCCAGGCTGTTCGAGCAGGCGCGCCTCGATCTCGCCGAGCTCGATGCGCAGGCCGCGGATTTTCACTTGATGGTCGAGGCGTCCGCAGTAGTCGATAGCACCATCGGTACGGTAGCGGGCCAGGTCGCCGGTGCGGTACAGACGCGCGCCCGGCGTCGGGCTGAACGGGTCGGGTATGAAACGTTCGGCGGTCAGCGCCGGACGGCGGTGATACCCACGGGCCAGGCCGCAGCCGCCGAGCAACAGTTCGCCCTGGGTGCCGATGGGCACCGGCCCGAAACTGTGGTCGAGGACATGGGTATAGAGGTTGGCGATCGGGTGGCCGATCGGCACGCTGTCCAGGCCTTCGTCGCGGCAAGTCCAGTGGGTGACGTCGATGGCCGCCTCGGTGGGACCATAGAGGTTGTACAGGCCGGTAGCGGGCAACTTGTCGAAGACGTGATACTGGGCGTCGGCCTGTAGCGCTTCGCCGGAGCAGATGATGCGCGTCAGCGAGGTGCAGCGCTCGACCCCCGGCTCGTGAATAAACACCTGCAACATCGATGGCACGAAGTGCAAGGTGGTGACCTGGTGGCGTTCGATGGTGGCGATCAGTTTGTCCGGTTCGCGGTGCTCGCCCGGCGCGGCGATGACCAGGCGCGCCCCCTGGATCAGCGGCCAGAAAAACTCCCAGACCGAGACATCAAAGCTGAACGGGGTCTTTTGCAGCACGGTGTCGGCCGCGCTTAGTTGGTAGGCCTGCTGCATCCAGGCCAGGCGGTTGTGCAGGGCCAGGTGACGGTTGCCGGCGCCCTTGGGCTTGCCGGTGGAGCCGGAGGTGTAGATGACGTAGGCCAGGTGTTCGCCATCGACCTCGACCGCCGGGGCCTGATCGGGCCAGCGGCTGAAATCATCGTCCAGTAGCAGCGTCTGGCCGGCGAAAGCAGGCAGCTTGTCTTGCACCTGCTGCTGGGTCAGCAACAGGCCGATGGCGCTGTCGTCGAACATATAGGCCAGGCGCTCGCCCGGGTATTCCGGGTCCAGCGGCACATAAGCGCCGCCGGCCTTGAGGATGGCGAGCAGACCGATGACCATTTCCAGCGAGCGTTCGGCGGCAATCCCGACCAACACTTCGGGGCCGACGCCGTGCTGGATCAGGGCGTGGGCCAACTGGTTGGCGCGCTGGTCGAGCTGGCGGTAAGTGAGGCTCTGGTCGGCGAAGACCAGCGCACAGGCATCGGGGCTTCGCTGTGCCTGTTGCTCGATCAGGCGCTGGACCCGGAACTCGCCGGGGTAGGGCTGCGCGCTCGGGTTGAGGCCGCGCAGGATTGCCTGTTGCTCGGCAGGGCTGAGCATCGGCAGTTCATCCAGGCGCCTGTCGGGGCCAGCCAACAGCGCCTGCAGCAGGTTAAGCCAGTGCCGGGCCATGCCGGCGACGGTGGCCGGGCTGAACAGGTCAGTGCAGTATTCCAGGCTCACGGCGATGGCGTCGGGCGCATAGTCCACCTCCAGTGACAGGTCGAACTTGGCCTGCCGCGAGCCGCCTTCAAGGAACGTCACCGCAAGCTCGCCAAGGTTCAGGGCGGTTGTGCCCGGGGTGCTTACGCGCCAGTTGAACAGGGTCTGGAACAGCGGATTGGCCAGGCTGCTACGGTGCAGTTCGAGGGATTCGAGAATCAACTCGATGGGGTAGTCGGCATGCTCCAGCGCCGCCAGGCTGTCGGCCTTGAGGCGGTTGAGCAACTGCAGGCCGGTGCTCTGCGCTGGCAGCTGAGCGCGGTAGACCTGGCTGGTGACAAACAGACCCACCAGTTGATGGGTTTCGCTACGGGTGCGGGTGGCACTGGGAATGCCCACGGTGAAATCGGTCTGCCCGCTGTAACGCCCCAGCAGCAGTTGCCAGGCCGCCAGCAGTACCACCATCGGTTGCAATTTGTGGGCACGGCACAGGGCCTGCAATTGCTGGCAGGTGTGCGTGTCCAGTTGCTCCAGGTGATAGCCGGCGACGTGGCGCTGCGCCGCTTGGCGCGGGTAGTCCAGGGGCAGGGCCAACGGCTGGATTTCGTCGCCCAGGTAGTCACGCCAGTAGCGAGCACTGGCAGCGAACTGCGGGCTGTCGGGGTAGTGCTGGCGTTGCCAGCGGGCATAGTCGGCGTACTGCTGCGCCGGCACTGGCAGGCTTTGCTCGGTCGGCAGTGCATAGGCCTGGGACAGGTCGGCGACCAGCAGTGGATTGGACCAGGCATCGGAGACGATATGGTGCAGGGTCAGCAGCAGGAAATGCTGTTGGACTCCGGTCTGCAGCAGTGTTGCACGGATCAGTGGTGCCACTTGCAGGTCGAATGGCGTGCTTGCCTGGTCGGCAATGTGTCGTTGCAGCTCGCGCTCCAGCCTGTCGCCGTGCAGATGACTCAATGGCACGTGCTGCAGTGTGAGGCGTGCATCGGGCTCGATGATTTGTTGCGGCTCGTTGTCGTCCTGGGTAAAGCGCGTGCGCAAGATGGCATGGCGTTCGATCACCCGGTTCAGCGCACGCTCCAGGCGTTGTGCATCGAGTTGGCCGTCCAGGCGCAGGACGCGCGGCAGGTTGTAGGCGCTGCTCCCCGGATCCACTTGCTGCAAGAACCACAGGCGCTGCTGGGCAAATGTCAGTGGCTGCGGCCCTGATAACGTCTCAGCTTGGTCAGCGGTGGTGTCAGGGGCGAAATCGAGGGGTGATTCGTCTTCGGCCAGCAGCAGGGCCAACAGGTCGTCTTCGAGGCAGGGATCGAGGGTGTGCATGGTCGATTCTCAAGCGGGCTTCGCGGAAAAGTTCTGCTTATGGAACGAAGCACCGGGAGATCGATTTAGGCGGGCTGGCGGCGCGGGGCAAGCCTTGCCGGCAGACAAGTACCTGCCTCGCGCCGGGGTAGGGTCAGAGGTCGCGGGCTACCCGAAAGCCCAACCAGTCGCCGAGCACTTGTGGCGCTCGGGTGTTGCGGTTGCCGGAACGGGTGAAAATCGGCGCCTCGGTCCAGTCGTTGCCGCGGATCTGCCGGGTTTCGCAGCCCTGATCGGTCCAGGAGCTGCCGTCGCCGGGGGCGCCCTGGTAGTTCTCGTGCCAGCAATCCTCCACCCGCTCATAGACGTTGCCGTGCATGTCGTAGAGGCCGAAGGCGTTGGCCGGGTAACTGCCCGATGGTGCGGTGTAGCTGAAACCGTCGGAGGGACCGTAGGTGTTGGCGTGTTTGCTGATCTGGTATTCGCCTTCCTTGTCGAAGGGGAACGGGAAGGGGCCGCTGGAGCCTGCGCGGGCGGCATATTCCCATTCGGCTTCGCTGAGCAGGCGGTAGGTGGCGCCGGTTTTTTTCGACAGCCAGCTCAGGTAGCCCTGCATGTCCTGGTAGTTGATGCACACCTGGGGTTGCTCCGGGCCCATGGTGTAGGTCGGTTTACCGGCTTTGCAGGCACGGCCGGGGCGGGTGTCGCCGTCAGGCGGGGTGGCGCCGGTGGCTTTGCTGTAGGCACTCCATTGCCCGGCGGTGACGGCGTAGCGGCCCACTGCAAACGGGCGGGCGAAGGTCACCGGATGCTGGGGGCCTTCATCGGCCTCGCGGCCCAGCTCATCTTCCGGGGCGCCCATGACAAACTGGCCGGCAGGCACGACGACCATCTGCGGGCAGTCCTTGCAGTCCTGAAACACGGTACCCGGCGTGGTGGGGGCGGCGCCGTGGGCACTGAGGCTGAACAGGCCCAGCGCCACGGCGGCAAACAGCGGATGATTCATCGTAAGGATTCCTTTCAGGCGGGTTCAGGCTCGGCGGCGACGCAGCCGGCTTTCATTCGCACCAACTGGTCGGCTACGTGGAAATAGCGGTCGTCGTGGGAGATGACAATGATGGTCTTGCCCAGGCGTTTGAGGTCCGGCAGCAGCTCGTTGTAGAAAATGTGCCGGAACGTCGGGTCCTGGTCGGCGGCCCATTCGTCGAACACCAGCACCGGGCGTTGCTCAAGCCACGCACTGACCAGCGCCAGGCGCTTGCGCTGGCCGGTGGAGAGGTCGGTGGTGGTGAAACGGCCGTTGTCGATACTGACCTTGTGAGCGATCTGCAGGCGTTGCAGGTACTGGTTGGCTTCCTCGGGAATGTTCTCGTCGCCTTGCACCAGGTCATCGAACAGGAAGTAGTCGGCGAAGATGGTGGTGAACGACTGGCGATAATCGTCGCGTGTCTCGGGGCTCACCACCTTGCCGTTGAGCTGCAGCTCGCCGTGTTGCGGGGCATAGAGGCCGAGCAGCAGCTTGATCAGGGTGGTCTTGCCACCGCCGTTTTCACCGACGATGAACACGATGTCGCCACGCTGCACCTTGAGGTTCACCGGCCCCAGGCTGAAGGGGGCGGCGCCGGCAACGGCAGGGAAGGTGTAGCCGGCGTTGCGCAGTTCAAGGCTGGTGAAGGGCTCGGTCGTGCTGGCCTTGTCGTTGAGCAGCAGGTGCGGCTCGGGTGAAGAGAACTGTTTGGAAAGCTCGGCGATGCGGCGAAACGCGATCTGCGCCCGGCTGACAATCGGTAGCACGCTGACCAGATAATCCAGCGGCCCCTTCATGTACAGCAGTACCAGCACGAACCCGCTCATGGCGGCTTTGTCCATGCCCGGCCACAGGCTCTGGATCAGTAGTGCCAGGCCAATGACCACGAAGAACAGGGTCGAGCCAAAGGTTTTGGCGACGATGAAGGTGTTCACCGCGCGAACCTGCGTGCTGCAGATGTCATCGGCAGTTTGCACAATGCGCTGGGTGAACAGGCGATTGCGCCGCGGGCGGTGGATGCGCAGTTCCTTGGCGCCTTCGGCGATGGCGTGGTAGTGCTTTTGCAGTTCGTCCTGCGCTTCGCGGGCCTTGTCGAAACCCTGGATACCCCGGCGGCGAGCGACCAGCTGCGCGCCCAGGCCAATCGCCAGGCCGCCGACCATCAACAGGAACAACGGCCACGAGAGCGTCGCCAGGTAGCCCAGGCAGCCCAGGGTGACGGTCATGGAGATGGTCAGCGGGGCGAAGGCGAAAGAGAAGTCGCTGATGGTGTTGATGTCGTGGGTGAGCACCGGGATCAGACGATGACTCTTGTAGCGCTCGATCTGGTCGATAGGCGCGCAGAGCACCTTTTCCCCCAGCTCCTTGCGCAGCTTGAGGATGATTTTCTGGCCGACGAAGTTGCTGGCCATGTCCGAAAATCCGGTACTGAGCAGCGACAGCACACACAGCCCGGCAAAGGCCCAGAGCATGCCGCTGGCGACACCTTCGGGCGCATGCAGGGCCGTGTTGATGCTGGATAGCAGCGTGGTGACGCTGGCGCCACCGACAATGCCCAGGGCAATCGACAGCAGCACGATGGGCCAGAACGGTTTGAGCAGGTGCAAGAGTTCACGGGTCGCGCCGCGAGCGTTGTGGTTCATGCGATTGCCTTGACGGTATGGGCATTGTTCAAGGGGCGCGTGGCGGTTTTACCCAGGGTCTGGTACAGCGATTCGCCGATTTCCCGGGCACGGATCGGCAGTACCGAGAGCAGGGTATCGCTCAAGCCGTGGCTGGCTTCACAGAACCCCTGCAGGTACACCGCAGCCTTGAAGCCGTGGTTGGTCAGGCATTGGTAATCGCGATTGACCGCGAACGCTTGCAGGTGTTCGGCCAAAGGCGCCAACAGGGTCTGGTGCGAACGGCGCTCATAACCGGTGGCCAGGATCACGGCATCGTAGCGATGGGTTTGCGCTTGCTGGGTGGCAAGATCACGCAGGGTCAGCTCGATGCCTTCAGCGTTGCTGACCACCGCTTCCACCTGGCGGCGGCAGAGCACGGCATGGCGGAACTGGTGGGCGACTTTCTGACGATAAAGAATGCCGTAGATACGCTCGATCAGGTCGATGTCGACTACCGAGTAGTTGGTGTTGTGGTACTCCTCGATCAACTTGGCGCGCTCGTTTGTCGGCTGGTTGAACACCAGGTCCGTGTAGTCGGGGGCGAACACTTCGTTGACGAACGGGCTGTCGTCGGCAGGCTTGAGCGCCGAGCCACGCAGGATCATCTCGACCTTCACCGACGGGTAGCTGTCATTGAGGTCGATGAAGGCTTCTGCCGCGCTCTGGCCGGAGCCGATGATGGCGATGCGCATGGGCTTGCCCTGGGCGCAAGGCAGTTGCCCCAGGCTGCTCAGGTAGCGCGAATGGTGGAACACCCGCGCATCGTCGCGCAGTGCCTTGAAGACCTCCGGGATTTTCGGCGTACCGCCGCTGCCGATCACCACCGAACGGGCCCCGCGGCTGTGCTCATGGCCGTTGGCGTCACGGCTGATCAGGCGCAAGTGATCGACCTGGCCGTTGTCCATCACCGGCTCAATGCGCAGCACTTCCTCGCCATAAACGGCCTGGCTGGCGAAGTGGTCGGCGGCCCACTTGAGGTAGTCGTTGTACTCCAGGCGGCAGGGATAGAAGGTGCCCAGGTTGATGAAATCGACCAGGCGCTGCTTCTGGTGCAGGTAGTTGACGAAGCTGTAGGGACTGGTGGGGTTGCGCAGCGACACCAGGTCCTTGAGGAACGAGATCTGCAGCTCGCTCTGGGTCGCCAGGGTGTTGCCATGCCAGCGGTAGTCGCTCTGTTTGTCGATGAACAGGGCATCGAGGGCATGGCCGTTGGTTTCAGCCAGTTCTTCCAGGGCAATGGCCAGGGCCAGGTTGGAAGGGCCGAAACCAACGCCGATCAGGTCGTGGATTTTTTCGAAAGGGTGGGACTGGCTCATGCTGGGCGGTTCCTTGGATGGTCGGGAGGGGGCTTGGTGCCGCGCCCCCTGGTCCTGCGCAAGTACACCGATAGAACGAGCCGTCCGTGGCAGAATTTACTGCTGTGCTCAGCCAAGTTTTTTGCGCAACAGGGCGACGGCGCGGTCGATTTGCGCTTCGTCGTTGAGCAGGCCGGGCGCCATGCGCAGCACCGGACCAACGTCACGGTCCACGGCATCGACGACGATACGGTTGTGGTTGAGGTAGCTGGCCAGGGCATCGCAATTCTGGTCTTTGACCCGCAGGAAGGTGAAACCGGCCGAGTATTCGGCGCTCAACGGTGTCACCAGTTCGATGGCCTTGTGCTCGAACAGGCGTTGCTTGAGGTAGTCGTTGAGCTGGTGAATGCGCGCCTGGACCTCCGCCTTGCCCAGCTGCAGGTGCAGTTCGAAGGCCTTGCCCAGCGCCCAGCGGTGCTCGAAGGCGTGATAGCCGCCCGGGGTCATGGTGGTGGCGAAGTCCTTGTCTTCGGAGAAGGTGGCGAAGGTCGGCACCAGGTTCTGCATCGATTCGGAGGCGGCGCAGATGATGCCGGTGCCGCGCGGGCCGAACATCCATTTGTGTGTGCCGGAGATGAAGTAGTCGCAGTTGAAATCGGCGAAGTTGGCGTTCTCCACGCCAAAGCCGTGGACGCCGTCGACGACATAGAGAATGCGCCGGTCTTCGTCGCGGTTGCGGTTGTGCGCGCGCACCAGTTCGCCGATCTGCCCGATCGGCAGTTTGACCCCGCTGCCCGAATGCACCCAGGTCATGCCCAGCACCCGTGTGTTGGCGTTGATGGCTTTGTCGATAGTGCTCAGCACCTGATCGCTGGACACCTCCCGCGGGTGCTGGAACAGCCGCAGCTTACGGACCCGGGTGCCGTCCTGGCGCTGGCGGAATTCCAGGGTCTTGCGGGTCGCGTAGTGCTCGTGCTCGGTGGTGAGGATTTCCTGTCCAGGGGCAACCTTGAGCCGACCGTAGATCATCCCCAGGCCTTCGGTGGTGCTGCCCGTCAGGGCGATTTGCCGGGGCCTGACCGCCAGGTAGCGGGCGGCCCACTCGCGCACCTCGCCCTCGCGCTGCCATTCGATCTGGGTTTCCCAGTCGACCCAGTGCGCCGGGTTGCGGTCGATCTGCGCGCGGTAGTAGTCAATGGCCTCCTGCACCGGGCGCGGGTGGGCGGTGACCAGGAAGTTGGCGAAATGCGCGTAGTCAGGGTCGAGGGGGAACAGCTGGCGTAGCTGCTGCCATTTTTCCTTGCCGGGCAGTGATGCCAGAGGCGGTGTTGCCGCCAGTGCCTGGGGGAGCAGTGGCAGGCTGGCGGCGAGCAGGCCGGCCTGTTTGAGGAAGGTACGACGGTCAGTCATGTCGGAGTTGCCTGGTTCAAGGAGTGGAGAGGCTGGCGACTGGTTGGGCGGCTTTTTGCACCTGCGCCCAGACCCGCAGGAAGTTACCGCCCCAGAGCTTGGCAATATCGGCTTCCGAGTAACCACGGCTGAGCAGCTCGGCGGTGACATTGCGAATCTCGCTGACATCCTTCCAGCCATCGAGGCCACCGCCGTCGTTGAAGTCCGAACTGATGCCGACGTGGTCGATGCCCATCTTCTTCACGGCATAGTCGATGGCGTCGCCGTAGTCCTTGAGCGTGGCCTTGGGCTCCAGGTCGACGATGTCGTAGAGACTGCCGGCATATTCGCCGAAGCGCTTCTCAGGCCAGATGGCGATCACCGCGTCGCCGGGCATCAGGGTGTTGGCCAGGCCTTGCAAGGGTTGCAGGTCAAAGCGCGCGCGCAGGGCTTCGAGTTTTTCCAGGCTCGGCTTGCTCAGGGGCTTGAGGTAGGTGCCGAAGGCGACTACCTGGAGCACGCCACCGCTGTCCTTGATCAGTTGCATTTCCTTGTCGCTGAGGTTGCGTGGAATATCCACCAGCGCTCGGGGCGCCGAGTGCGACGCCACCAGTGGTGTGCGGCTCAGGCGCGCGACGTCTTCAAGGGCCAGGGTCGACATCTGCGAGACATCGATGATGATCCCCAGGTCGTTCAAACGCTTGACCGCTTGCTCGCCCAAGGACGAAAGGCCGCCGAGGGCATCAGGGGTGTCGTTGAAGAATGGCAGAGGGCGCGAAGAGTCGGCCCAGTCGTTGTTGGCCACATAGCTAAAGCCGAACATGCGCATGCCGCGGGCGGCCCACAGGTCCAGTTGAGACAGGTCACGACCCAGCGGGTAGGCATTGAGCATGCTGATGAAAATGGCGAACTTGCCTTCGCCATTCAGGCGCCGGAAGTCTTCCGGGGTGTAGGCGATACCGACCTGGTTGGGGAAGTCGCGAACCATGTTGCTGATGATCTTGTAGCGCACTTCCTGCTGGTGTCGGGCCTCATCGACAAAGCCTGGCGTTGGACGATGAGGGGCATTGGGGCCGTTCCACAGCTCCGGCCAGCCGAAGATGGTCAGCGCCGCACCGGACAGACGACCCTGGCCAGCCTTGATCAGGTCGAACTGATAGCGACCGTTCTTATCGAACTCGGTGCCTTCACCGCCGAAGGCCAGTGGCACGGTGATGTGACTGTCGAACGACAGCATGTGCTCATGCAGGGCATTGGCCTGCTCGACGATTTTGCGCGGGTAGCCGACGTTACTCTGGAAGTACAGGTAACCGGCAACGGCGGCGCCTGCAGCGACCGCCAGGGCAAGGGGCAGGCCGATATACAGGGCTTTGCGGGAACGGGGCTTGGTCTTGGTCATTGCCATCTCGACGCTGGGCTGATCGGAACGGTTTGCCCGGCGCACGGGTGGGCCAGGGGCAAAGCTCGGGTATCAGGAGGGACGAACGGTGCAGGGGTAAATTTATGGTTCTTCACAGAGTCCCGGGGAGCATGGTCTTGGGGCTGGGCTGGGCTGGGCTGGGCTGGGGTTGGGATGTTGAGGCTGCGGGCTTATCCATTTTGTGTGGCGATGCTGCCGGCCCCTTCCGCCTTTACGGCGGCCTACTTTTTTCTTGGAAAAAGTAGGCAAAACCGCTGGCTCCTGCATCCGGCCCTACGCTGCGCTCCGGGTCCCTTCGCTCCGGTGCCTTCCAGGGGCATCGCGGCCTACGACTTGCTTCGCCAAGTCTACGGCTCGCGAACTTCGGCTTTGGCCGAAGGGTGCTGCGCACCAGCCCCCTCCAGACACCTCCACTCGGCCTCCTGAAGTCGCAAAGTTACGGGTGGCGCCTGTGCTGACGTATCTTCGAAATCTGATTCTGGCGGCGCCAGGATGTCATCGCGGGGCAAGCCCGCTTTAACGTGTTGATCTTGATCTTCATGCACGCAAGTGCAGGCGCCGCGGACTGCGACTTCAGGAGGCTGAGCGGAAGGTGCCGTAGCGAAGGGACCCGGAGCGCAGCGTAGGGCCGGCAGCGTCGCCACACCAAATGGATAAGCTCCCAGCCTCAACAACCCAACCCAGGATCAATAGTCCCCAAGGTTCCGTGAAGAACCAAATGTATGCGCGGACAGACGGCTCAAGTTTTGTGGCCGATAGCCGATAGCAGAGTCAACCCATAGACCATCAGGATGATAGAAGCATGGTTGGCATCAATGCC
Organism: Pseudomonas alkylphenolica; assembly: GCF_000746525.1. Lineage (NCBI taxonomy): Bacteria > Pseudomonadati > Pseudomonadota > Gammaproteobacteria > Pseudomonadales > Pseudomonadaceae > Pseudomonas > Pseudomonas alkylphenolica. Next base: position 2,087,463 of record NZ_CP009048.1, read on the forward strand.
GTATCGATCAATGGCAACCCGCTGAGCAGCGGGACCCCAGGTGTTGTCAGCGTCAATCTCGGCGCTCAGGACCCGGCGGCGAAAACTGAAGAAGGCACGCTCAAGGTCAACCTTTCCGGCGTCGCCGAAAGCAACAAGGCCGAATCCAGCCAGAGCAGCGAAAGTAGCGAGCCGGCGCACATCCGCCAGTTGCGTGAAATGATCAAAGAGCTGCAAAAGCAGTTGGCCGAACAGCAGAAACAACTGCAGGCAATCATGGCCAGCAATATGGAAGAGACCGCCAAGGCCTCGGCGGTTGCCGCCGCGCAGTCATCGGTGAGTACCACCATGGGCGCGATCCAGACGGCCACCGCGCAGTTGCTCAAAGCCCTGCTGGACAGCGGTGGCAGCAGCTCCGGCAGCATGGTCAGCACCAGCGCTTGATGGGCAACGGGCCTGGCGCCGATGGCGCGCAGGCCCGTCAGCTCAGTCGACCGCAGGGCGGTTCTGGCCGCGCTCGGATTTATAGCGCATGGCCACCGCTGGTGCCGGTTTGGTGCTGCCGGTTTCCAGCCACTGACGCATGCGGTTGGCGTCGGCGAAGTGGGTGTACTTGCCGAAGGCATCGAGAATCACCATGGCCACCGGACGGTTGTCCATCCTGGTCAACAGCACCAGGCAGTGCCCGGCATCGTTGGTGAAGCCGGTCTTGGTCAGGTCGATATCCCAATTGCTCTTCTTGACCAGATGGTCGGTGTTACGAAAGCCCAGGGTGTAGTTGGGTTTGCGAAACGCCACGGTCTTCTCGGGAGTGACGCTCAACTGCTTCAGCAGCGGGTAGTTGCGTGCCGCCAGCAGCAGCTTGCCCAGGTCGCGCGCGGTGGACACGTTGCTGGTCGACAGGCCGGTGGGTTCGACATAGCGGGTGTTACTCATGCCCAGGGCCCTGGCCTTGGCGTTCATCGCCTTGATGAACGCGTTGTAGCCACCGGGGTAGTTATGCGCCAGGGTCGAGGCGGCGCGGTTTTCCGATGACATCAGGGTAATCAGCAGCGTTTCCCGGCGGCTGAGCTGGCTACCGAGGCGCACCCGCGAATACACCCCTTTCATTTCCTTATTCTGGGCGATGGTCATGGTCAGCATCTCGTCCATGTTCTGCTTGGCGTCGAGCACCACCATGCCGGTCATCAGCTTGGTCACCGAGGCGATAGGCACCACCCGGTCGGCATTGTTGGCGTAAAGCACCTTATTGGTCTGCAGATCGATCAGCAGAGCGGCGCCAGAAGCCAGGTGCAACTTGGCAGGATCGCGTTGTACCTGGGCAGGGGGTTGCGCAGCAGTGGCGGTGGGGACAGTCGCGGTACTGGTGAGCAACAGCAGCAGGCTTAGAATCGAAAGGGAGGTTTTCACGTCGAGGCTCACTAAAAGTTGGTATGTCGTTGGCTGTGCAAGGGTTTTCCCCCAAAAACGCTCGCATTCTGGAGTATGGCCTAGAGTCTGTCGATTAGCCCGTAAACATTGGGCTAAAGATGAACGAAATTTAATCCTGTACCAATTCTGTACCAATTAGCTGCATTTCGAGCTTCTCCAGTTCGGACCAATCATTGGCCGAGCTCAGCCACTTCGCATAGGTCGACAGCAGTACCTGGACAGAATGTCCAAGCTGACCTGCAATGAATGCGGGATTCATCCCTGACATGAGGCACATCGTCGCGTAAGTGTGTCGGCAATTGTACTGTGGGCGCGGACGAATCCCCTTGCCGGCAATCGCCTCATTGAAGTGACCTCCGGGGGTGCTCGGGCCCTTCATGTGAGGCGACCGCCCCGCGGGCTGAAAGACGAACGGCGAGTCAGTGGATACCCGGCGCTTTTGCCTGGAACGATAATGTGATATTTCCCGCGCCTTTTCGAGAGCGCCCATGGCCCTACTGTTCAGCATGACCGTGCGCGTGTATTTGGTTTTGGTACGCTCCACCACCTGGTTCTCGACGACGATCCGGCATATGTGGGCGGTCTTTTTCTCCAAATCGATCTCATCCCAGCGCAGCGCCATGATCTCGCCAGTGCGCATTCCGGTATAGAAGGCGAACTCGTAGAACGCAGCGAACACCTGGTTGCACCGCGAGAAGTTCGCATACATCCACTCAATCAGGGCATCGGCTTCTTCGACGGTGAAGGGGTCTACCTGTTTTCGGTTTTTCTGGGGCAACTGGATCGACGCCGCAGGGTTCTTGTCCACCACCTCGTCATAGACCGCCGCTCTAAACATCGCCTTGACCCGGGCGATAGCGGCACGCTTGACTGTCGAACTCTTCCATTTGGTCTTCGCGACCACCTCCCTCAGCACCATAGGTGTCACTGCCCTGATAGGCAGCGCAGCCAAATGGGGCATCCAGTAGTTGTTCATCAAGCCTTTGTAGTTGGACCTTGTGTCTTGGACCACCTCCAGACTGTCTAGCCAGCTCTGCGCGTACTCGCCGAACATGAGTTCACTCGTCGGCGCGGTATAGCTCGAAACCGGGAACAGCTCGGCGTACCGCTTCTCGTCCAGAACCCCATGGTTGGCTAGGCTGATTACTTGAGTGCGTAGGTCGGCTGCCGCCTTGATCCCCTTGGCGGTTTGTGGATACGCGAGAGTCTCGGATCGACGTTCACCGTTGACAGTAAAACGGATGCGGATTGACTTGCCGATGAACTCGACTCCAGTGGGTAGCCCCATTCTCCTTCCAGCCACGTTTCGTATCTCCTGATGCTGTAAAAAATCCTGCCGTCGATCTTTTTCCATACCCCCTCCGGGATCACGCCGCGGCTGCGCTTCCCCTCCAGGGCTCTTTGGGTTGTGCCGATCAGTTCCGCCATTCGCTTTTCCGGAACTTTGTCGGACGCATAGGTAATCGGCTGCCTTTCTTCGTCTTGCATGATTGTCTCCACGCCGCGCATGGCGGCAGAGGTGGGGAGGGGTTAATCGACCTGGTAGTAGGCGTAGCAGTTGACGCCCTGAGCCTTAAGCGATTGGCGCATGGCTTGGACGCCGGCGCTTTGCCGATTGCCGGTCCCGGGCCACGGCGTATCCAGATGGATGCCCTGCTGGTGGTAACGGCTCTTTTTCTGCATGTACCCGGGGAGGCTTGGCAGGGAGCTGGCGCGCAGGCCCGGTACCGGGATTACGACGCGATCGAGGTTGGCGCTACCGCCGTCGTTGCTGCAGGCCGCTGCGGCAGCCTTGCCTACCTCGATGGCGAGACGGACCTTCTCGGGCAGGCCGGCCAGTTCTTCTTTCGTCATGGCAATAGCTCTCCATGCCCGCGCTGCAGGCTGTAGAATCGTTGGAAATTTATTAATGAATCTGAGGAGTTAGGGTGAGAGGTCTAGAGAAGTTCGTATCGCTTCAATTCTTGCTTACGTTGGCTTTCATCGCACTGGGTGGCTACCTTCATGGACAAGGCAAGGTAGAGTTTTGGGGCATGTTCGCCATCATGATGCTGCCGAATATCGCTTTTGGTGTGCTTCGGCGTGTTCGGCGTCGCAAAGCCGCCTGAGATCTCCCTTCAGTTCTCGGTAGGCTTGAGTTCTTGTAGGGGGAGGGGTTAGGGCTTCGGCGCGGGCTTGAGCTTGTTCCAGTGCCGGTAGATGTTCTCCTCGGGCACCTTCTTCTGGAGGGTGAAGTCGCAGTCGTTGCAGATCACCCAGCTGAGGCTGAGGTTTGAGCTGCTGTCGAGCTCCAGGTTGTCGCCGTTGCATTGAGGGCACGGTTTCAGTTCGTCACTCATGGCCTCGGCCCCTTCCGGATCATCCAGGCCATGTAGAGCGGGGCGGCGATGGGTAGGAGGATCATGGCTGCGCCTCTGGACTGTCCTTGTCGAGCTGGCAACCGTTGTTGCAGCCACCACAGGCGCCGCATTGTTCAGGCTCTTTGCGCTTGACCCAGCTCACACACGGGCCGTCCTCAGTATCGAAGATGCCGAGCAGGAACCACTCAGGCCCCGGTGGCTCAGGGTTCCAACCGAGGCAGTGGCACTCACCGTCTTCGTAGGGGTGATGGCCATCGATATCGGCGTCCATGTGCCACTGGGTCAGCTCCAACCCTTGCTGCACGAGCCAGGCCTTGAAGGCGGCGAAGTCTTCATCGAAGTCCGGCTCGTCGGGGTGGCCCCACCAGCCGTCTTCATCGCGCTCGACGGTCACACGTTGGATCAGCTTCATTTCTTCAGGCATGACTTCTCCAAAGCCGCCATATAACGGCTATTCAAGGTTTGGATTTTGTTTTGAATGGGTTCAAAGAACCGGAGGAGCGGTGTGGCCGTTCCTTCAGGTGTGTGCCTTACTGAATGCAGATCCAGTGGAGGCCGGTAATGCGAATTAGAGGCAGCATGTATCGTGATTGGGAGGACTCCCAGCTTGAAAGCATTACGCATGAAGAGACACTTGAAAGCGGAAGCATCATTGAGGTTCAAGCGCGACTTTCATCCGCGGGCGACACTCAGCTATTCATTGGCGTGTACTCATCAGACGGGGTCGCAGTGATAGAAATCGCTTATGACTCACGGCCTGGAGAAACTGTTACTGAGGCTTTGGCCTGGGGAGTTGCCAAGGCAAGAGGGTTTGTATCGCTGGAATCGACACTGCGGCCGCAACAGAGCGCTTAAGGCCCAGTAGTCAGTAACCCTGCCAGTTGTCCGATAATGCCCAAAGTCATGAACTACAAATTGTCTTTGTCGTTCTATTTATTACGCTGGAATCTCACCCACAAATCCGAGCAGGAGGCGGTTATGAGATACAGAGGAGAGAAGTTCTGGGCATGGGCAGACCCTACTCTTCACCACCGTTGTCATGATGAAATCCTCGACGACGGCACCACGATTGATGTCCAGGTCCGCCTGTCACGGACCGGAGACACGCAGCTGTTCATTGGCGTTTACGCGCTCGGCGGAACGCTCCTCATGGAAGAGGCTTATTACTCTCGCCCACATCAATCGATGAGCCGAGCCTTGGCCTGGGGAGTGGGTCGAGCAAGGTCATTCGTGTCGAACCCGGTCCCAGTCCAATCCATTCAGTCTGCATAGCTATCGGAGTGCGCTCGTATCGTACTAATGCATCCAAGCTCAAAAAGACCAACTAGACTTGAAAGCGTCTTCTCCCATTGGAGGCAAAGCGTTACACCGAAGTTGATTAGTCCACCTCTCCCGCTCCTCCCCAAGGGAGAGGTGGATTTTTTTCGTCTGTGGATTTCCGGCATCGATTCTCCAAAGCCGCCATATAGCGGCTATTCAATAGAGGGGAGAGGGGTAGGGTACAAATGTACTCCTTCGGTCAAAAACTACTGCGGGAGCGGCAAAGCGCGAATGGCCTGGGCCAGTTCCGGATAGTCAGCGGCAAGCTCCGCTGCAGCCTTGATCCCGTTCCGGTAGCCGTCGGCGCCTTGGGCTGTCATCTGCTCGGGGCTGGCGCCGTCTGCGGTTGGTGGGTGGGTATAGAGTTCCTGCCAGGCACCGATGATGATCGCGGGGAGATTTTCGCCATAGCAGTAGCCTCTTCCGCCCAGTTGTTCCCATCGATACGCCGTCGGTTTGCCTTGGCGTTTGGCGGCTGGCTGGGCGAGGAGGTTACGCAACTCATCCCTCTCAGACTTGGCTGCCTTGAAAGCAGTGGCTGCATGATCAAGTCGTGACTGAATGCGCTGGGCCAGTTCACGCGGCACGCTGACCATCTGTTCGGTGTTGCTGGATCGGTTTTCTGTGGGCATGGGGATACCTCGCGGGTTTGCGATGTAGGGATGATGGCTTTACGAGATCACTTCGACCGGATAGAGTTACGCCAACCCTGAACCACCGTTTTATCGAACAAAAGTCAGTAGCCGATGCAGGGCGTATCTGCATGGTGAACACACTCGGCGTTAGCCGATGCGGGGGGACGTAGCCGTGGTTAACACCATTGCTCGTTCGTACTTTAGTTCGATACGGGGGATTCTGTATGCAAATAGAGATCACAATCAGGTTAGACCTGAAGATCTTGATCATGCTGCTGAAATACGCGCTGTTCTTGATTTAAGGTTGACCCCAGGGGCAGAGCCGCATCCTGGGTTTCATCATAATTTAAGCGACCTGCACCGCCATTTCTGGCAAGTAATCCACCCACCCAACCTTCGGCGCCTTGGTCTTCTCGTTGATGATCGGCCTGCCTCCGGCATCGGTAAGTACACACTTGGCCCTGATCCGCAGATCCCGACACTTGCACTGCTTGCGTGTCGGTTCCATGAACTGCTGAGCGTACTGCGGCGCATCGAACATCTGGCTTAGCTGCTTCACCTTTTCGCCGGCCATGATCTTGGCCGCCTGCTGCTCTACGGCCAGGTTCCACTCAGCCAGGGTCAGCTCTAGGGGGGGGCAGCCAGCTTTACCGCTTGGCTTGGTGGTCTTGGTAATCTTCCTGGCCTCAGCCAGCGCTACGTCGGCGGTCATACCGAAGACTGCGAATGTGCTCATGGGTATCTCCAGGCAGCCACCAGCCTCGCCGGGGTGGCGTGATTCGTTGAAGTGGGAGATGGTTCAGTTCAATCGGAGAGGTGTAACAGGGTTGATGCCAAGAGAGCACCTGACGGCTCTCGGAAAATTCCTACAAAAACTACGGCAGCTTCCTAGAGCAAAAGTAAAAATTGCCTCATACCATTTTCGCTCATTTTTATGAGTAGGGCCGTGTGTTGAACAGTAATAGATCTTATTGGGCTGCGCTTTTGTTTCTACTCTGCTTAGTGGGTAGTGCTGCGCATGCCGTTACAATTCAGTCCACTCGAAGTCAATATGAGGTGGGCGGTGTTCGATATTATTTTACTGTTACGAGCTGGGAGGGGGGTGGGGATAGTTTTTGTAATGATATGCAGGCAGTTACATGTAGCCTGTACCTAGTTGGGGCGCAACGCCCTGGTGAATACCTGTCTATGGTGCTCGGCACGAACTATTGGAGGATTAAACCTAGTACCTCCATGACGACGGTGCGCAACCAAATGAGTGGTTTTTCAATTCCCTTTGAAAGTAGTTTGTTTGTGCCAAAGGAGAAAAAAATAAGCGATAGTTTTTGCATCAGCTTCGCTCAAGGTTACAGTTATTCTGGGTCTGGAGGTATAATTGTTCCGGTTGGTCCTTGTGCTTCTGTTATAAAGCCAGCGCTGCAGTGCGAGATTAAAGGAAATGCTATTATTAACCATAGGGATGTAAGCGACGCTGCTATTGATGGTAATGAAGCAGGAACCACACTTCAGTTAACTTGCTCAGGGGCAACTAGCGTGATCGCTTCAGCAAGTAAAGAAAGCCCTTCTGGCGTTAAGCTCAAGGCGGACGGCAGCTTGTACTCCAAGCTCACGATCGAAGATAAGGCTGCGGCACCGGGCGTTTCAATTAAAGTAGAAGATGGACTAGCTACCCCTATAGCCATAAAATCTACGCTGTACAGCAAAGGAACCGTAGAGCCTGGTCCTTTCTCCGGATCTACAGTGCTGACGATCTCTCCGCCTTAGGCAGACACCGCGGCCGGATGCGGTATTTGAGAATTGGAATAGATATTGCTCTAACCACCAAACCTAATATGGTTGGGGGCTGGGTAATGATTGATCTCGAAATCTACCTCGATGTCGCTATGGTCGTGATAGCTCTGGCTGTTGATTTGGTGGCCATTTATCTGTATCGAGAGACGAGTCTCGGACCGAATGAGGGCCCCGGTCGATTGACCCGATATGCCCCTTAATCGGGGCTGGCTGGCAATGCGGCGGTGGATGGGCTATTACGAATTACAGATATGCGGCCGAATGGAGACGGAAATGACCGACTTAGGGATATTCACTACTGACTATCGTGAACACCGGCTAACCGCTGACTTCATGCAGAGCCCGCAAGGGATAGTGATTGGGCTGAAGGCCGGTCCGCTGCCTTGGAGGCATTTTGATGACACGCTGTACCCCACTTATGAAGAGGCTAAGTCCGCAGCAGTAGCTGAGGGGCGCCGACTTATCGATCAGCTTGTGGGATAGCGATTTCGTCGCCAGGATCCTGCTGAATTATCAGCATGCTCTTGCGGCTGAACTCCAGCGCCAAAGAATGTGAGATCTCGTATTTGTGGCGCGGCGGGGTGAGCAGGGGCGCCGCCCCGCTCGGGCCAAGCCCATGCAGGTGATGAATCATCAGCGTCATTGCCTCGCCCTGCTCATCAATACCTGCCCATTCCATCAGTTCCAGCAGGGCCTGCTTAGTACCTGGTCGAACCTTCAAGCGCAGGTCTTCTTCCTGCAGCTTGTCCTCCTTCAAGCGACGGCGTTCGCCGCGCTGTTGTGGCGTCATCGCCATACGGTATCCCCTTCAATCCGCTTGGCGGCAGTTTGATCCATTGCTGGCGCCGACCATGCCGGGCGCGGTTGTTGATTCGCCTCATGCCGCGACCTTTTCCTGTCGCCAGGCGCCGACGGCTTCGAATACTGCGGCGGCCTGCGCCTCTTCAAGCGTCAGGTCCGTCGGAATCGCGATCCATCCGGCGGCCACGATGTGCTGCGGGTTGCACTGGGTGCGCAGATCCGTGTAGGTGGCCTCGATCACATCGGTGAGGTGCGAGGCCAAGTAGTTGCCCTGAGGGGCGACCTCGATAGATTTGCAGTACTGCTCGCCATCTGTTTTCTGGCACATCACGCTCAGATAGATGGTCCAGCGGTGTGCGATGTCGCAGACGGCGTTGACGACCTGTTCCTGCCGTATCTGCTTGCAGTTCTTCCAGTTGACCAGCACCTGCTGCCCGCTGGGGTCGATGTTCACTACTGCCGCGTGATTGGATGCGACCAAGGCTCTGCAGGAGCGCTCCAGGCGGGCACGCATGCTGTGCGGCTTGCGCTTGCTCATTGCCGCCCGACCAGCTTGCGCGTTGCAGCTGCCTCCATCGCGTCGACGAACTGTTGAGCCATCAGATAACTGCCACAGAAGCCGCAAGTCTTGCCGGTCTTCCTATCGATGATGTGCCACATCTTGCCTTTGTTGACGGCCTGGAAGCGCGGCGCCGATGCCGGGGCGGCGAGCCCGATCTTGGCGTAGAAGTCAGCCGTTGCGAGAGTGGCGCGGGCGCGCAGATCGGCCAGACCGTCCCGGCGAGCTTGGATAGCTGTATGCATATTGAAGTCCTCGGGGTAGGTATCAAGCGTGCAGGTCGAACGATTCGGCCTTGCGGATGATTCGGACCTGGGCAATACGTCGCTCAGGCACGCGGCGGTCGCGGCGCATTGGGTCGGCATCGCCCATGACGGCGTGCATAGCCATCAACCCGGCCAGGGCGATGCACAGCGGGCTGATGATCTGTTGACGCATGGCCTTGGTGACGGCCTCGATGCGGCGGCCGGCTTGGCGGCCTAACTCTCTGATGTCTCAGTAGCTCGCCAACGAGACTAGATTTGCGCATCAGCCTGCGCAGTCAGACCACACTCCGATGCAGCCTGGTGATGGGGGACCAGGTGATCGGGCAGTTAACGTCAGGCTGACGTGGCGCTGGTTGTTCAGCTGTCAAAAGGTGGCTTTTCGCCGATACGCTTCAGCTTTTCTTGCTGGAATGCTTCGGCGATATCGAAAGCCTTGGCTGGCGCCACGCTGTGATCAGTTCCTCCCTGGCTCAGCAAGCCGATGAGGACCGCCATTGCATAACCTTCAAGGTCTTCGTATTCAGCACGTTTCATAGCTTTCTCCTGGTTGATTTCCCGTCTGGCCCTGTCGTCAAGGCCAGCCAGTGAAATCTGGTGTTTCTTTCTCTCCGGCCGCGACCCTGGTCCGCCGGATAACTCGTCTTGGCGCTTTAAGCTGCACGCCTGGGTCAGTTGCCAACCCTCTGGACTGTTGAGGCCTGTCCATCGCTGCCTTTGTTGCTGGCCGGTGGTGATCCAGCGTTGAGGTGAAATATAAGTACACTTATCTATTGTGTCAATAAGCGTGCTTATAATTTTTCGGGCAGGCATGAAAAAGCCCGCATGAGCGGGCTTGGGGTGGGGGAGTTGAATTACTTTCGCCGAGGGGACCTGCGAACAGTGGACCACCAGAATACGCGTCCCAGCATGCGGACCTCGTCATGCCACTGCTCGGCGGTCATCACTTCATCTGGGTATTCGTCGTCGTTTTCGCTGCTGATGCGAATCGAGCCTTGCGGTAGGCGATACAGGTATTTGGTGCGCAGCATGCCGCCATGATTGAAGGCATAGATTTCTCCGTCGATGATCGACGTGTCGCTCATGTCGAAGCCAATGGCTGCGCCGTCCAGAATCAGCCGTTCCATACTTCGGCCCTTGACCCTGGCGACCGCTGCGCTCCTCTTGTCGACTCCGGCTGCGCGTAGGGTGGCGCAACTGAAGCGCAGCTTACGGCCAGCAACCTCTATTACTTCTGTCATTCCATTGCCACCAGAAAACTCCACTTCGGCGAAGTAGGGGACTTCGACGTCGTCTTCATCAAGCGGGTCGCCTTCGTCCCATGCCGAAAGCTCACCCAGTAACTCAATCTCGTGATGGGTGACCTGGTTGGTGGGCTTCGTACCTTCCTGAACCATAGGGCCTACGCCTTCGGCAAGCCAGATAGGGCTCACCTGGCATACCTGAGCAATTTTGGTTAGGTGGACGCTACGGAGGTTCTTGCCCGTTTCCAGCTGCGAAATGACGGGTTGCTCTACACCGACCTTTTCGGCCAGGGAGCGCTGGGTCAGCTGCGCGTGCTTGCGAGCTGCCTTGATTCGATCTGCGAGGGTATCCATGCCAGTGAATTTATAAGGCAACTTATAGGCTTGCAAATAAGCCTCCTTATTCATAAAGTATAAGCACGCTTATCAGGAGTTAAATCCATGACCCCCATTGAAAAGCTCGTCGATTTCTTTGGCGGGCAAGCAAAGACGGCTGCAGCGCTCGGCGTAAGTCAGGCGGCCGTTTCGTATTGGTTCACTGGAGCTCACACCATGAGCGCCAAGCGGGCATTTCTTGCTGAAGAGCTGACAGACGGCGCAGTAACGGCGAAAGAGCTGTGTCAGCCAGTGAAAGGCAAAGCGGCCTGACGAGGTGAATTATCCGTCTCCTGGCATTGCGCCAGTAGATGACCAAAACACCTGCTGATCCATCCAGTACCCAAATCGCAGGCACAAAAAAGCCGGTGGCTAGACCGGCTTCTTCACAACACAACGAGGTGCAATTATGCACACCGCATTCGATACAGGCAACACCCATCCTCCCGCGACAGGTTCTGCTATTTCGCCAAACCTGTCGCGTCAGGTCATGTCGTCCCGGGAGATTGCCGAGCTGATCGGTAAGGCGCACGACAACGTGCTGCGGGACGCCCGCGCCCTGGTCAAACAGGGTGTCCTCAAATCTGAGGAGACCCCTTACACCCATCCGCAAAACGGCCAAGCCTACCCGGAGTTCCTGCTCAGCCAACGTGACACTCTGGTGCTGGTCTCCGGTTACAACGCGCAGCTGCGCGCCAAGATCATCGATCGCTGGCAGGAGCTGGAGGGCAGGGTAGTTGGCCAGTTCCAAATCCCGACCACCTTCGCCGAGGCCCTGCGCGCTGCTGCCGACCAGGCCGAGCAGAATTTGCAATTGCAAAAAGTGGTCGAGCTGCAAGCGCCAAAGGTCGCGGCCATCAAGCGCTTGGCGGCTGCCGGTGGCGCGATCTGCATCACCGATGCTGCCAAGCACCTCCAAGTCTCACCCTCCAAGCTGTTCGACTGGCTGGAGCAGCACCGCTGGATCTTCCGCCGCAAGGGTTCCCGTCGCTGGATCGCTTATCAGCCACGCATCACGGCCGGCCTGATGAAGCACAAGGTGACCGGCCTGAAGCCAGATGCAGAAACCGGCGCAGAGCGCGCTGCGTTTGATGTGCTGGTAACACCGAAGGGAATTGCCCGATTGGCAGAGCTTCTGCGGGAGGTCGCGTAATGGCTGGAGATTGGATCAAGTTCGAACTGACCACCTTGGACAAGCCCGAGGTCTGTCAGATCGCTGACCTGGCCGACATCGATCTTGATGCCGTGATTGGAAAACTCATGCGCGTCTGGGGTTGGTTCGATCAGCAGACCGAGAAAGGTAACGCTCCAAGCGTTAGTAAAAAGTTACTGGATCGCTTGGTCGGCGTTATTGGTTTCTGCGAGCACATGAAGTCGGTTGGCTGGATGGTCGAATCCGACGGGGTGATTAGCCTTCCTCATTTCGAGCGACACAACGGCAAGACCGCCAAAAACAGGCTTCTCACTGCCAAGCGGGTCGCAAACCATAAGGCAACTAACGCCAAAGGTAACGCTGCGAACGTTAGCGGTGCGTTACCTAAAGAAGATGTAGATAAGAATAAAGAACCTCTCTCTACGCACGAACCCGTCGACCCCCGCATGCCCAGCGAAATGACCTTGGCCTGGGTGCCGGATGACAAACTGCTGAAAACTTATGCCGTGCACAGCGGCGTAGCGCTGACCCTGTTCACCGAAGAAGTACGCCGCGCGTTCACTGCCCACTATGAATCCCGCGGGCAAGTAAACACCCAGGCCGAGTGGGTGCAGATGCTGGTCAAGTGGGTGGTCAGCGACAAAAACCGGGCTGCCGCCTCCAATGTCACCCAGTTCCGGCCGAAGGGCTCGCCTACGCAGGAATTCGATGACGACGATGACCACTGGGCGCCGGGGGTGCAATCGTGATGAAAAACGTAGCCGTGATTGCCCAGGGCTTGTGGTCGGATGCCAAGGCCGGCGAGCTTATCCCTGCCGGTGTCAGCGAGCAGAAGGTCCGCGACACTGAAGAACGCAACACACTGGTGGCAGCGATCAACGAGCTGTTCAAAGAGCTTCGTTCTATTCGCTCAGCTTGGCGCCAGGCCTGGCCCGACAAGGAGACCTACCAAGCAGCGAAGCGCCAGTGGTACCAGGCATTTCTAGAAGAGGGCATTTGCAGTCAGGGTCAAGTGGCCTTCGGCATGGCTCAGGCCCGCAAGCAGCCTGGTGACTTCATTCCGAGCCCTGGCCAGTTCATTGAGTGGTGCAAGCCGTCACCCGAAATGCTGGGCCTCCCGCCGCTGATCAAGGCCCATCGCGAAGCCTGCCGCAACGCCCACCCTGGCATGGCCGGGCAGGGTAACTGGTCGCATGATGCCGTTTGGCACGCAGCGAAAGAGTGCGGCTTCGAAAACCTGAACCGCCTCGCGACCGAACTGAGCTTGAAGCTCTTCGAGCGCAACTATGCCATTGCGGTACGTCGCATTCTTGCCGGCCAGCCGCTTCAGCCCATGCCATTGGCGATCACGCATCACGCACCGGTGCGCTCCACTCCTGAGGTTGGCCGTGAAGCGCTCGCCGCATTGCGTGCCGCGCGAGGCGCCCAGGCATGACTGACCCGATGCTGATCAAGCCTGACCTCACCGAGTACCGCTGGGCCCTGTACGCCTGCGGGCATCTGCTCGATCTCACTGATAAGCCACATCCGCCCGTTGGCCTGTACCGCGATGAGGCGTCGGCACGCATCCACGGCAAGCGCATGTGGCCCGCCACCTTCACTGTTGTTGACCTCCACAAGGACGACCGCCCATGAAGCAATCCAAGTTGAGCAAGGCCGCGCGTGGCCGGGAGTGCCAGGTGCGCATCCCAGGCGTATGCAACGGCAACCCCGAGACCACAGTGCTGGCTCACTACCGGATGTCCGGCACCTGCGGCGTTGGCATGAAGCCGAACGATCTTCAGGGCGCCTGGGCGTGCAGTGCCTGCCACGACGCATGTGACGGCCGCAGCCAGTTGATCAGCCGCGCCGAAGCCCGCCAGCACCACGCCGAGGGGGTTATGCGCACCCAGGCCAAGCTGATCAGTGAGGGGGTAGTTGCGGCATGAGCATGGAGAACTGCATCTGGCTGATCGTGTTTGGCCTGCTGCTGATCGGGGTCGTGGTAGCGCATGTGCTCGACCAGCGTCGCCGCCGTTCCTACGAAGAGTTCAACCGCCAATTTCGGGATCGGAAGACTGAAGTCGAGCGCCAAGCAAGGAAGGCCCTATGAAAACCACCAAGCCAGCCCTGTTCCGCCCAAAAAAGACCCGGGCCAAGCCCATTGACCGCGAAGGCCTGGAGCAGGCCTCGCTGATGCGAGAGGTCGCGCTGCGCTATCCGGCTGCCGCCAAGTTGATCTACCACGTCCCGAATGGTGGTCATCGGCACAAGCTGGTGGCGATCAAGCTGAAAGAGCAGGGCGTGAAAGCCGGTGTTCCCGACCTGGTATTGCCCATGGCGCGTGGCGGGCACTTTGGCCTGTACATCGAGTTCAAGGCCAAGCCGCCGTTTGATGCCGCCGTGTCGCCAAGCCAGGACGCCTACATGCAGGCGCTGCTCGATCAGGGCTATCTGGCGATTGTCTGCCGCGGCGCCATCGACGCGCTGGAGGCGATTCGCGCGTACCTGCTGCAACCGCAGACCAAGGTGGCCGCATGACGTTGGCTGTCGCTTTCTCTGATGCCGAAATTCGCCGCCGAAGCGCCGGATCGAGGCGATGGAAGAGGATGTAATCATCTTGGCCGACAGCTTTTACGACATGAACACCTGGGACTTGGACGCCACGCCAGAGCCGACGCGCCGCCGCTGGAGGGCTCAGATCAACGAAAAGCTCGACGGCATGGTGGACGACGCCTTGGCTGAAGTGCGGGTGATTCTGGAGGCTGAAGGATTGCTGATGAAAGAGGCAGCATGATTGCCTGTTGACATCAGTGAGCGACTGAGCGAAATTGTCCCCATCCTATCATTCCTGCGCGTGTTGAGGAGTGACCCCGAAAGCCCGGCCTAAGTGTCGGGCTTTTTTGTTATCGCTTCGGTGATATCGTAGCGCTTCAAGGAAAAGGAGTTGCTATGCGTCGCGATCTGAAGCTGGTTAACCATTTGCTACGTTTGATTCAAGACCACGCGGACTATCAAGGGATCTATTTGATAAATCTGACCGATATGTGGGAAGGCTCAAGCGATTCCTCGAGCGGGCCGCTCGCTTATGATCAGCTTGTCTATCTGGTCAACCGGTGTGAGGAGGCAGGATTTCTGTCTGTTGCCGCTGGCAATCTCATTCAGCTGACTTGGCAAGGTCACGATTATCTCGACGCCCAAGACGGCAAATAAAGTTTAATTCACTCTTCATGAGCCCCGAGTTTCGGGGCTTTTTCATTTGCGCTCCCCGAAAAGGGAGGAACTGAGATGCCTAACATGCCCGAGAAGGACCCTGGCCTGTGGGCCGCAGTGATTGCCTGGGCGATCGCTCACCAACCGCAGCTGTACACCGGAGGCACAGCCGCGGCTGTTGCGATGTGTCGCGTTATCTACGGTGGTGGTGGTCGCCGCAAGATGTTCCTTGAAGGAATCCTGTGCGGCTTGATCGGTACGAGCCTGATGCCTGTGCTGGAGTACTTCTCGCTGCCCACTAATCTGGCGGTGTTCGCTGGCTGCATGGTCGGCTTCATCGGGGTGGAGAAGCTGCGCGAATACTCCGACCGGTTCATGAGCCGGAAGGTTGAGGGCTGATGGCTACCGGTTCGTCCTGGCATCACCTGTACAAGACCAAGCGCTGGTATCGATTGCGCTGGCATCAGCTGCAGGCTGAGCCCTTGTGTCGGTTGTGCGCTGCCCTTGGGTTGGTGACAGCTGCCAACACCGTCGACCACATCAAGGCTCACAAGGGCGTCGAGTCGTTGTTCTTCGATGCCAGCAACCTGCAGTCGCTGTGCAAGCACTGCCATGACTCGATTAAGCAGCGGCTGGAGAAGACCGGCCACCTGGTTGGGCATGACCTGTCGGGCGTACCGCTCGACCCGATCCGGTTGGTAATGCCTTGAATATCACCAAGGCTATTCGCCAGGGTGCCCTCCTGTTGATCGGGCACTGGTATGCAAGTCGCGAGACTGTCGTTATCGGAACGATCACCGCCGAGCTCCCCATGGCCACCAACGCCCTGTGGAAGCCGCATCGCTGGGTGAATATATGAGGGCCGGCCCGCTGAAGCACCGCTGCGTGGTGACGAAGCCGCACAGGCAGAAGAACACCTCTGGTGGTGCCGCCGAGACCTGGCAGGATGCCGGCAAGGTATGGGCGGATACTGGGGCGCCTACCAGCACGGGCGATCAGTAGAGCGCACCGACGCCGCATTGAAGTCCTCGCAGCGTGACAGCGACGACCACTTGGCTGAAGTGCTGGGCGAGCGTGACGCAAGACAGGAAGAACAACGACGCGCCGAGGCGCAGGAGGAGGTGAGAGCCCATGCACAAAAGGAACGCCAGGTTGCGGATGCTGGTGCTGCTGGCGCCGATGCTGCTGGTCAGCGGATGCGGGACGATGCAGCCAAGCTCGCCGCCACCGTCAGTTGTCCCGCCACGGATACCACCGCTATTGCCCGAGGCCAGGCAGCCACCCGCGCCGCCATGGTGCTCTCCGACTTGCTCGCACGGGCTGATAAACGAGCGGGAGAGCTGGCGAAAGCATATGACCGGGCCCGAATAGCTGGTTTGACCTGTCAGTCTCAATATGAGTCGCTAGTCCCGCCATAGCGGGTACTATGTTTTACTCGTTTTCAGGTTTCACGGTAATAAACGTACCTACACTCATGAGTGTATCTATATCGTTGATTAGTAGCTTCGGGCCTGGGCGGCTGGCCGTCAGGGGCCAAAGTCTCTCGAAAAATTCGTCCCTAAATATGATTTCTTGACTTAGCGCTGATTGGGCTCTTTCTGAAGTGCAGCCGAGAATGCTGAATGTGGCTTGTCCGATATTTATGGTTGAAAGGTAGAAGGTATTGTCGATTTCGTCCGTTATTCCAGATCTAACATACCTGAGGTAAGTGTTGGCGTTGAAGTAACTTTTACAAAGCCAAACAAATGTATATGGTGGCGGTTTTAGTTTGCTTCTTAGTAGCCGGTTATGCTTGGCAGGGAATCCTGGCAAGTCGTCTCGATGCATCAGCGCGTGAACGGCGGCTGTTTTCACAGACCACATTGCAAGATCTAGCCTTTGCGCGCTATTTAGCTGCATTGTTGTACCATAGAAGAGATCAAGAAGAAGATTTTCTGCCCTGATTTCAACTTTGTTCATCCATCCTGAGTTGCACTCGTTGCACACCGAATTTACAGTGCTGTCAAATGGGCCGTGAGGTATGGCTTTCTGATTTAACTTAAAATCTCCGGTCGGATTAACGGTCTTGTTTTCCCAAAATATCTCATTTGGGGACCAAGGGAATAAGGTGTTAAACTTGTCCCTTAATACATGTTCTTTGGTGAAATGTATGTCCGGCGGGCTTTTATGGCAAAATGGGCATTGTTTTTTATTCTTCATGCTTCATTCCGTCCGTGTAATACCTAATGAGAATATATCATGCCAAGCTTAGGCTGGCGGATTGTTGTTTCGCAACTCAGGGTGCTGGCCTGTCAGATTCCACCAAGCACTAGGCGCGGCAGGAAAATGCTGCCCCCATAACCCTCTATACTCTCCAGTCCAGATAGCAGGGAGCAGGGTATGAACGACCTGGAAGGGAAGATCGCTGCCGGCGAGCCACTGATGCAGCAGGCAATGGGTGCGCTACGTCGTTACCACGAGGCTCGGGACTCTCATAAGCCGGCGGAGGAGGTGGAGCGCCTGCGGTTAGAGGCAGAGTCACTGTTCGAAGCGGTTCATGAGTACCAGCGCCGTGCTCTTGGCAGGCCTGCGCATCCACTCCACTGACAACCTCGCAACTCCGCGAAAGAGAAGAGCGCCATCAGAGGCCAGGGAAATGAAGGGTTCGACCAGTGAGACAGCGACGGCGGAACTGCTGATGAAGCAAGCGCTGGACGCGCTGCGCCGATACAACGAGGCCAAAGGTCACGCTTCACCGGAGGAGGTGGAGCGCCTTGGGCTTTGGGCGGTTTCGCTAATGACGGAAGCTCAGGAGTATCAGTTGCGGGTTTTTGGCGGCCCGATTTAACCCTCCCGTCAGAAATTTCTCTTCAACAAATTGACCGCAAGGCTTTCAGAATATTTACTGTACATTCGTACAGTATAGGAAGTCGTGCGTCATGAGCTATTCCATCATAGGGCCCGCAGCAGAAGGCGGCCTGAAAGTGCCCTTGTGCTTGTTCCATGTGCCAGCTGGATTCCCTTCGCCAGCAGCGGACCACATCGAGGCCCATATCTCTCTGGATGAGGTTCTGAACATTCGGGCGCCGCATGTGTACCTGGTGTCAATCACCGGCGAGAGCATGCAGGGCGCCGGCATCTTCGAAGGCGATCTGGCGATAGTCGATCGCTCGATCGAGCCCGCGCACGGTCATATCGTCGTGGCTCTATTGAACAACGACCCGGTGTGCAAGAGGCTGTGCATCCGGGGGAAAGACGTCATTCTGCTGTCCGAGAACCCGAAATATCCACCCAGGTACGTGCTTGAGGGTGATGAGCTATCAATCTGGGGCGTGATCACCGGTAGCGTGCGCAGCCATGTCTAAGCCACCAGTCTTTGCCTTGATCGACTGCAACTCGTTCTATGCGTCCTGTGAGCGGGTATTTCGGCCGGACCTGGCCAAGGTCCCGATCGTGGTCCTTTCGAACAACGATCTGAGGGGTGGGAATCGTTAGTAAATCCTGTAGAGTCCGCGCCACCTTCTGAACCCCTCTGGAGCAGCAGTTTCCAGGCTTCATAAGGCAATCCATTGGAAGTGGTTTAGGGCAGCGGCATGAGGCTGGTATTCGCAACAAAAGACCTAGCATTAGCAGGTCGATCCTTTGAAGGCTTTCCGTTGCTGATTGGGTCAGAGGGATGGCCAGTCGAGCCAGCTCAATCCTTCCTTTGGCACACGCTTATCGAGTCAGGTGAGGCCCTAAGCGATTTGACTTGGGAAGCCTATGGACGGCGTCTGTACGATTACTTTGCCTTCCTGGAAGCCAATGGATTGGCCTGGGACGAGGAAAGCCCGGCTCACGGTCTGAGTGCTCTGTCGAGGTATAGGGATTGGTCGAGCGGAGAATTAGCACTTGATCCCGGCACGGTGAACAATCGTCTGGCCTTGATCGTGAGGTTCTACCGATGGGCTAAGCAGCGCAACCTGATAACTGTGCTGCCCTTCGGTGAGAAAAGGGTAAGAGCTGCCCAACATTCCGGTCTTCTCAGTCATATCGCTCGGCCCGGAGCCGAGAGCACGAAAGTTTCGGTGATGGTTCGCGACCGAAAGCGCTTGACCAAATTCCTGACCAAGGATCAAGTCAAGGTATGCCTTGCCCTGGATACCGATCCAAGCCACCAGATATTGTTCCACCTCATGGTGCGTACCGGCCTTCGCTCCTGTGAGGCGAGGTCTTTTCCTCTCAAATATGTGTTCAACCCCAGGTTGAAGAAGGGACTGCGCCCAGGGCAAATGATCAGTGTTGCTCTTGATCCTTCAGACATGCATATCAAGTACGACCGGCCTAGAACTATCGACGTGCCATGGTCGTTGATGGAGAGCATGTGGTCTTACTCCCTTCACCAACGAGAGGTTCGTAAGTCCAATAGTGATGGACGTGTTACCGCGCTGCTGCTGACTAATGAAGGCAGGCATTATTCAAAAGATTCCGTAGTGGACGTTATGAAGTCCTATGAAAGAAAGTGCGGCTTCTATGTTCGGGCCCACATGCTACGCCACACCTATGGGACTTATACCTTGCTTGCTCTTCGAAAAAGTAAAGAGTTTGAAGGTGAGCCATTGTTGTATGTCCGAGATAGGCTGGGGCATTCAGATGTGCAAACAACTATGATCTATTTGCATCTCATAAACCAGCTTGAAGCCCAATCCGTCCTTGCTCACGAGGACGAAATTGACATGATGTTTATGACTGATTCGGTTTCGCGTATCTGAGGTAGCACCATTGGCTCGGCAAAAAAGCTACAAGGCGGTTATGCGGTCGGTTACAAAAGGATTCGAGGCTGTCGAAGATGATATCAAGATTGACCTGCCGAGAAATCCGAGAAACCACAGGCAACTCGATCATACGAAATATTTAGGCTTGGGCTTCGATGCTTGGGCAATTCAAAGTCTTCACGTTATCAAAGCTTTGCTACAAGGAGGAAACTTCTCAGTGACGACCTTGATTGGTTACTCTACGAACGGACTAAGATTTTTTATAAATTTCTTGAGTGGCGGTTCGGTCAAGTCGCCACCTGCAACGCCAAACAGTCTTACCAAACGCCACTTGGAGCGATACGTCTCTTGGCTGAGGCTAAAATACCCTAACGGCTCGACAGCCAAGAATTACTATACTAGCTTCAAGTCGTTAGTTGTTGTTTTGGCTGAATATGGATTTATTGAAGTCAATCTTGACGATCTTTTGCCCCTCAATCCATTTCCTAATAATGCGCAGAGCACTAAAGATGCAGATCCGCTCACCTTGGGTGAAATGCAAAGGCTGATTGGCGCTTTGAAGTCAGATCTTATTGCCATCCATAAGGGTGCATTCCTTGGAAATGGCGCGGAGGCGATGGCTGTATTGCTACTAATTACTGCGGCAAGGTCTGGAATCAATACTACGCCGCTCTTGGAGATGAAGAGGGATGCCCTACAGCCTCACCCATTTATTCCTAATCTCAGGTTGATTACTACCGTCAAACGTCGAGGTAAAGGCGCACAGAGCAAAACAATCCGTCAGACTAATCTGCTAGATGAGTACAGTGCTATTCCCCTGGATGGGGTGGCAGTCCTCAATAAGGCGCTGGAGATTTCTAAGCCACTCGTAGCACTGGCACCTGATGAAATATCTTCATGTGTGTGGTTATATCGCTCGGGCCAGCCTGGCCGCTCGAACGACATCGTTACCCTTACACCCGGTGCTTTATATGTCACGGCAAAAAGCATTTGTGAGCGTCATGCGCTTCAGGATGATCAAGGCAATCGGCTAAATGTCACGCTTAGTCGGCTGCGAAAGACTATGGAAAGCCGTTTGTGGAAACTGAGTGGTGGCGACATTATAGAAGTTTCCTCCGTTATGGGTCATACCCCTGGTGTCGCCGATAATCACTATTTGAAAATCAACGATGAGATCAAGATCGACGGGGCGACATTTGTTGGGGAGGCTTTTCCGGACAAACTACGTGGCATAAACGTTATACCAACCCCGCCAGGCGGCTGCAAAGATAGCCTTTACGGTAGTCTGGCACCAAAGGATGGCGTCAATCATTGTTCTGAATTCATCCACTGCCTCGGTTGCCCTAGCTATGCAATTGTAGGCACCTTGGAGGACTTATACCGGCTGTTCAGCTACCAACAATTCTTGTATGCAGAAGTCGAATACTTTCTCACGGACGAGTGGGGCGCATGGCGCAAGCGTCAGTTTGACTATATTCGATTGATAGATGATTTCACCCAGAAGTTTGATCTTGCATTGGTTTCGCAAGCAAGGGCTCAGGCTGAGTCATCTCCGCACTTGTTCTGGGCTAAAAAAATCGAGTTCATGAAGAAAAAATTGGACGGTGAAATTTGAGCATAAGAACCACGAGTGCGGTGTTAAAGGCATATGATGTCCTCATCGCACAACCAGTTTCAGCGAATGGCCTAAGTCCCGCAGAGCGGGATGCAATCGTGATCAGCGCTATCGTTAATGAAGATGGAGAAACCTTCGTTCTTAGCAGGTTTGGCGATGCACAGTGGGATCTTCGCCCGTTTTTTGATCAGGCCAATGTTGCTCATTCTTATAAATTCATCAACTGGGATATGGGCATGCCTCGGGCGCTTATTGATGACTGCAAAGCTGTTGCTTATGCTTGGTTTAAAAGAGGAATGCCTAGATCCAAACCTCCTATCGCACGGGGCATTACTACTTTCGCCGTCGTCAGCGCGATGCCTTTTGTTCGCTGGTTAAACGATCTAGGAGTTTCAAGCTTTGCAGATGTCCGTCCGATCCATGTCAGCAATTACGTTCATCATTGCAAATATGAATTGAAGTTAAAGCCTCTCCCGCTGTATGGGCGATTACGGGTTATTGATTTTCTTTGGGTGTTTTCTGCCGACACGATGTTTCCCATTCAGAGTTATCCTTGGGGTAATTCGACATTGTGGCGGATTTGTGGGGTCGCGAATGTAAAAGGGTTGGGTGCTGCCACTAAAAACGTCGGGCGAACAGATATTATTCCTCATGATGAACAATCTAGGATTTTCAACTATTGCGAAAGCATTGTCCGGGAGATGAAGGCCGAATTGGCAGCCAATGGTATTGGATATCATCCTAGTGATGAACGGATGGCAATTCGTTGCAGAGATGCTGTTCTGTATATAGTTTCAATCACTAGCGGCATGCGCAATGACGAGGCAATTGGAATTGAGGTTGGCGCTTGGCGCAAAGAGTTAAAAAACGGGGTTACCTTTTGCTGGGTGACCACAATCGAGCACAAGACAGGTAAAGGCCAAGTCGAATATCTTGTACCAGAACTGACGATTGAAGCTTTAAGTCTTTTGGCAAAATATTCAGTACCCATCAGAAAAGAGCTGGATGAAGAGATTAGACAGCTTGCAAGCAATCGGGATTTTTCGTATTCAACTGAACATCTCCTTAGGCTCGAAAAAGCCCGAAAAGACGCGAATAAACTATTTTTGGGACGAAACACACAAGGAGGGAAAGTTCAGGAAAGCCATCACGTTGAGGCTCTCAGCGGGCAAGCATCCAATGCTGCGTTTGACCGTATAGCTAAAGCCGCTGGAAGCGATTGGCCGTTGAGGACGCATCAATGCAGGCGAACATATGCAAGATGCTTTGTAGAATCCCGTATGGGCCGCACTTCATTGATCTACCTCAAATGGCAGTTCAAACACAGCAGCATGAGTATGACCCAACTCTATGCATCCAATCCGCAGCAAGACCTGACTCTCTTTGATGAGATCTTCCAGCAGATGACAGAGTTTAAAATTGACCTGATCGAATCATGGCTCGATGATCAGCCACTGGCAGGGGGCGCTGGCGAAAAGATTGTGGAGTTGCGGGCGATTCCAATCAAGGATAGAGCTGCTTTGCTTGCCCAGACCGCCCCACATGCCAACATTCGTGCGACTGGACACGGCTGGTGCATCGCCACAGAGCGGGGCTGCGGAGGTGCTGGTCTATACGAAGCCACACGGTGTCCAGGGTGCAAAAATTCGGTGATCGATGAAGTCTTCGCCAGCACTTGGCAGGACATCTACATTCAACAGCGAGAGCTGATAAAAATTGAGGATGCAGGCCCCGCTGTTAGGCAGCGCGCAGAACGCGACTTGCAGGTTGCACTAGATGTAATTACCAGCCTTGGCCTTTCTCCAGTTGAGGAAATGGAGGAGGCGGCAAATGACTAGACAGGCGGTGGGCCCTGACTCTCCTATTCGCTCCAGGTCGAAGACACTCGCCGCGCTCAACAAGGTCGTCGACGATCTAATTGCTGGTGACGAAAAGCTTTCCATCACATCCGTTGCCCGTGCCGCAGGTGTGACTCCGGGACTCATCCATAACACTTACCCAAGCATAGCGGAAAGGATTCGCAACATCGTTGGCAAGTCGGTGCGAGCCCAGCGAGACTCTAAGCATCAAGCGTTGATGAGCGAGAAAGAAAAGAACAGGGTGCTCCGTGCAGAGAATGATCAGCTTTTAGCGGAGGTAGCTCGGCTGGCTTCGGTTAACCAGCGACTAATATTCGAGATGATTCAGCTGAAGGCGGTTGCCAACGGTAAGGTCACCGCACTCCCTCTGAAACCAGGGCCCAACTAGGCCCTGATGGGGAGCCCACTGAATTCGGCAAAAATCGTAGACCACCACTTCAAGCGCCACGATCACGCCCGACTGTAGCTTGTTGACTGGTCAATCTGGTTCACGGGTGAAGCGATAGAACAGGTTCGGCTCGCTGACCACGTACAAATACCCTTCATTGTCGATGGTTACGCCTTCGGCCTGGGGTATGCCTTTCAGCAAACCAGCAAAACCTCTCGCCAGGGAGCGGAAACTCACCACCTTGCCCTCGTCGGTCATTTCAATCAGCAGTTTCGACTCGTCGCTGAGCAATATCAGATGGCCGCTCTGTTGATCGAAGACGACTGAAGACAGGTCAGTCGCAAACACCTTGTCTTTTACCAGGCTGGACAGGTCACGCACGTGCAAGGAAAAGCCTCCGGCCAGGCTGGCACGAAGGCCGCTCACTTCCAGCAATTGGCGAGGATCTCGCTCCTTGGTCACAAACAGGCGGTCGCCTTTCAGGTCGTAGGCGAGCCCTTCAAGGCCTTTGTTGTCTTCCTTGCCAAACGCCAGGGTGAGAGCTGGATACTGGTCTCGGCTCAATGGTCGACCAGGAGAAAGTTTACCGTCTTCGGCGATGGGGACATCCACGATAACCAGGCTCTGCCGGCGCTCCTCGGCGATTACCAGCTGGCCATTGCCGGCATAGGACACAGCTTCCACATCGTGGAAGCCATCCAGGTTGTAACGCCTTTCCACATCACCGTCACGACTAAGGGCCAATAGTTCGTTTGGGCCGTTGGTGACCGCCCACAGCAGGTTTAGGTCAGGGTCAAAGGTCAGACCCGAAAGATTGCTGTCCACACCGGAAACCGCCTTAGCATCCAGTTCAACCCGATAGCCAGGCAGCCACACAGAGCGCTCCTGCCAATCGTCGGTGTGCCAGCTGGTCTTGATCCAGAAGTACAAACGATCATCAAGGTGATGGGTGCGGACTTGGAATACGGTAAGCAATACAAGGCACAGCAGTGCCCACATCCAGGCGCTTGTTTTCCGTGTTCGGCCCAGCCAGTTTTTTGCCAACAAATACATAGAAATCTCGTTAATTGGGGCTGACGCCACGAATCGTGACGATTTCAACCCGACTCAGTGCGACTCGCACAGGTGATGCACAGCAGCGTGGCCGGATCAAATTCCAGGCGGCCCGAGGCGATCAACTCGCCGCATTGGTTACACCAGCCATACTCACCCTCGTGCCAACGCTTGAGGGCCAGTTGGAGGCGGACGCGTTCATGCTGCGCCCGACTGCGGATGGCATCGTTCATTGCTTGCTGCTGGAGTGCATCCATCCTCGACAAACGCCCTACCTTGCTTTGATCCAGCTCTACCGATTGCGAGCGAGACTCAGCGTCTTCCAGCAATCGATCCAGCTCGGCAGCCCGCTGTTCCAGCAGGGTCTTGAAATGGGCAAGATCGAGGGCGTCCTCCAAGGCCATTAGCGCAGCAGTAACAGCGGACTGGTTGTGGTGCGGAGCATGCTGGTCGTGGTGCTACCGACCAGGAATTGCCGGATACGGGAATGGCCATAGGCCCCCATCACCAGCAGATCAATGCCATGCTCTTTCTGATAGGCGTGCAGGGTAGGCTCTATCTCACCGCTCCGGGTCTCGGCACGAACAGTGAAGCCGGCGTTGATCAGCACTTTCTGCGCCCAGTCCAGCTGTGCAGATGCTTCATCGCTTACGGGGCCAACCATGACCAGGTGGATCGGCAACCCCTTCAGCAGCGGGCTGGCTGCCAGCATCTCCACACCCTTGCGGGTAGTAGCGCCGCCATCGAATGCCAGCATCGCGCTCTTGGGCTTTTGGAAGCTGGCCGGGGTAACCAGGATTGGCCGGTGCATGATACGAATCACGCTCTCCAGCTGGCTTCCGACCTGCTGACTCAGATTGCCACTAGACTCGCCCTGGCGACCGATGACCAGCAGGCGCGTTTCGGTTTGCAGCTCTTGCAGGCTTTCCAGCAGATCGCCATGACGTTGCTTGGACTCCGGCGCGGCCACGCCATCCTTAATGGCCCGCTCTTTCGCGGCCGCAAGCATGATCCGCCCTTGCTCAAGGGCCAACTTTCCCCGCTGTTCATCCAGGGAAGCAAGCTCATCAAGCAGATGCTCGCGGCTGCCAAGGCCGATATTGCCACTCAAGTCGGCCGCAACTGGGTACTGGCGCTGATCCAACACATGCAAGAAGGTCAGCGGGGCTTCCAGGCTCAGACTGGCCCATGCTGCGTAGTCGCACACAGCTGGAGCCGAGGTGGAACCGTCGATACAGGCAATTACTTGGGTCATCGTTGTTCTCCTTCTCAGTGGCCCATGAGTTGATCAATGGCGTCGGGTTTATCGTGAACACCAAAGCGATCCACGATAGTGGCGCTTGCTTCGTTGAGACCCAGCACTTCAACTTCGGTGCCTTCGCGGCGGAACTTGATAACCACCTTGTCCAGGGCTGCAACAGCGGTGATATCCCAGAAGTGGGCGCGATTCAGGTCGATGGTTACCTTGTTCAGGGCTTCCTTGAAGTCGAAGGCCGCGACGAAC
The DNA here is from genome assembly GCF_000746525.1 of Pseudomonas alkylphenolica. Taxonomy (NCBI): domain Bacteria; kingdom Pseudomonadati; phylum Pseudomonadota; class Gammaproteobacteria; order Pseudomonadales; family Pseudomonadaceae; genus Pseudomonas; species Pseudomonas alkylphenolica. The sequence continues at coordinate 2,113,718 of NZ_CP009048.1, forward strand.
TTGTCTGCCGAGCTGAAGAACACCTGGCCGGTGACGTTATAGCTACGATGCTCGCCGGCTTCGTCCAGCAAAGAGCTGATTGCCATGTAATGGCCAACCTTGTTGGCGAAGAACATCGCGGCCAGCAGCACGCCGGCCAGCACGCCGAAGGCCAGGTTGTGGGTGGCGACCACGACCACCACGGTGACGACCATGACAATGTTGGTCGACAACGGGTGCTTCTTCAGGTTGCGCAGCGAATCCCAACTGAAGGTGCCGATGGATACCATGATCATTACGGCTACCAGAGCAGCCATTGGGATCTGCTTCAGCCAATCGCCGAGGAATACCACCATCAGCAGCAGGAATACGCCTGCTGCCAGGGACGACAGGCGAGAGCGACCGCCGGATTTCACGTTGATGATCGACTGACCAATCATCGCGCAGCCGGCCATACCGCCGATCAGACCCGAAGCAATGTTGGCCACGCCCTGGCCCTTGCACTCGCGGTTCTTGTCACTAGGGGTGTCGGTCAGGTCGTCAACAATGGTCGCGGTCATCATCGACTCCAGCAGACCGACCACGGCCAGTGCTGCCGAGTAAGGGAAGATGATGGCCAACGTCTCGAACGTCAGCGGCACGTCAGGCCAGAGAAAGATTGGCAGCGTATCCGGCAGTTGACCCATATCACCGACCGTGCGGATATCCAGCCCAACCGACATGGCAACGGCGGTCAGCACGATGATGCACACCAGCGGCGATGGGATGAGCTTGCCGATCTTCGGGACATAGGGGAACAGATAAATGATGCCGAGGCCTGCGGCTGTCATGGCGTAGACGTGCCAGGTGACATTGGTCAGCTCGGGCAGCTGAGCCATGAAGATCAGGATCGCCAGCGCATTGACGAAGCCGGTCACCACCGAGCGCGAAACGAAGCGCATCAGCGAGCCGAGCTTCAGGTAGCCAGCACCAATTTGCAACACGCCACACAGCAGCGTGGCGGCCAGCAGATATTCAAGACCATGGTTCTTGACCAGGGTCACCATCAGCAGTGCCATGGCCCCTGTCGCGGCTGAAATCATGCCTGGGCGGCCACCGACAAAGGCGATCACTACGGCGATACAGAATGAGGCGTAGAGACCAACTTTGGGGTCGACGCCCGCAATGATAGAGAAAGCGATGGCTTCAGGGATCAGCGCAAGTGCGACGACGATCCCCGCGAGCACGTCGCCACGGACGTTGGAAAACCACGTTTGTTTGAGTGTTTGTAGCATCAGAATATCCAAAGCAATGCACCGCACGCATGCCAGGAAATGGCGAGCGCGTCGATACGAATTCAAATTGTGAGGATTATTTTGCTGTGCGCTTTGGGTGTAAGAACCGGGCGTACAGCAGTACGCAGCCGCGAGCGAAACTGGCGGAGGCGAGGTGTTGCGAGGGGGCGTAGCGCTAAGGCGGCGTAGGCTGCCAGTAGAGCGTTTGGAGTACAGTCATGCTGGTGTTCCTGTAGCTCAAGGGGTATGCGGAGCCAAAAGTATACAGTGAAGCTATCGTCGATTGCGATCCGCCGCCCTGCTTTGCGAAGCCACGTCTGAAATAGGCTTAGTCGAGGAGTATCGCCATCAGGAACGAAGGAAAATAATCAAAAAATGTTAGTGGGTTAATTCCCTTATAAATCAATATCTTACAACAAACTAACTGTTAGGATCATTCAGATATAACGATGGCTGTGTCATCGCCAGGAGCTACGACGCCAAGCCGTTTGTGAAAATGGGTGAGCCGTATTTCCAGATCAAGCAGAAGCTAAAGCAGCATGGCATCGTCGCGTTCTCCTCCAACTACGCGCTGTATGGCGACATGAGCGAGCGAGTCATGAGCTTGATCGAGTCCTTGGTCCCAGGCGTCGAGGTCTACAGTATCGACGAAGCCTTTGCTGACCTGACCGGTATCGCCGGGCTGGATGAGTTGGGGCGCCGGATTCGTAGCCAGGTACTGCGCTGCACCGGCATTCCGGTCGGCGTTGGTATCGCCGGGACCAAGACCCTGGCCAAGCTGGCGAACCACACAGCCAAGCGGCTGCAGGCGCAGACCGGAGGCGTGGTCAACATCTGCGACCCCTTCAAGCGTGACTGGGTACTGCGGAACACCGCAGTGTCGGAGGTCTGGGGCGTAGGTCGGCGGATGAGCGCACACTTCGAAGGCATGGGTATCAAGACCGCGATGGATCTGGCCAAGACCGATCCTTGGGCGCTGCGCAAGAAGTTCAGTGTGGTGGTTGAGAAGACCGCCAGAGAGTTGGCAGGCACGCCTTGCCTGGAGCTGGACGAGCCGAACCCGCCGAAGCAGGAGATCTGCTGCAGCCGGATGTTCGGCAAGCGTCTCCAGGAGCTGCCACCTATAAAGGAGGCGGTGGCCACCTACATGATGCGCGCTTCGGAAAAGCTCCGGGCCCAGGGCTCGGTGTGCAAGAAGCTGCGCGTCAGCATTCGCACCGGCATGTTCAACCCGGACGAAGCCAAGTACGCCAATGGCGTGATCGTCGATCTACCATATCCCACTGATGACGTGCGGCTGCTGACGAAAACGGCGGTCGATGCGCTCGACCGCGTCTTCCGGCCTGGCTTCAAATACAGCAAGGCTGAGGTGCTTCTGCTGAATCTCTGCCAGCGTGGTGAGTACACCGACGACCTATTCGCCGCGGCACAACCTGCTGAGGCAACCAGGGTGATGGCAGTGCTGGACCAGATCAATGAGCGATGGGGTAGAGGGACACTGCGCGCTGCGAGTGTGCCGGTGAATCCCGATTGGGGCATGCGCCGCGAGATGATGAGCCAAAGCTTCACCACCAGACTGGATCAGTTGTGGAAGATTTCGTGCAATTGAGGTGTGAGCGGTCGGCAGGGCGCCGGAGGAGGGGGCGATCTCGTACCAATTTTTGTACCAATCGCCATGTTTTGGTGTGGTGTGGTGTGTGGGCTAGAGGGAGCAAACCCTTGTATTTACTGGGTTTCTCCACTCTGGCCAACACGGCAAAACGCAAAAAACATCTCTGGAGTATGGCCTAGAGTCTGTCGATTAGCCCGTAAACATTGGGCTAAAGATGAACGAAATTTAATCCTGTACCCATTGTGGCTCCGTTGTTTCACCTTCACCCATGCCGACTGTTCGCGGTTTGCTATAAAGAAAAGGCTGCCTTTGATGAGGGGGCACTCGGCTCACCCCAGATCGGTTAACTCCCCATGCCTACTTTTCGTATTCTGGTTTGTTTGTTGCTGGTAGCGAACATTGCTGGCTGTGCATCCCCGGGAAAGCCTACGGCCAGTAAAACAACGAAAAAAAACCCTGAGGAGTACGCTGCTTGCGTGCTGCCGAAGTGGCAAGCGCTGGCGCCGCTTGCTTCGCAGAAATCAATCGTCAACGGCTATCGGATTACGGCGCCCAGTGCAGTGGCATCTGACGAGGTCCTGGAAGTCGTCGAATATCAGGACGGCAGTCGGGCGACGTTCTACAAAGGAAGCTTTCTGTCGGGCAATAAACTGCGCCAGGAGGCAAGAGATTGCCTGGAGTGAATTTTGTCGCCCCGCAGTTGCCGCCGAGCGGCGTGTTGAGGTAGGGTCCGTGCTTTTTTTCGATTGGCAGGAGAGCCGGATGCGCAACAGAACACTTTTGCTGGCTTTCGGGTTGGCCATCGCCGCGGCATCTGCCACCAGCGGGTACCTGGCCTACGGAACGAGCCAGGTCGTGCTGAAGAACTATTACATGGGTTCGGGCCCCGCCGAGCAGGCGCAAAACAGCGAACCTGCTGCAGATGGCAGCGAAGATGGTGCTGCGTAACTGCGCTGGCGGGCAGGGCTGCAAGGGCAGGCTGCAACATCAGCGCTATTCGGGCGTGTTCAGTGCGTTTGCGTTCAGGTATGTGCAGGTGATGCGCCGTTTACATCGGCAGTGATTTTTTCCAGCATGTAGTCGGGGCTGTATTGATGCAGGATTTCGCGCGGTACGGCGACAGTCTCTGTGTTGATGAAACTCTTGAGGTCGTCAAGGTTGTCCTGGCCGATAACGAATATGTTTTCTGGCCTGTAAAAGTCTTGTGATTTTATTTCGCTGTTTGAGGTGATCAGTTTCTTGTTGAAGAAAATCGCCTCGAGCACCCGCAACGTTATACCGGTTTGCCCCTCTTTGTTTATATCGGCCAAAATGCTGGAGTTGATCGACTTTTCAATGTTTTCGTCATAGGAAAGACCCTCGTCGATATGGTATTCGGAAATACCCTGGGTGTCGTTGTCCTTGACAATATGGAAGTCAACAACGCAGTTCACGTCGCGAAGTTTTTGAGCGATCGATTCGATAGCGGCGGTCCGACCTTTGTCGCGGCCGAGGAAAAAGCATTTCGCGGCATTGCCCGGGACCGCAATCTGGCTGTACAGGCGTGCTGCATCGTCTACCCCGTATGGGAAAAACTGGTGCAGGTAGTCCATGCCAAAGGCTTCGCACTGCTGCTTGTCAAAACTGTAGACCTTGTCAAAAACGCCTTCGATGCTCCGCATGAACTGCGGGTCGACCAGGTTTCTGACAAGCAGTACTTTTTTGCCACTGAAGTTTTTGATGATGGTGGGCTGAAAGCTTCTCTTGAACTGCCAGTCATTGCAGATGACGATATCGCGGTCAGTCACGTTGTGTGGCTGCCATAATTTTCTCGCCAGCCAGTCATCACTGATGAAGTTTGTGTGCAGCAGCTTGTTTATGCCTGAAACGTAGCGATTCAGTCGTTTTATTTTTTTCGGGGTGGTAATGATTTCTGTGTTATGGCGCAACGACAGGTTTGCAATCATCGTCCGCTCATACTGAGCGATCCAGCCCAGAAAAAAATACCTCACTACATACCCCTTTCAGCTTTGCTTGAATTTTACGCACATGAAAATATGGCCGAATGCTACTGCGGCATTTTCCCCTAAGTGGGTTATGCGAGCAAACCAAAATAACGAAGCCGACCCATCATTTGCGTGATTTCATTTCGTCAGTCCCGTTCTCCAGCAAAGGGCGGGGCAAGTGACTGGCCAAGGCTTGCGCTGCCAGTAGTGAGGTCAAGGGCCCGGACACCGGTTCGCCATCGCGTACCAGATACCAGCAGGCCTGACTCCCTGAGTGAGGCGGGGACGGCGCTGCCGATGACCGACATGATGTTGACAGAGGCCATGGCGACTCTCCTGTGATTCGTGGTCGTGGCCCTACCTTACGTGGCGCGACAGGTCGGTTGAAATCAACCGCTTCGATAGTGCTCATCACTGTCATCGACCCGGCCTTGACAGGGCGGCGGGCCGTTGTAATGCACAGGCTAAGGGGGCGGCGAAGTGGTTACCAACGGCCAATCGCCGGCAAGCGAGGTGAAGGTGCATAATGCCCAGTCGATTGTAAAAGGAGAGTCAAATGGCCCAAGTTCCCGGTAAAGACACCGTCCTGTGCATCTCCCTGGCGGGTCGTCCTGGCACCTTTGGCGTGCGCTTTCACAACCACTTGTACCAGCAGTTGGGCCTGGATTTTTACTACAAGGCCATGACCACCCAGGATTTGCCGGCGGCCGTGGGCGGCATTCGCGCCCTGGGCATTCGCGGTTGCGGTGTGTCGATGCCGTACAAGGAAGCCTGCATGGCGCTGGTCGACGAGATCGACCCGTCGGCGGCGGCCATCGAGTCGATCAACACCATCGTCAATGACGGCGGTCGGCTCAAGGCCTACAACACCGATTATCTGGCTGTGCGTCAGTTGCTGGAGCAGCATCGCCTGGATCCGGATACGGCCTTTGCCCTGCGCGGCAGTGGCGGTATGGCCAAGGCGGTGGCCAGTGCCTTGCGCGATGCCGGGTTCAAGCAGGGCATCATCGTTGCCCGCAATGAACAGGCGGGCCGGCAACTGGCCGACAGTTGCGGCTATCGCTGGCAGGCTGAGCTGGACGATCTGTGTCCGCCGATGCTGGTCAACGTCACGCCGATCGGCATGGCTGGCGGGGTGGAGGCCGAGCAGTTGGCGTTCAGCCGCGAAGCGATTGCGGCGGCGCAGGTGGTGTTCGATGTGGTGGCGATGCCGGCGCGTACGCCGCTGATCATCGAAGCCGAGCGGCACGGCAAGGCGGTGATTACCGGGCTGGAGGTGATTGCCCTGCAGGCGCTGGAGCAGTTTGTGTTGTATACCGGCGTGCGGCCGACGGCCGAGCAGGTGGCACAGGCGGTGGCGGTGGGAGCGGGCTTGCCCCGCGATCGGTAATTCAGACAATACATGCTGTGTGGAGCGCACTGTCCTCATCGCGGGGCAAGCCCGCTCCCACAGGAGCCCCTCCTGCTGTTCCTACTCCAGCGCCGCCAAGCGCTCTTCCAGCGCGGCAATCCGCGCCTCCAGCGCCTCGATGCGCTCTGCCGACACCGCACCACTCGCGCTGCGCTCCGGCCCTTGCTGGCGCGCAGCAAGAATCGCTTCAATCTCCGCCGGATCACCCAGCGCATGGGTATAGCGGTCTTCACGCTGCCCGGCCTGGCGCGGCAGGTGCAAGGCAAAGCCACGGGCGATCAGGCGTTCCAGCTGATGCACCACCTGTTCGGCGTCTTCGAATTCATGCATGCGGCTGCTGCGGGTCAGCAGTTCATTGACCGTCTGCGGGCCGCGCAGGAACATCAGACCCAGCAGGGTAACCTGTGCCGGCACCAGCTCCAGCGCCTTGTCCACGCGCTGCTCCCAACGGTCGGCGCGGCTGCCCATCTGCAAGCGGGTCAGGCCTTGCCCCTCAAGGGCGCGCAGGGCCTGGCCAACCTGGCCCTGGCTCAGGTTCATCACCGGCTCGCGGCTGGTCTTCTGGTTACAGGCCAGGACCAGGGCGTTCAAGGTCAGCGGGTAGGTTTCCGGGCTGGTGGCCTGTTTTTCGATCAGCGCACCGAGAACGCGGATTTCGCTGCTGTTGAAGCGGGCTTCGGAAGGGGATTGATGATCGTCGGACATAACCCTGTCTCTATGCGAAGAAAGGCCTCTAGCCTAGGTGCGCGACAGGGTAAAACACAAGCAGCCGGTGCAGGACGCACCGGCTGCGGGTCAGGCTCAGGCGCTACGGCGCTCTTCGCCCATGCACGCGGCGGCGGTGAACAGCACGTCGGTGGAGGAGTTCAGCGCGGTTTCCGCCGAGTCCTGCAGCACGCCGATGATGAAGCCCACGGCCACCACTTGCATGGCGATTTCGCTAGGAATGCCGAACAGGCTGCAGGCCAGCGGAATCAGCAGCAGCGAACCACCGGCCACCCCCGAAGCGCCACAGGCGCACACGGCGGCGACGACGCTGAGGAGAATGGCGGTCGGGATATCGACGGCGATACCCAGGGTGTGTACGGCGGCCAGGGTCAGCACGGTGATGGTGATCGCCGCGCCAGCCATGTTTATGGTTGCGCCCAGCGGGATCGATACCGAATAGGTGTCTTCGTGCAGGCCCAGGCGTTCGCTCAAGGCCAGGTTGACCGGAATGTTGGCCGCCGAGCTGCGGGTGAAGAATGCGGTGATGCCGCTCTCACGCAGGCACAGGAACACCAGCGGGAACGGGTTGCGGCGAATTTTCCAGAACACGATGAGCGGGTTGACCACCAGGGCGACGAACAGCATGCAGCCGATCAGCACCGCCAGCAGGTGCAGGTAGCCAAGCAGGGCGTCCAGGCCCGACTGCGCCAGGGTCGAAGCCACCAGGCCGAAAATACCCAGCGGCGCGAAGCGAATCACCACCCGCACGATCAGGGTGACGCCGTTGGACAGGTCTTCGACGACGGTACGGGTGGTTTGCCCGGCGTGACGAATCGCCACACCCAGGCCGATGGCCCAGGCCAGGATGCCGATGAAGTTGGCGTTCATCAGCGCACTCACCGGGTTGTCGACCACGCTCAGCAGCAGGCTTTGCAGCACTTCAGTGATGCCGCCCGGAGCGCTCAGCGCAACGTCCGAGGTGCTCAGGGCCAGGCTCGACGGGAAGGCCATGCTCGCTACGACCGCGACCACTGCCGCAGCGAAAGTGCCGAACAGGTACAACACCAGGATCGGCCGGATGTGGGTTTCGGTCCCGTGTTTATGGTTGGCGATCGAGGCCATGACCAGAATGAACACCAGGATCGGCGCCACGGCCTTGAGGGCCGAGACGAACACCTTGCCGATGAAGCCCAGGCTCAAGGCAACCTCAGGGGCGATCAGGGCCAGGGCAATACCGGCCACCAGACCGATCATGATCTGCAGGACCAGACTGGTACGGTTCAATAGTTTTAGAACGGGTGTCATGTCGGGTGTTTCTCAGTCTTGTAGAGGGGTCGCCAGCCCGTTGCGACGCCGGAAAATACAGGGCGCCAGGCGATCAGGGGCATGAAAGGGGCGCGACTTTAGCACAGCGAGGCACAATGGGTGATTGCCCTGTGTCAGGCGGTAGGACGGGCGTGTAGTATGCGCGCCCCTTTGAAACGGCTGTCGGCCGTGGATGTTTAGCGTTCTGGAGTGTAGATGTTACTGCCGATTCTGTTGCTGGCTGCGGCCGGCTTCACTGTGTTGACTACCGAGTTCGTGATTGTCGGCCTGTTGCCGGGGATCGCCCGCGATCTGACGGTCAGCGTGCCCCAGGCCGGGCTGCTGGTGACCCTGTTTGCCTTTACCGTGGCCTGCTTCGGCCCCTTCCTTACTGCGTGGTGCGCACGCTTTGAGCGCAAGCGCCTGTTCGTCGGCATCCTCTTGCTGTTCGCCGCCTGCAACGCCTTGGCTGCGATCGCGCCGAACATTTATGTCATGGGCCTGGCGCGGCTGTTGCCGGCGCTGGGCCTGCCGGTGTTCTGGTCGCTGGCCAGTGAGACGGCGGTAGATATCGTCGGGCCTGCGTATGCCGGGCGGGCGATTTCCAAGATCAGCTTCGGTGTGGTGTGTGCCACGGTGTTCGGTATTCCGGTCGGTACCCTGGTCGGCGATGCCCTGGGCTGGCGTGCGGCCTTTGCCTTGCTGGCCGTGCTGGCGCTGGCCAAGGCGTTGCTGCTGCACCTTTACCTGCCGCGTACACCGCGGCATAACCAGGCGACCTCGTTGCGCGGGCAGTTCGGCATCCTGCGCAGTCGCTTGCTGCAGGGCCATGTGCTGCTTTCAGTGCTGGTGTTCAGCGGTATGTTCACCATCTATACCTACCTGGCCGATATCCTTGAGCGTCTGGCTGGATTCGATGGCGCGCGGGTCGGCTGGTACCTGATGGGGTTTGGTGCGGTGGGCCTGATCGGCAACAGCCTGGGTGGTCGCGCAGTGGATCGTCACCCGTTGCTGGCCTCGGCGGGCTTTTGTGCGTTGATGCTGGTCGGTCTGATCGCCCTGATGCCGAACATCCATTCCCCCTACGGCCTGATTGCCGCGCTGGCGATCTGGGGGGCAGCCCAGGCGGCGCTGTTTCTGGTCAGTCACGTCCGCCTGATCAAGGCTGCACCGCAGGCACCGGCTTTTGCCGCTTCGCTGAATGTCGCCGGGGGCAATCTGGGGATCGGTCTTGGTGCCATCATCGGCGGCCGGGTGGTCGACAGCGTAGGTCTGGCTGCGCTCGGTTATGCCGCCGCCGTACTGATTGGCGCTGCGGTGCTGCTGGCCTTGGGCTTGATGCGCATGCGCAGCGCCACTGCTACCAGTTGAACAATTGGCGGCGGGCTCCTTCGGTGATGGCGAGGATGCCTGGGTGTTTGACCTTGCGTTCCACTGAAATGGCGTAGAACGACTCGATCACCGCGTCGGTCTGGCCGATCAGTTCGACGCCGTATTGGCGGCAGACCTCATCGGCAATCACGCTGGGACCGATGAAGATGCCGCTGCCGGACTGGCCGAAAGCCTGCATCAACGCGCTGTCGTCGAACTCACCGACAATCCGTGGCTGGATCTGCTGCTCGGCGAACCAGCGCAGCAAGCGGCTGCGCACCACGGTTTCCTGGCCGGGAATCAGCAGCGGGGCATGTTGCAGACAGGCCGGGAAATCCTCGCTCAACTCAGCGGCCAGGGCGGGGGTGGCGAAGAAACTGATGCCACATTCACCCAGACGCTGGCTGTAGCCCTTGATGTCCAGATGGCTGGGCATGGGGCTGTCGGAGATCACCAGGTCCAGGCGCTGGATTGCCAGGTCGGCCAGCAGGCGTTCGAGTTTGTCTTCGCGGCAGCTCAGGCGCAGGGCGTCTTCCATGTCCATGGTCGGTGCCAGCAGGCGGTAGACGATGGACTTGGGCACCACATCGGCGACCCCGACCCGAAACAGGATCTGCTGTTCATCTGGACGGGCACGCAGCATGGCCTCCAGCTCCCCGCCGATCTGAAACATCTGCTCGGCGTAGGTCAGCGCCTGGCGACCGGTTTCAGTCAGTTCCAGCTGCCGCCCGACCCGGCGAAACAGCTCGATGCCGTAAGTCTGTTCGAGCAGGCTGATCTGCCCGCTGATGGTCTGCGGCGTCAGGTTCAACTGCTCGCCGGCGCGCACGATGCTGCCGGTACGGGCCACCACCCAGAAGTAATGCAGCTGACGGTAGTTGAGCATGCAGGTTCCCGATTCGTAAAAACCGAAGTATAAGTGCTGAAAATACGAATTTTCCTGATGTATCGAGATATTTACAATCCCCAGCCATCACGGTGCCACTGACTGGGCACTGATCATCGACACGGAGAACCACAGATGCTGCAACTCAAATCCATCGGAACCCCCCTGGTGTTACTGCTGGCCCTGTTTGCCGTGAGCGGTTGCGAGCAGGCGGAAAAATCTGCCCAGCAGATGCTCAACCAGGCCGCAGAGTCCGCCAAGGAAGCCATCGACCAAACCAACGAAGCCGCCCAGCAGGCCCTCAGCGAAGCCACTGGCTCCGAGGGCGAGAAGGCCGCCAAGCCCGAGCGCGACGACAGCGCTAAAGAAATCTGACCCACCCTTACCTTGATGCAGGAATGATTCATGGAATACTTGTTGGAACTCGCTGCAAGCCCGACCGCCTGGGTAGCCCTGGCCACCCTGGTGGCCATGGAGATCGTGCTCGGCATCGATAACCTGATCTTCATCTCCATCCTGACCAACAAGTTGCCCGAGGAATTCCGCTCCAAGGCGCGTCGAATCGGTATCAGCATGGCGCTGGTGATGCGCCTGGGTCTGCTCAGCACCATTGCCTGGATCGTGCAACTGACCGAGCCGGTCATCGATGTGTTCGGCCATGCCTTCTCCTGGAAGGACATGATCCTGATTGCCGGCGGTCTGTTCCTGCTGTGGAAGGCGACCACTGAAATCCACGAGAGCGTCGACCCGCGGGCCAAGGAAGAAAGCAAAGCGTCTTCGACCATCACCCTGGGCTTTGCGGCCGCTATTGGTCAGATCCTGCTGCTGGACATCGTCTTCTCGATCGACAGCATCATCACCGCCGTGGGCATGACCGAGCACTTGCCGATCATGATCATTGCCGTGATCAGTGCCGTGATCGTGATGCTGGTGGCGGCCGACCCGCTGGCCAAGTTCATCAACGACAACCCGACCGTGGTGATGTTGGCCCTGGGCTTCCTGATCATGATCGGTATGACCCTGATCGCTGAAGGCTTTGGCGCCCATGTACCGAAAGGTTATGTGTATGCAGCGATGGCGTTCTCTACCGCGATCGAAGCGCTGAACATTCTGTCGCGCCGGGCACGGCTCAAGCGCGAAGCGGCTGAAGGCTGATGTAAGTCGCGGGGCAAGCCCGCTCCCACAGAAGATCACTGTGGGAGCGGGCTTGCCCCGCGATGCTTTTCAGGAATCAATGTGCATTGGCATGCCGGCGACTGCGCCGGGTGGGTGCCGCCTCACTGGTTTTCTTCGGCAAGGTATGGTGCGGGTGATGGCGGCGGGCAATCCGCAGCACGCCCCAGAGCATGGCGGCGGCGACGCTCAACCAGGCACTCACCAGCATGAAAATGGCCATTGTCAGGCTCATGTCTGCCTCCTCAGGTCCCTGGCCAGCCCATGATGCTTGCCACGCGGACACCCCTAGAGTCTAGCCCAAGCCCTGTTTCAAGCCATTGACCGATGGTCTAGCCCTTGGGTCGCTTTGTTCTAAGCCGCCTTCACACTATACCCACGCGGCCTGCCGGCCTATGATCGCTCCCCAGGGCCGGGCGCTGTCTGCCGGGCATCAGCACAAGCGAGTGTTCATGCTGCCACTGTCTACCACATTCTCCGCTTTCGCCCCGCGCCGCCTGCTGGCCGCCTGTGCGATGGCCCTGGCCCTGGCCGGTTGCGCCAGTCAGCCTGCTGCGCCGACCAAGGGTTTGCCACAACGGGTGGAAATCGGCTCGGTGCCGTTCTACCGCGGCAATGCCAACCAGAGCGCGCCGATGGCCCTGGCGGCGATCCTGTCGCAACAGGGCGTGCGTATCACCCCCGGTTTGCTCGAACAGCCATTGGGCCTGCCCCAGGGCATCGACAAATTGCAGGGTTCGATGCAGAACGTCGCCCGTCAGTACGGCATGGTGGTCTATCCGCTGGAGCCGAAGCTGAACGCGCTGCTGACCCAGGTGGCTGCAGGCAATCCGGTGCTGCTGCGTTTCGAACAGGGTGCGGCGTTCTGGGGTGAGCCGCGTTATGCCTTGCTGGTCGGTTACGACAGCTACAAGCAACGGGTGCTGCTGCGGGCGGGGAACAATCGACGGCTGCTGATGGACTTCGACGACTTCGCATCGGCGTGGAGCAAGCAGGGGAGTTGGGCAGTGCTGGTGCAGCCGCCGAGCCAGTTGCCGGCTCAGGTTGACCGTCAGCGTTGGCTGAAGGCGGCCAATGACCTGGCCCAGGCGGGCCAGGAACAAGCGGCCCGCCAGGCCGTCAGCGCCCTGGGGCAATGACGGCGCCGGCCGGGCCCGGGCTTAGAAGCCCAGACGGTCGCGCAGGCTGTAGTACCAGGCGCCGATGGCGCTGAACGGCACACGCAGCATCTGGCCACCCGGGAACGGGTAGTGCGGCAGTTCGGCGAATGCGTCGAAGCGCTCGGCCTGACCACGCAGGGCCTCGGCCAGTACCTTGCCCGCCAGGTGGGTGTAGGTGACGCCGTGGCCACTGCAACCCTGGGAGTAGTAGATGTTGTCGCCCAGACGGCCGACCTGTGGCAGACGCGACAGGGTCAGCAGGAAGTTGCCGGTCCAGGCGTAGTCGATCTTCACGTCCTTGAGCTGCGGGAAGGCCTTGAGCATCTTCGGACGGATGATCGCTTCGATGTTCGCCGGGTCACGGGCACCGTACACCACGCCGCCACCAAAGATCAGGCGCTTGTCGCCGGTCAGGCGGTAGTAGTCGAGCAAGTAGTTGCAGTCTTCGACGCAGTAGTCTTGCGGCAGCAGGCTGCGCGCCAGTTCCTCGCCCAACGGCTCGGTGGTGATCACCTGGGTGCCGCACGGCATGGACTTGGCCGCCAGCTCTGGCACCAGGCCGCCGAGGTAGGCGTTACCGGCAACGATGACGAACTTGGCGCGTACTTTACCTTGTGGGGTGTGCACCACCGGGTTGGCGCCACGCTCGATGCGCACTGCCGGGGATTGCTCGTAGATCTTGCCGCCCAGCGACTCGACGGCTGCGGCTTCGCCCAGCGCCAGGTTCAGGGGGTGGATATGGCCGCCGCTCATGTCGAGCATGCCGCCCAGGTACTGGTCGCAATCGACCACTTCACGAATGCGCTTCTGGTCCATCAGCTCCAGCTGGGTGTGGCCGAAGCGTTCCCACAGGCGCTTTTGCGATTCCAGGTGGCCCATCTGCTTGGCGGTCAGGGCGGCGAACACGCCACCGTCTTTCAGATCGCACTGGATGTTGTACTTGGCCACGCGCTCACGGATGATGCGTCCGCCTTCGAAGGCCATCTGGCCGAGCAGTTGCGCCTGCTTGGGGCCGACGGTGCGTTCGATGACATCGATGTCGCGGCTGTAGCTGTTGACGATCTGGCCACCGTTGCGGCCCGAGGCGCCGAAACCGACTTTTGCGGCTTCCAGCACGGTCACGCTGAAGCCCGCTTCCAGCAGGAACAGGGCGCTGGACAGACCGGTGTAGCCGGCGCCGATCACGCAGACATCGGTCTGAACCTCTTCCTGCAGCGCCGGGCGCGGCGGAACCGGATTGGCCGATGCGGCGTAGTAGGACTGAGGGTAGGGGGTATTGGCCATGCTGCGAAACCTCTGTTTTATATTTTTTACGACTGTACCGATGCTATCAATAATAATAAACACCCGCTAGTCGTGTGTTGAAAATCCTTTACCCCCGGTTTTCACAAATACTTTTGTTATTCAGTGGCTTAGCTAGAAAAAAAGAGTTGACACGCTCAGCCGATTCCGTAGAATGCCGCCTCACAGCAGGCACATAGCTCAGTTGGTTAGAGCACCACCTTGACATGGTGGGGGTCGTTGGTTCGAGTCCAATTGTGCCTACCAAATCAAATCCGCCCCTGCTGGCGGTACCAAAAAGGCGATCCGAAAGGGTCGCCTTTTTTGTTTCTGCAATCCCGTCTCCTCGGGGGCCGGCTATCCGAAGAACAGCCTGTATAGACAGCACCGCTAGAATTAACAGGGGGATAACTTTCATGCGTACTGCTTGTAAGGAGTCCTGCGATGAAGACTCTATCTTCACTGGCACTGGTGGTGGCAGCCGGATGGATATCAGGTTGTGCAACAGGGCCTGATCATCAGCTAGTCAGCGTCCCGCTGAAGGCAACTCAGGACAACGCCGGGCACATCGCCCATGCCAGCCTGGTGGCGATGGGCAACGAGACGGAAATCCGGATCGCTGTCAGTGGTGTGCCGGATTTCACCGTAATGCCTGCTCGTCTCTATACCTACCTCTACACGGGCGGGTGCGGCGGCTTGAGTGGCAAACCAGCTTACTCGATGAATCAAACCGTGCGTTCAGATCTGCATGGCTCGGGTATGGAGCTGGTGAAGGTCGCACCCTTGTCGCTCGATAGCCTACGCTCGGGCAACTATGCTCTGGTGGTGCGCGGTAGTGCTGCAGACGGCAATCACGACCTGTTCTGTGCCAATGTCATCTAGTGTTTTTGTTTGACTTCGTGCCCGCACAGTGCGCGGGCACGAAGGGCGAGGGGTGTTTTTCAACGAAAGACTAAAGTTGCTGATTTTTTATAAAATTTAGCTTTACGACAAGTGGTTATCTGCGTATTATGCGCCCCACAGCAGGCACATAGCTCAGTTGGTTAGAGCACCACCTTGACATGGTGGGGGTCGTTGGTTCGAGTCCAATTGTGCCTACCAAATCTCGACAGAAAGGGCGATCCGAAAGGATCGCCCTTTTTGCATTCTGCTGCGCCTGGATTACAGCTCGGCGCTGGTTGTGGTGTGGCAAAAGTGGTGGGTCCACAACTGGGCGCCCAGTTGCCCGCTGCGGTCCAGGGATGAGCCGACGGTCAGGTCGGTGATCAGCGTCGGGGTCAGCCCGGCGTCGAACAGGGCAAAGCCTGCAGCCAGCACGCAGGTATCGGTCTGGATGCCGCACACCAGCACGCGCTCGGGGTTGAGCTGCCTGAGGTGGGCGATGGTTTCTGGCGACGGGCTGTAGCCGTACTTGATGAACACCTGGTCGGCGGCGATCAGGCTGTCGTCATCCTTGGCCGGTTGCCAGCCGAGCTGGCGCTGGAACGGCGTGCGGCTTTCATCATGACGCTCGACCGTGGCCACCGAGGGCATGCGCCCAAGCAGGCTGTTGATGCCGTCGATCAACCATTGCGGCGGGTTGAACGAGGGTTGTACGTCGATGATCAGCAGTGCCTGGCGCATAGGGATCCTTTGGTGGCGTTGGCCTTATCGCGGGGCAAGCTCGCTCCCACAGAGCTCACCTGTGGGAGTGGGCTTGCCCCGCGATAAGGCTACCGATTGTAACCTTTGCCCTGCGCACAAATGCTAAAATCCGCCGCTTGTATCCAGGAGATAGACGCGTGCGCAAAGTGGCGATGGTAATGGCAGTACTGGCTCTGGCCGGCTGTGAAAATGCAGTCGAAGGCGTGCACAAGCAGATTGCCGAGCAGTTGCCCAATCCGAAGACGGCCAAGTTTGGCAACGTGCGCATCGACAAGCAGGGCACAATCTGCGGTCAGGTGCGCAGTAAAGATGACGCCGGTACCTTTTTGCCTTACCGCAGCTATGTGGCTTTCAAACAGGCCGACGGCTACGAGATCGTCCTCGCCGACAAGGGCAGCAACCTGCGCATTCGCGAAGCCTGTGGCGGTGCCGAGCTGCAACGCAGCGCCGAAGCCATGGCCGATAAACCCGCCCCTGAGGGTTGGGATGTCGAAATCGTGCAAGGCCCGAACATGGGCGCCCTGAGCGACATGACTGCACGTCTGATCGAAAAACAGATCCCTTCGTCAGTGGTGTACCGCGACGGCAAACCGGTGGTGTTGCTTGGTCCGTTCCCGAGCAAAGCCGAAGCCGAGGCGAAGCAGGCAGATGTAATGGCACGCCTGGGTACTGACTCGATCGTCATCCAGCACGACGCGCCGCGCTAGCCAGTACCTTTCCCGGCCCCGTACACTCACGGTTCAACGCAAGGAGAGCCGTGACGATGAAGGAAGCATCCCCCGCCATTACCCTGCAGCGCGCGACTGAACAGCACATCGAAGGGCTGGTCGCGCTGTACAGTCATCCGCAGGTAACCCGCCAGGCCCTGTACAAACGCCATGGCTTTGAAGTCGAAGGACATTTGCGTGACTATGCTATGCGTGACGGCAGGTTGACCGATGTCTACAGCATGGCGCGTCTGCAACGACGCGAACGTTGAGCGGGAGGGCCTTATGTCTACGCTGGAGCGAGCCATTGCGGTGGCAGCCAGGGCACACGAAGGGCAGCAGGACAAGGGCGGCGCTGCCTATATCCTGCACCCGTTGCGGGTGATGATGCGGGTCTCGACCGTCGAACAGCGCATCGTTGCGGTGTTGCACGATGTGCTTGAGGATTCCCCCATGACCTTGTCGGACCTGGCGCGCGAGGGCTTTGCCCTGAAAATCCTCGCGGCGGTGCAGGCACTGAGTCGTCGCGATCAGGAAAGCTATGAGGCGTTCGTCATTCGCCTGGGCGGCGATCCGTTGGCGCGGGTGGTGAAACTGGCTGACCTTGCCGACAACAGCGACCTCTCGCGCATCGCCATCCCCGGCCCTGAAGACATGGCGCGCCTGGCCCGTTACCAGCAGGCCAGCGCCTACCTGCAGGCGCTGGCCTGAGGCTTAGCCGCAGGCGCTGAGGTTGACCGGGCCGACAAACGCGTTGCCGTGCCCCATCACACAGGCCACCCGCTGGTTGCGCTGGCGCTCCCAGGGCTGCGGCGGGTAGGTCTTGTTCCAGGCTTCATAGAGCTGGCGGTCCTGTTTCGACAGTTTGAGGTTGTACTGCTTGCTCATATAGAAGTAGGTGCGCGCGATCATGCCGCGGATCGACGGCCGCGGCATGACTTTCTTGGCCTTGAAATCGACCTGGGTCAGGCATGAACCGTACTGCCCGCGCTGCTCGGGCAACCAGCCGAAACTGAAGTTGCTGCGGTCACCGTTGACCTCGCCAATGCTCGGCACCAGGTTGTGCAGGTCGGCTTCGGCGCGCTGGTAAACCTTGTCGTTGCGCGTGCAGTTCTTGCGCCCGCCGTCTTGCCAGCACTGGCGCTGATGGCCGATCTGCCAGGCCGGAACGATATGCTCCCATTCGATGCGCGAAGCGCGGTTGGCATTCTTGCGCGGGACATAGCCGCACGCAGCGAGGTCGACCTTGTTGCCGTTGTACTTGCAGCCACAATAGAACTCGGTGGACTGCGGTGCATACAAACGCCAGGCGACCTTCTTGGCTTCGTTGAAGGTGCGCGGTGCATCGGCGTAGGCGGTGGTGGTGGCACTGAACAGCAGGCAAGCGACTGCAAAAAACGAAACTCTCATGCCGGTTCAGTCTTCCTTTGGCACAACCCAGAAAATCTGCACGCCGCCGTCATCGCGGTAAGCGAGGGTGACGTTGTCGTTTTCGGCGATTTCCTCGAGCAGGGTGGCCCAGTCATCAGGTGACTCGTGCTCCAGGCGGAAGATCAAGGCGGCGCGGGACTTCTGCGCCGTCGGTGAATTGATGATTTTCTGGATGCGAATGCCCAGTTGCTCGTAACTGCTGGCAGGGGCGGAAGTGTTGGCCACGAAACGTTCCTTATTTAGCTGTATGTGCATACAGTATTTTACTGTAAGCAATTTCGCAACAGCTCGTCAGTGAAAGAGCGCATGTGACCGCAAACCGCGCAGTTTGCTGCGGTCTGTTTAAAGTTTGTTTGCTGAGGGTGGGGGAGGTACGCTTGCCCGTCCTACAGGGCGGGCAAGCGTCGGCGGGGTACTGGACTCAGTATTCCCAGAAGATCCGCTGCAGCTCTTTGCTGTCCTGGGTCTTGGTCAGGGCGACCATGGCCAGGATCCGCGCTTTTTGCGGGTTCAGGTCGTGGGCCACGACCCAGTCGTTCTTGTCGTCAGGCTGCTCGGCGTTGCGCAGCACGAAGCCGCCGGCGTTGACGTGGGAGGAACGAATGATCTGCACGCCTTCCTTGCGCAGTTCCTGCAGGGCAGGCACCACGCGCGACGACACCGAACCGTTGCCGGTGCCGGCGTGGATGATCGCCTTGGCGCCACCTTGAGCCAGCGCCTTGTAGGCGGTATCGGTCACGTTGCCGTAGCCGTAGGCGATGTCCACCTGGGGCAGGCTGCTGATCTTCTTGATGTCGAATTCCGAATCCAGGGTGTGGCGCTTGGCTGGCAGGCGGAACCAGTAGGATTTGCCTTCGACCACCATGCCCAGCGGGCCCCAGGCGCTCTTGAAGGCTTCGGTCTTGATGTTGACGGTTTTGCTGACGTCGCGACCCGACTGGATCTCGTCGTTCATGGTTACCAGTACGCCTTTGCCGCGCGAGTCTTTGTTGCTGGCAACGGCCACGGCGTTGTACAGGTTGAGCATGCCGTCGGCGGACATCGCGGTGCCCGGACGCATCGAGCCGACGACCACGATCGGCTTGTCGGTCTTCTCGACCAGGTTGAGGAAGTAGGCGGTCTCTTCCAGGGTGTCGGTGCCGTGGGTGATGACGATGCCGTCGACGTCCTTGCTGTCGGCAAGCTCGGCCACGCGCTTGCCCAGTTGCAGCAGGTTGTCGTTGCTGATGCTTTCGGAGGCGATCTGCATCACCTGTTCGCCGCGTACATTGGCAAGGTTTGCCAGTTCCGGAACGCCGGCGATCAGCTTGTCCACTCCCAGTTTGGCGGCCTGGTAGGTCGCGCTGTTGGCGGCGCTGGCGCCGGCGCCTGCGATGGTGCCACCGGTGGCGAGAATCACCACGTTGGCCAGTTTCTGTTGGTTCTCGACTTCCTTGGCGTTGACGCCTGCGGGCAGTAACAGCAGCAGGGCCAAAGCGCCCGGAACGAAGGAATTAAGCGCAGCTTTCATCGTTGATCTCTCTTATGACTGGAGTTCGCTGTGTAACCCGCAGGAAAGAGCAGAAATCGAGCCAGCTCTGCCGTTCGTCGTATTTCATGTTCAATCGATTGATTTATATGAGTTTTCATTTGACGTGGCGAAGGCGTATGAGGGACTTGGCGTTCGAAAACCCGAATAACCCTATCTGGGGGGTTCGGTTTTCCGAGTAATTTGACGATAATTCCCACAGGCAACTTCCAGCAAGTTTGCGCCGTCGAATTTGACAAAGTCTGGTTGCGTTCCCATAGTGAGTTAACGCAAACGTTTGCGACCCGATAAAAATCATAAGATTCGGAGTAAATACATGAAGCTGCCGTTCGCAGGACGCCTTTTGGCGGTCGCCGTACTGTCCTCGCTCTCCCTCGCGATGCCCCTGTCCCAGGCCCTGGCCGACGACGCCAAGCCGAAAGTGGCGCTGGTGATGAAGTCCCTCGCCAACGAGTTCTTCCTGACCATGGAAGACGGCGCCAAGGCTTACCAGAAAGAACACGCGGGCGAATTCGAGCTGGTTTCCAACGGCATCAAGGATGAGACCGATTCTGGCAACCAGATTCGCATTGTCGAGCAGATGATCGTTTCCGGGGTCAACGCCCTGGTGATTGCCCCGGCGGACTCCAAAGCTCTGGTGCCGGTGGTGAAAAAGGCCATGGACGCCGGCATCACCGTGGTCAACATCGACAACCGCCTCGACCCGGAAGTGCTCAAAAGCAAAAACCTCAGCGTACCGTTCGTAGGCCCGGATAACCACAAAGGCGCGCGTCTGGTGGGTGAGTACCTGGCCAAGGAAAAACTTAAGGCCGGTGATGAGGTCGGCATTATCGAAGGCGTCTCGACCACCACCAACGCCCAGCAGCGCACCGCCGGTTTCAAAGACGCGATGGAAGCCGCACAAATCAAGATCGTCTCGGTGCAATCGGGCGACTGGGAAATTGCCAAAGGCAATGCGGTTGCCGCCTCCATGCTCAATGCCCACCCCGAGCTCAAGGCACTGCTGGCTGGTAACGACAGCATGGCCCTGGGCGCCGTTTCGGCGGTGCGCGCGGCGGGCAAGGCTGGCCAGGTCCAGGTGGTCGGCTACGACAACATCAACGCGATCAAACCGATGCTAAAGGACGGCCGTGTGCTTGCCACCGCCGACCAGTACGCCGCCAAACAGGCGGTGTTCGGCATCGAGGCGGCGCTGAAGATGCTCAAAGGCGAAAAGCCTGAAGTGGACGCTGACAACGTCATCCAGACCCCGGTCGAATTGGTCACCCAGTAGCGGCATGGCGTGCGCCTGCCCGACGGCGGGCGCCAGGAGATCAAGCAATGTCAGCGACTGCGGATGTCGTGCTTTCAGTCAGTGCAATCGGCAAAACCTACGCCCAGCCGGTGCTCGGTGATATCGAGCTGAGTCTGTATCGCGGCGAAGTATTGGCCCTCACCGGCGAGAACGGTGCGGGCAAGAGTACCCTGTCGAAAATCATCGGCGGCCTCGAGCTGCCGACCACCGGGCAGATGCACTATCAGGGGCAGACTTACCAGCCCGGCAGCCGTGCCGCCGCCGAGCGCCTTGGCGTGCGCATGGTCATGCAGGAGCTCAACCTGCTGCCGACCCTGACGGTGGCCGAGAACCTGTTTCTCGACAACCTGCCCAGCCGTGGCGGCTGGATCAGTCGCAAGCGCTTGCGTGAGCAAGCCCGGGCCGCCATGGCTCAGGTCGGTCTCGACGCTATCGACCCGGACACCCCGGTCGGCGAGCTGGGCATCGGCCATCAACAGATGGTGGAAATTGCCCGCAACCTGATCGGCGACTGCCATGTGCTGATTTTCGATGAACCCACGGCCATGCTCACCGCGCGCGAGGTCGAGTTGCTGTTCACCCAGATCGAACGCCTGCAGCAGCGTGGGGTGGCCATCGTCTACATCTCTCACCGCCTGGAAGAGCTCAAGCGCATCGCCCAGCGCATCGCCGTGCTGCGCGATGGCAAGCTGGTGTGCGTCGAGCCCATGGCGCGCTACAGCAGCGCAGAGCTGGTCAACCTCATGGTCGGCCGCGAACTGGCCGAGCACATTGACCTGGGCCAGCGCCAGATCGGCGCGCCGATTCTCAAGGTCAATGGCCTGAGCCGCGCCGACAAGGTGCGTGACGTTTCTTTCGAAGTGCGCAGCGGCGAAATTTTCGGCATCTCCGGGCTGATCGGTGCCGGTCGCACCGAACTGCTGCGTTTGATCTACGGTGCCGATCGCGCCGACAGCGGCACTATCGAGCTGGGCCAGCCATTGCGCCCGGTGCAGATCGACTCCCCTGTAGCCGCAGTGCGCGAAGGCATCGCCCTGATCACCGAAGACCGCAAGGGCGAAGGCCTGCTGCTGTCGCAATCAATCAGCGCCAACATCGCCCTGGGTAACCTGCCGGCGATTTCCCGTGCTGGCGTGCTCGACGGTAATGCCGAACGTGAATTGGCCCAACGCCAGATCAGCGCCATGCGCATTCGCAGTTCCAGTCCCGATCAGGTGGTTGGCGAGCTGTCCGGTGGCAATCAGCAGAAGGTGGTCATCGGCCGCTGGCTGGAGCGCGATTGTACGGTGCTGCTGTTCGACGAACCGACCCGTGGCATCGACGTCGGCGCCAAGTTCGACATCTACGGCCTGCTCGCCGAACTCGCGCGCCAGGGCAAGGCGCTGGTGGTGGTCTCCAGTGACCTGCGCGAACTGATGTTGATTTGTGACCGCATCGCTGTACTCAGCGCCGGACACCTGATCGACACCTTCGAGCGCGAACATTGGACCCAGGATCAGCTACTGGCCGCAGCCTTTGCCGGCTATCAGAAACGTGACGCGTTGCTGCATGAAGCGGCGCCCAGGATGACCCCATGAAAACCACTCCAGTGGACACCGCTGCCCCCGGCGCCAAGCGCAACAGCAGCTATTACGGCCTGGGTACCTACCTGGGCCTGGCGGGCGCCTTGCTGGCAATGATCGTGCTGTTTTCCTTTCTCAGCAGTCATTTCCTCTCTTACGGCACCTTCAGCACCCTGGCCAACCAGATCCCCGACCTGATGGTCCTGGCGGTCGGCATGACCTTCGTCTTGATCATCGGCGGCATCGACCTCTCGGTCGGTTCGGTGCTGGCCCTGGCGGCCTCGGCGGTCAGTGTGGCGATGCTCGGCTGGGGCTGGAGCGTGTTGCCAGCTGCATTGCTCGGCATGGGCGTGGCGGCGCTGGCCGGGAGCATCACCGGTTCGATCACCGTGGCCTGGCGGATTCCATCGTTCATCGTCTCTCTCGGCGTGCTGGAAATGGCCCGAGGCCTGGCTTACCAACTGACCGACTCGCGCACTGCCTACATCGGCGACGCCTTTGCCTGGCTCTCCAATCCGCTGGCATTTGGCGTATCGCCATCGTTCATCATCGCCTTGCTGGTGATCATCCTTGCCCAACTGGTGCTGACCCGCACGGTGTTCGGCCGCTATCTGATCGGCATCGGCACCAATGAAGAAGCGGTGCGCCTGGCCGGTATCGACCCGCGTCCGTACAAGATTCTGGTGTTCTCGCTGATGGGGCTGCTGGCCGGCCTTGCCGCACTGTTCCAGATTTCCCGCCTGGAAGCCGCCGACCCCAATGCCGGCTCCGGCCTTGAACTGCAAGTCATCGCTGCCGTGGTTATCGGCGGCACCAGCCTGATGGGCGGGCGCGGTTCGGTGATCAGCACCTTCTTCGGTGTACTGATCATCTCCGTGCTGGCCGCAGGCCTGGCCCAGATCGGCGCATCAGAGCCGACCAAACGCATTATCACCGGGGCGGTCATTGTGATCGCCGTGGTCCTCGACACCTACCGTAGCCGACGTTCAAATCGGCGGAACTGACCCATGGCAACTATCAAAGATGTCGCGGCACTGGCGGGGATTTCCTACACCACCGTGTCCCATGTACTGAACAAGACCCGACCGGTCAGCGAGCCGGTGCGCCTGAAAGTCGAGGCGGCCATCGCTGAGCTCGACTACGTGCCCAGCGCCGTCGCCCGCTCACTCAAGGCGCGTAGCACCGCCACCATTGGCCTGCTGGTGCCCAACAGCGTCAACCCGTACTTCGCCGAGCTGGCCCGCGGCATCGAGGATGCCTGCGAACGCAACGGCTACTGCGTGATCCTGTGCAACTCCGACGACAACCCGCAAAAGCAGCGCAGCTACCTGCGCGTGCTGCTGGAAAAACGCATCGACGGCTTGATCGTCGCCTCGGTGGGTGAAGACAGCGACCTGCAAGGCAGCCTGGCCAATGTGCGTACACCGATGGTGATCGTTGACCGCGCCCTGGAAGGGGTTGAAGCCGATCTGGTCAGCATCGACCACGAGCAGGGTGCATACCTGGCGACCCGGCATTTGCTCGAATTGGGCCATCGTGAAATCGCCTGCATCGGTGGCCCGGCCAGCACCAGCACCGCGCAATTGCGTCTGGCCGGCTTCCGGCGTGCCTTGGCTGAAGCCGGGGTTGCGGTTGCCGACGAGCACATCGTCAACAGCGATTTCACCAGTCTGGGTGGTTATGCCGCCGCCGCGCAGTTGCTCGACGGCCAGCGGCCGACGGCGATTTTCGCCGGTAACGACATGATCGGCATCGGCGTGCTGCGCGCCGCCGCCGAGCGCAACATCTGCGTACCCGGCGAGCTGTCGGTGATCGGCTTCGACGACATCCAGCTCAGCCGCTACGTATTCCCGGCACTGACCACAGTCGGCCAGTCGATTCGCGAACTGGGCGAGAGCGCTGCCGCCCTGTTGCTGTCGCGTATTGCCCAACCGCTGCGCGGCGCGCCGGAGCAGCGCATCGTCGCACCGAAGATCGTGCTGCGTGAGTCCACCGCACCGCGTCCAGACCTCTTCAATGAATACCGCTGAGAACAGAACAGTCATGCACGCCAAGGTAGTAGTGGTAGGTAGCCTCAACATGGACCTGGTAGCCCGCGCCCAGCGGCTGCCGCGTGCCGGCGAGACCCTGGCAGGCGAGTCGTTTGCCACCGTGCCGGGCGGCAAGGGCGCCAACCAGGCGGTGGCCGCGGCGCGCCTGGGGGCGGCGGTGGCGATGATCGGCAACGTCGGCGACGATGCCTACGGTCAACAGCTGCGCCAGGCCTTGCTCGACGAGCAGATCGACTGCCAGGGCGTAGCGGTGTGTGCAGGCGTATCGAGCGGCCTGGCGCTGATCGTGGTCGACGCCAGCAGCCAGAATTCCATCGTCATCATCCCGGGTGGCAACGGCCAGCTGATGCCTGAGTCGGTGCAAGCCTTCGATGCCTTGCTGCAAGGCGCCGAAGTGATCATCTGCCAGCTGGAAGTACCTGCGCAGACCGTGGCCTACACCCTGGAACGTGGCCGTGCCTTGGGCAAAACGGTGATTCTCAACCCGGCGCCCTGCACGGGGCCTTTGCCGTTGAACTGGTACGGCGCAATCGACTACCTGATCCCCAACGAAAGCGAAGCACAGGCGCTGACCGGGTTGCCGGTGACTGACCTTGCCAGCGCCGAAGCCGCCGCCAGTCACTTGCGCAGCCACGGAGTGAAAAGCGTCATCGTCACCCTCGGCGCCCAGGGGGCTTTGTTCGCCAATGCCCAGGGCTTCAAACACTTCCCGGCGCCCGTGGTGCAGCCGCTGGACACCACCGCGGCGGGCGACACCTTTGTCGGTGGCTTTGCCGCTGCGCTGGCACGCGGGGCGGAGGAGGGCGAGGCGATTGCTTTCGGGCAGCGCGCTGCGGCCCTGTCGGTCACGCGCGCCGGTGCGCAGCCTTCGATCCCTTACCTGGCCGAGTTGCAGCCATGAAAAAGACGCCCTTGCTCAACATTGCCCTGTCACGGGTCATCGCCTCGCTGGGGCATGGGGACATCCTGGTCATCGGCGACGCCGGTTTGCCGGTGCCGCCCGGCGTCGAGCTGATCGACCTGGCGCTGACTCCCGGGATACCTGACTTCGCCAGTGTGCTGCGCACTGTGCTGAGCGAGATGCAGGTAGAAAGCCACGTGCTCGCCGAGGAAATCTTCAAGGCCAATCCCCCCGGCCTGACCGCCATCGAGCAGTGCCATGCGCATGGCCAGCTCGGTGTCCGCAACCTGCTCAGCCATGCCGAGTTCAAACAGCTCAGCCGTGGCGCCCGCGCCGTGGTGCGCACGGGTGAATGCCAGCCCTACAGCAACATCGTCTTGATCGCTGGCGTTACTTTCTAGAAGCTTGCCTCACAAGGACCTGTTTGATGATTGAATGGATTCAACCTGCCAAACGTTTGCTCCAAGGAGTACTGCTGATGTCCCTGCTGTCGGCAGGTGCCGCCCAGGCCGCACCGATCGATCTGATTATCGACACCGACCCCGGTGCCGACGACGTGGTGGCCTTGCTGCTGGCCATGGCTTCGCCCGATGAACTGAAGATTCGCGCCATCACCACCGTGGCCGGCAACGTGCGCCTGGACAAGACCTCGCGCAATGCCCGGCTGGCCAGGGAGTGGGGTGGGCGCGAGGACATTCCGGTGTATGCCGGTGCGCCCAAGCCGTTGCTGCGCACGCCGATCTACGCGGCGAACATTCATGGCGAGGAGGGCTTGCCCGGTGTTCCGGTGCATGAGCCCAAGGCAGGTCTGGCCAAAGGCAATGCCGTTCAGTACCTGATCGACACCCTGGGCAAGGCCGAGCCGCACAGCATCACGGTAGCCATGCTAGGCCCGCAGACCAACCTGGCTCTGGCGCTGATCCAGGCGCCGGAAATCACCAAGGGCATCAAGGAAGTGGTGGTGATGGGCGGCGCGCACTTCAACGGTGGCAACATCACCCCGGTGGCCGAGTTCAACCTGTTCGCCGACCCGGAGGCCGCCGAAGTGGTGCTCAGCAGCGGGGTCAAACTGACTTACCTGCCGCTGGACGTCACTCACAAAGTGCTGACCAGCGACGCGCGCCTCACCCAGCTGACAGCAGTGAACAACCAGGCCAGCAAGCTGGTGGTGGATATCCTCAATGCCTACATCAAGACCGACATGGACCATTACGGCATGCCCGGAGGCCCGGTGCATGACGCCAGCGTGATCGCCTACCTGCTCAAGCCTGAGCTGTTCAAGGGGCGGCAGATTTATATGCAGGTAGACAGCCGCGAAGGCCCGACCTACGGCCAGACCATTGCCGATTGGTACAACACCCTGGAGCAGCCGAGCAACGTGATGTGGGTCGACAGTGGTGATGCCCAGGGCTTTTTTGACCTGCTCAGTACGCGGCTTGCGCGTCTGAAGTAGCGTGCGCATAGCGCTCAAAGACCTGATCGACGAAGCTGCGCGCAGCCTCGTTGCCCAGGTCTTTGACCAGCAGGTCAACAGCAATCAGCATCAATTCTTCGGCGCTGGCCGGGCTGTAGGCGCTCTGGCCCTCGGGCCATTTGACCTTGATGTCGGCATCGATGATGTGGCTTGTCATAAGCGGTTCCGGAAAAACTGCGCGCACTGTGGGTTCAAATGCCGGGCCCTGGCGTTTGAAAGGGGAGGCTTGATTGCGCTCCGCCGTAGGCTGCAGTAAATCATGCCGATGCCTGCCAAGGCACTGCGACTTAGGCATAAGCGCGGGGGTCGTGGCAAACTAACGGTTTCCAGCTAGTCGGAACAGCGCTGTGCAGATCGATTTGAACAACCCCGAACAGTTCACCCTTGAGGCCGTGCGCAGCATGCTTGGCGCTGGCAGCAATGCGGTGCACAACCAGCTGCGGGTCAACCGTAGCGGTGTTGCCTGGCTGTCACAGGTGGTCGGTGGTCGCGAACTGGAGGGCCTGGCCTTTCGTCTGGAAACCTGGGCGGCTGGCTCCGGCTGCGTCGGTGAACAGGCCGCGGCGGACGAGCGCTGGGTGTTGCAGGTGTTCAACGTGTTACAGGCCAACTGGCCGAAACCCACGAGCGATTACATCGACTTGTACTGAGTTGCGACGGCGTTTGTGCAAAATCCCGTGACGATTGCGCTTGTACCTGAGTGCGCTGGCTCAGGCAGACTTGACGGGTTTTGAAACAAAAAACCAGCGAGACTGTCAGATAGGCAGCAGTATTTCCGTATTTAAAGGAGGATTCATGTTCCGTGCATCATTGATGAGCCTGTTGGCGGTTGCCGTTCTGGCCGGTTGCAGCAGCACTGGCGGTTCGTCGTCGAAGGCGCCAGAGGCTGCGGCGAACAACGATGGCCGTTGCGAGGCGCGTGGCGCTGAGTTCGCCGTCGGCAAGCAGGCCACCCCGGCGTTGGTCGAGCAGGCGCGCAAAGCCAGCGGCTCGCAAATGGCGCATGCCCTTGGGCCGCGTGATGTCATGACAATGGATTACCGCTCCGAGCGCTTGAACCTGCACACCGATGCCCAGGGCGTGGTCACCAGCGTCAACTGCGGCTGAAACCCCGGTGGGAGAGGGCTTACTGTGGGAGCGGGCTTGCCCCGCGATACGATTCGCCTGAAAAAATGCAATCGCGGGGCAAGCCCGCTCCCACCGCTCCTGGCCTGGCTCGATGCTCCTGTGGGGCAAAAAGCAGGCACAAAAAAACCCGCCACAAGGACGGGTTTTTTTATTCGGTCAGAGCTTACTCTGGACGAACTTGTGCAGCCTGCATGCCCTTCTGGCCTTTTTCGGCAACGAAGGAGACAGTCTGGCCTTCCTTCAGGCTTTTGAAACCGTCGGTTTCGATAGCCTTGAAGTGAACGAACAGGTCGTCGCCGCCACCTTGTGGAGTGATGAAGCCGAAGCCTTTCTCATCGTTGAACCATTTTACGGTGCCGGTTTGGCGATTAGACATGGGTGTATCTCCAAGAAACATGATTTTCAGTAGTGCGGTGTTGCCGAGGCCAACAGGGTGCACGCCGACCATCATAGTCTAATTATGGGCTTGTAGCCCCTTTTACCTTCGCAGATTGCTGATCTGGAGCAAAATAGCGATGGATTACCTGGCCAAAGGCCTATTTTTTCGGGGCGCAGGCAGCTGCGACCTGTTTTCGCGTGTTCTCCATCAGCGTCGCATTTACGCCATCCTGCAGGGTGTCGAGGTCCTTGATCTGCTCATCGCTGAGGTTTTTTTCCAGCACCTTGGCGGCGCAGCTGCAGTGCGCTTCGGCTTTGTCCTTGGTCACGCCTTGCTGCTTCTGCGCCTGAGCCACGCAGGTCGCCTGGTAGTCGGCGGGCAGCTTGCCGGCAGTGGCGCTCAGCGGCAACAGCAGGGCAGAGGTGGCCGCCAGGGCCAGAAGTGACTGAACTCGCATAACCAAACACTCCTTGGGTTGGGTCTTTCAAGAGTAGGACGCTTCACAAGCTCTGAGCGGAAAATTTCCGTTCAAGTTCCCCGCAATCGCCGCAAAGCTTTGTGCTAGCATGCTCAGCTCGGAAACGCGCCAGCACCTGCTGTAGCGCAGCTCCCAACTTTTTTATTCCAGTCACTCTGGTTCGTTCCCTGGCAGGCTTTCGGGCTTCTGCCACTGTGAGGCAGGCTTTGCTTGTGCAAAGACAGGGGCGGATCGCGTACTGGCTCATCCCAACCCACGTGACCTTTGGTAGGGGTCACCACTAGGAGAGGAGGCGCCATGCCCATTATTACTCTTCCCGATGGCAGTCAACGTTCTTTCGACAAGGCCGTATCCGTAGCCGAAGTCGCCGCATCCATTGGTGCCGGCCTGGCTAAAGCCACCGTTGCCGGTAAAGTCGACGGCAAGCTGGTCGACGCTTGCGACCTGATCGAACACGACGCCAAACTGCAAATCATCACGCCCAAGGACGAAGAGGGGCTGGAGATCATCCGTCACTCGTGCGCCCACCTGGTCGGCCACGCGGTCAAGCAGCTGTACCCGACCGCGAAAATGGTCATCGGTCCGGTCATCGACGAAGGCTTCTATTACGACATCGCCTACGAGCGTCCTTTCACGCCTGACGACATGGCTGCCATCGAGCAGCGCATGCAGCAGCTGATCGACACCGATTACGACGTCATCAAAAAAGTCACTCCGCGCGCCGAAGTGATCGAAGTGTTCAAGGCCCGCGGCGAAGACTACAAGCTGCGCCTGGTCGAGGACATGCCGGATGAACAGGCCATGGGCCTGTACTACCACGAAGAATACGTCGACATGTGCCGCGGTCCGCACGTGCCGAACACCCGTTTCCTGAAATCGTTCAAGCTGACCAAGCTGTCCGGCGCCTACTGGCGCGGCGATGCCAAGAACGAGCAGCTGCAGCGCGTCTACGGCACCGCCTGGGCCGACAAGAAGCAGCTGGCTGCCTACATTCAGCGCATCGAAGAAGCGGAAAAACGCGATCACCGTAAAATCGGCAAGCGCCTGGGCCTGTTCCACCTCCAGGAAGAAGCGCCGGGCATGGTGTTCTGGCACCCGAACGGCTGGACCCTGTACCAGGTACTGGAACAGTACATGCGCAAGGTTCAGCGCGAGAACGGCTACCTGGAGATCAAGACTCCGCAGGTTGTTGACCGTTCGCTGTGGGAAAAGTCTGGCCACTGGGCCAACTACGCCGACAACATGTTCACCACCCAGTCGGAAAACCGCGACTACGCCATCAAGCCAATGAACTGCCCTTGCCACGTGCAGGTGTTCAACCAGGGCCTGAAGAGCTACCGCGAGCTGCCGCTGCGTCTGGCCGAGTTCGGTGCCTGCCACCGTAACGAGCCGTCCGGTGCCCTGCACGGGATCATGCGCGTGCGTGGCTTCACCCAGGACGACGCACACATCTTCTGCACCGAAGAGCAGATGCAGTCCGAATCCGCTGCGTTCATCAAGCTGACCATGGATGTCTACGCCGACTTCGGCTTTAAAGACATCGAAATGAAGCTGTCGACCCGCCCTGAGAAGCGCGTCGGTTCCGATGAGCTGTGGGATCGCGCCGAAGCAGCCCTGGCCGCCGCACTCGACAGCGCAGGCCTGCCGTACGACCTGCAGCCGGGCGAGGGCGCCTTCTACGGTCCGAAGATCGAGTTCTCGCTCAAGGATTGCCTGGGTCGTGTCTGGCAATGTGGTACCCTGCAGCTCGACTTCAACCTGCCGATCCGTCTCGGTGCCGAATTCGTCTCCGAAGACAACGGCCGCAAGCACCCTGTGATGCTGCACCGCGCGATCCTCGGATCGTTCGAGCGCTTCGTCGGAATTCTCATCGAGCACTACGAAGGTGCGTTCCCGGCTTGGCTTGCGCCAACCCAGGCGGTGATCATGAATATCACCGACAAACAGGCTGAATTTGCTCAGCAAGTGGAAAAAACTCTGGCCGAAAGCGGTTTCCGTGCCAAGTCCGACTTGAGAAATGAGAAAATTGGCTTTAAGATC
The DNA here is from genome assembly GCF_000746525.1 of Pseudomonas alkylphenolica. Taxonomy (NCBI): domain Bacteria; kingdom Pseudomonadati; phylum Pseudomonadota; class Gammaproteobacteria; order Pseudomonadales; family Pseudomonadaceae; genus Pseudomonas; species Pseudomonas alkylphenolica. The sequence continues at coordinate 2,144,480 of NZ_CP009048.1, forward strand.
CGCGAGCATACCTTGCTCAAGGTTCCTTATCTCCTGGTTATCGGGGATCGGGAAGTCGAAACGCAAACTGTCGCTGTGCGTACCCGTGAAGGTGCAGACCTGGGCTCGATGCCCGTCGCCCAGTTCACGGAGCTGCTCGCGCAAGCGGTTTCCCGGCGTGGTCGCCAAGATTCGGAGTAATTACTATTAAGCGTGATATGAGACAAGACAAACGAGCTGTACCGAAAGCCCCGATCAACGAGAATATCTCGGCACGTGAGGTTCGGTTAATTGGCGCTGACGGCGAGCAGTTAGGCATCGTCTCGATTGAAGAAGCGCTTCGTATCGCTGAAGAAGCGAAACTGGATCTGGTAGAAATTTCTGCTGACGCTGTACCCCCTGTCTGCAAAGTCCTCGACTACGGCAAGAGCCTGTTCGAGAAGAAAAAGCAGCAGGCTGCGGCGAAGAAGAACCAGAAGATCATCCAGATCAAAGAAATCAAGTTTCGTCCAGGGACGGAGGAAGGGGATTACCAGGTAAAACTACGCAACCTGGTACGTTTCCTTAGTGATGGGGACAAGACCAAGATCTCTCTGAGATTCCGTGGTCGTGAGATGGCCCACCAGGAGCTGGGTATGGAACTGTTGAAGCGGATCGAAGCTGATCTCGCCGAATACGGGACCGTCGAACAGCATCCGAAGATGGAAGGACGCCAGCTTTTGATGGTCATCGCCCCCAAGAAAAAGAAATAACCACCAGGGCACGGCAGGCCTTGCGGTTATGTTTATCAACTGAATGCGGAGTATCCGAACATGCCAAAAATGAAAACCAAAAGCGGTGCAGCCAAGCGTTTCTTGAAAACGGCTAACGGCATCAAGCACAAGCACGCTTTTAAGAGCCACATCCTGACCAAAATGTCGACCAAGCGTAAGCGTCAACTTCGCGGTAGCAGCCTGCTGCACGCGTCGGACGTTGCAAAAGTCGAGCGCATGCTGCGCCTTCGTTAATTTTTGGTTCTAGATAGAGGAAGTTACTCATGGCTCGTGTAAAGCGTGGCGTCATCGCTCGTAAGCGTCACAAGAAAATTCTGAAACTGGCTAAAGGTTACTACGGCGCACGCTCGCGCGTATTCCGTGTTGCCAAGCAAGCGGTCATCAAGGCAGGCCAATACGCCTACCGCGACCGTCGTCAGAAAAAACGTCAGTTCCGCGCTCTGTGGATCGCTCGTATCAACGCTGGTGCGCGTATCAACGGTCTGTCCTACAGCCGCCTGATCGCTGGCCTGAAAAAAGCGTCGATCGAAATCGACCGTAAGGTTCTGGCTGATCTGGCAGTGAACGAAAAAGCGGCGTTTGCTGCGATTGTCGAGAAAGCTAAAGCCTCGCTGGCTTAAGTACCCCGACAATCACCCGGCGTCATTTCCGGCGCCAGGTGTTAACGTCTTAATAGGGGAAGAGCCTGCGCTCTTCCCCTATTTTGTATCTGGAGTCTGTACATGGAAAACCTGGACGCGCTGGTCTCCCAAGCCCTGGAGGCCGTGGAACGCGCTGAAGACATCAATGCCCTGGAACAGATCCGGGTTCAATTCCTTGGCAAGAAAGGCGAACTGACCCAGGTGATGAAGACCCTGGGCAATATGCCTGCCGAAGAGCGGCCAAAAGTTGGCGCGCTGATCAACGACGCCAAGGAACGCGTCACCGAGGTGCTCAACGCGCGCAAGGCGGCTTTCGAAGAAGCCGAACTCAGCGCCCGTCTGGCCGCCGAGTGCATTGATGTGACCCTGCCGGGCCGTGGCCAGACCTCCGGTGGTCTGCATCCGATCACCCGCACCCTGGAGCGCATCGAGCAGTTCTTCACCCACATCGGCTACGGCATCGCCGAAGGCCCCGAGGTCGAAGACGACTACCACAACTTCGAAGCCCTCAACATTCCCGGCCACCACCCGGCCCGAGCAATGCATGACACCTTCTACTTCAATGCCAACATGCTGCTGCGCACCCACACCTCGCCGGTGCAGGTGCGGACCATGGAGTCCAGTCAGCCGCCAATCCGCATTGTCTGCCCGGGCCGCGTATACCGCTGCGACTCGGACCTGACCCACTCGCCGATGTTCCACCAGGTCGAAGGCCTGTTGATCGATCGCGACATCAATTTTGCCGACCTCAAAGGCACCATCGAAGAATTCCTGCGGGTGTTCTTCGAAAAGGAACTGGCGGTTCGCTTCCGTCCGTCCTTCTTCCCCTTCACCGAGCCATCGGCTGAAGTCGACATCCAGTGCGTGATCTGCTCCGGCAAAGGCTGCCGCGTGTGCAAGCAGACCGGCTGGCTGGAAGTCATGGGTTGCGGCATGGTTCACCCGAACGTGCTGCGCATGTCTGGCATCGATCCTGAAGAGTTCCAGGGCTTTGCCTTCGGCATGGGCGCCGAGCGCCTGGCCATGCTGCGTTACGGCGTCAACGATTTGCGCCTGTTCTTCGACAACGACTTGCGGTTCCTTGCGCAATTTCGCTAGGTCGCGCACCCGTAACGAATCTTTCAGGAGAGCAGGATGAAATTCAGTGAAAAATGGCTGCGCGGTTGGGTCAACCCGCAGGTATCCCGAGACGATCTGGTTGCCCGTCTTTCGATGGCCGGCCTTGAAGTCGACAGCGTCACCCCGGCTGCCGGTCAGTTCAGCGGCATCGTCGTCGGTGAGGTGCTGAGCACCGAACAGCACCCCGACGCCGACAAACTGCGCGTGTGCCAGGTCAGCAGCGGCAGCGAGACCTTCCAGGTAGTGTGCGGCGCGCCAAACGTGCGCCCTGGCCTGAAGATCCCGTTCGCCATGATCGGCGCCGAACTGCCGGGCGACTTCAAAATCAAGAAAGCCAAGCTGCGTGGCGTTGAGTCCAACGGCATGCTGTGCTCGGCGGCCGAGCTGCAGATCAGCGAAGAGAACGACGGCCTGCTGGAACTGGCGGCCGACGCCCCGGTTGGCGAAGACATTCGCGTGTACCTGGACCTGGACGACGCCAGCATCGAGATCGGCCTGACCCCGAACCGTGGCGACTGCCTGTCGGTTGCAGGCCTGGCGCGTGACGTCGGTGCCTTGTACGACGTACCGGTCACCCGCCTGAGCGTGCCGGCCGTTGCTGCCGCCCACGACGAAGTGCGTCCGGTTGAAGTACTGGCTCCAGCAGCCTGCCCACGCTACCTGGGCCGCGTTATCCGTAACGTCGACCTGTCGCGTCCGACTCCGCTGTGGATGGTCGAGCGCCTGCGTCGTTCCGACGTACGCAGCATCGACGCAGCCGTCGACATCACCAACTACGTGATGCTCGAACTGGGCCAGCCGATGCACGCCTTCGATCTCGCCGAGATCAACGGCGGCATCCGCGTGCGCATGGCCGAGGAGGGCGAGAAGCTCGTTCTGCTCGACGGTCAGGAAGTGGCGCTGCGTAGCGACACCCTGGTTATCGCCGACCACTCCCGCGCCCTGGCCATCGCCGGCGTCATGGGTGGCGAGCACAGCGGTGTTTCCGCCACCACTCGCGACATCTTCCTCGAAAGCGCCTTCTTCGAGCCGATTTCGGTTGCCGGCAAGGCGCGTTCCTATGGCCTGCACACCGATGCCTCGCACCGCTACGAGCGTGGTGTCGACTCGGAGCTGGCCCGCGAAGCCATCGAGCGTGCCACTGGCCTGCTGCTGGACATCGTCGGCGGCGAAGCCGGCCCGGTGATTGACGTCACCAGCGAAGCGCACCTACCGAAGGTTGCACCGGTCACCCTGCGTGCCGAGCGCCTGACCCAGATGCTGGGCATGGAAATGGCCAGCGCCGAAGTCGAGCAACTGCTCAACGGCCTGGGCCTGAAAACCACCGCTGGCGAAGGTCAGTGGCAGGTTGAAGTACCAAGCCATCGCTTCGACATCAGCCTGGAAGTCGACCTGATCGAAGAGCTGGCCCGCCTGTACGGCTACAACCGCTTGCCAGTGCGTTACCCGCAAGCGCGCCTGGCCCCGCAGGCCAAGGCCGAAGCCCGTGGCGAACTGCCGGCCCTGCGCCGTCTGCTGGTTGCCCGTGGCTACCAGGAAGCGATCACCTACAGCTTCATCGACCCGAAACTGTTCGAACTGTTCAGCCCAGGCGTCGAGCCGCTGCTGCTGGCCAACCCGATCTCCAGCGACATGGCGGCCATGCGTGCCTCCCTGTGGCCGGGCCTGGTCAAATCGCTGCAGCACAACCTCAACCGTCAGCAAGACCGCGTACGCATGTTCGAAAGCGGCCTGCGCTTCGTCGGCCAGCTGGGCGACCTCAAGCAAGAGCCAATGCTCGCCGGTGTCGTCTGCGGCAGCCGCCTGCCGGAAGGTTGGGCCAACGGCCGTGACACCATCGACTTCTTCGACGTGAAAGCCGACGTAGAAGCGGTGCTGGGCTTCTCCGGTTCGCTCGCCGAGTTCAGCTTCGTACCGGGCAAACACCCGGCGCTGCACCCGGGCCAAACCGCACGCATCGAGCGTAATGGTCGCGAAGTCGGCTACCTGGGTGCCATCCACCCGGAACTGGCCAAGACCCTCGGCCTCGATCGTCCGGTGTTCGTCTTTGAGCTGGTCCTGGGTGAAGTGGCCGATGGCCGCCTGCCGAAGTTCAGCGAACTGTCGAAATTCCCGGAAGTGCGTCGTGACCTGGCTTTGGTAGCAGGACGTGATGTTGCTTCGAGCTCGGTGCTTGAAGTAATTCGTGACAATGCAGGCGAATGGCTCACGGACCTCAGGCTGTTTGATGTTTATCAGGGTAAAGGCATTGATCCTGATAGAAAAAGCCTGGCCGTAGGCTTGACCTGGCAGCATCCGTCGCGCACTCTTAATGATGAAGAGGTGAATACCGCGACACAAAACATCCTCACCTCGCTCGAACAAAGGTTGAACACCACGTTAAGGAAATAGCGTATGGGTGCTCTGACGAAAGCTGAGATGGCCGAACGGCTGTACGAGGAGCTGGGCCTGAACAAACGTGAAGCCAAGGAATTGGTTGAACTGTTCTTTGAGGAAATCAGGCACGCTCTGGAAGACAACGAGCAGGTCAAATTGTCCGGATTCGGCAATTTTGACCTGCGTGACAAACGCCAGCGGCCGGGCCGCAACCCCAAGACAGGGGAAGAGATCCCGATCACGGCGCGTCGAGTCGTCACCTTTCGTCCAGGGCAGAAGTTGAAAGCCCGAGTTGAGGCCTATGCTGGAACCAAGTCATAACGACGAGCTTCCGCCGATTCCAGGCAAACGCTACTTCACCATTGGTGAAGTGAGCGAGCTTTGTGCGGTAAAACCGCACGTGCTCCGCTACTGGGAGCAGGAATTCCCGCAACTCAACCCGGTGAAGCGCCGCGGTAACCGGCGGTACTATCAGCGCCAGGACGTGCTGATGATCCGCCAGATCCGCGCGCTGCTGTACGACCAGGGCTTCACCATCGGCGGGGCGCGTTTGCGCCTCTCTGGCGATGAAGCCAAGGACGACACCACCCAGTACAAACAGCTGATCCGGCAGATGATTGTCGAGTTGGAAGATGTGTTGGTGGTGCTGAAGAAGTAGCCCGTATCGGGCCGGGAATTTTGGAAAAAATGCTTCCAAAATTCAAAAGGTTAGGGTACATTCTTCAACGTTCTCAGTAACTAGGGGAACAAGCTTCAAGCCCAGTCGGGGCGTAGCGCAGCCCGGTAGCGCACTTGCATGGGGTGCAAGGGGTCGAGTGTTCGAATCACTCCGTCCCGACCATTAAATTCAATGATCTAGCCACCTTAGGGTGGCTTTTTCATTTCTGCGTACGGGGACTTTTTCGGGACATCATCCGATTTTCCTCTTCAATATCGTCAACACCGGACCACGCGAGTCGGTTGTTGATACCATGTTCGCAGCCTCAATCAGCTTGCCCAGCTCAGCGCCGGAGTAATGACTGGTGATGCTGCCGTTCTTGTGTCCGAGCAGTGACTTCCGATCCTCTTCAGTTACTCCTGCGGCCCGCAGTCGGCGGCCGAAGGTGTGCTTCAAGTCGTGAATCCTGATCGAAGCGTACCCAGGGTGAGCGGGGCGAAGGTTTTCCTCCTGCCAGAGTTTCGCCGCTCTCACCCGCGCCTTCTTCCAGGCTGAATCGTTCATCCGATGCATTGCAGTGCCGTTGTAGGGGAAAACCCACTCCCGGCTGATACCGCGCTGCTTCTCAATGATCGACTTGGCCACGCTGTTCAATACCACCAGGCGCTCGTCGCCATTCTTTACGCCCGACCGGGCGTGCCTCCCGCCGAAGTCAGCGGGGATCAGGAATACACTGGTCCCAAGTTCCGGCACCGAAATCTCCCAATCCCATCGCAGTTTGCATACCTCCTGGTCGCGGCAGCCCGTGTTCACCTTGAACAAGGCCATCGTCTGCAAATGCCCAGGAAGCTCGTTGAACAGAATCGACTGCTCTTCCCATGACATCGGGTAGGGCTTGCGGCTCGACTTCTTTTCCTCAAGCTTCTTAAGCATCGGCACGCTATCCAGCCACGGCCGACGATCATCATCCCGCCACTTCCTCGCGCAGAGGGTCAGTACCCGCACCGCGCGCTCGATCGCAATGTTGATCGTCCGGTTGCTCACCGCCCTCTGTACGGTGCCATCCTCGAGCACTTTCTCTGTCTGCCGATCCCTGATGAAGGGCTCCAGCGCCTGGTCATCGATGTGAGTCAGTGGCAAGTGGCCCAGGTACGGGTGAAGCTGCTTCATGCACAGGGCGGTGAGGTGAATAGACGGCTGATCCTTGGATTCAAGGAGGTAGCGCATCGCGGCTTCCTCCCACGTCCTGATTTGTCGAACCCCGTACACCTTCTGCTGACGCAGCTTCTCCAGTTTGTGGATCAGGTATTGCTCTGCCTCTTCCCGGTCACCAGTTCCAGTACTCTCTCGAATTCGCTCCCCTTTATAGACTTTGTCGATTTGCCAGACACCACCTTTCTCGTAGAGGCCGGTGATCGTTTTTCGCGCCATGTATCATCTCCTCGGCGCTCGCTGCGGGGCCGATTGTTGTCCTGAATGGTGGCTTTTTCAATCGACTTCGCCGCGACGTAGGCGTCTGCCCACTCGTCAAGCTCAAGCCGGTCGAAGGCAACTCCCTGTTTTCCTATAGGGAATTCCTGCACGTTGGGTCGAACGGTTTTGTTGAATTCATCCCGGCACATGCCGAGATAACCAGGGGCGTCGCCGAACCGGATGAATCGCGGCGCGATGGCGGCAACCCTGGCGGCATTTGCGTTTGCCATGAGTGTTTGTCTCCACGCCGCGCATGGCGGCAGAGGTGGGGAGGGGTTAAGGCTTCGGCGAAATTGAAATGATTTCGGCGGCGATGAGCATGTGGCCCAGCCAGTCATCACCCGTAGCACAGTCCGGATCGTCATCGCCGCATTCGAGTGTTTGGCTTGGATCATCCGGATGCGCCATTAGAATCACGGCGTAGGTCTCGTCGCTGTTGTAGATGCCGCGTTGTTCGAGCTTTTCGTAGGCAGCCCCAACGGCGGCCGAAATGACTTCCAGCCCCGTGCAATTACCTCCGATTGAAACCTCAACCTGGGCGCGGTACTGCCACACTCCAAACGTGAGGCGAACAATCTGGGTGGCCATGTTCCCGCTGCAGATGAGGTTCGGGTCGTAATCCATGATTTCGGTCATGACTGGTCCTCGCCCGCCTACCGGCAGGCTTGAGTTGTTGTAGGGGGAGGGGTTACTGAATCTTGCCGGTGAGGCGTTCGCGCCAGGTAAGACGGCGGGGAAGGTGCTCGCGCTGATCGATTTCGACCACCACATAAGCGCTGCGGTCGAAAGGGGCGTCCCGCTGGTCGTTGAGCCAGCAGGCTTCCTTCTGGGCTTCGTCGTAATTGGTTGCCGATAGCTGGTGCACGTTGAAGCCTTTGCTGTGGACGTGCCAGCCGTGGATCACGACGATGAACCGCTGGCGCCGCTCCGGCTGCTCTTGCCTCGCGCTGTTCGTCAGCTCTCCCGGTTTAAGCACGCCACCTCCAACGTCGATCATCATGGCCTCGGCCCCTTCCAGATCATCCAGGCCATGTGGAGCGGGCGGCGATGGGTAGGAGGATCATGGCTGCGCCTCCTGGGTGGCCTTGATCAGCCGCCACTTCGTGTTGTTGGTCTGCTCTCGATCGGACTCGACCAACCCGTCACGCTGCATGCGTTCCAGCTCGCGGCGAATCTCTGGTGTGCCACTGACGCCGACTACGTGAAACTTGAACCACCAGGTGCAGAACCAGCCGCGTGTGCTTTGCTCGCTCCGCTGCATGTAGTCGATGATCTTCTCGCGCAAGGTCTTCACTTCGATCAGGTCAGTCAGCCGGGTGACGGCTGGCGGTACCGTGGGCGCGGCCTGATTCAACTCACTGGCCGGGCGAACTATGCCGCCGCCGGAGTCGGCCTGTCCCTGCCGCTGGAGGATCAGCCCGAAATGCTCGAGCAGCCGGAGTATGCCGCGATGTCTGCCGCCTGGTGGTGGTCCACCCACGGCCTGAATGAACTAGCCGACGCCGGTCGCTTCCAGGACGTCGGCAGTGTGATCAACACCGGAAAACCTGGGCGTGTGCCACATGGTGCCGCTGAGCGCAAAGCGCTGTACGACCGAGCGCTGGAGATTCTCGCGTGATCTCGGTAGCGGCCGGGCGCTGGCGTATCTGCTCGCGGCGCTGCTGCTGATCGGTCTGGGCGCCACCTTCGGCGTATGGCAGGCGGCCGAGCACTACCGCCCGCAGCTCGACGACGCCAATTCCCTTCTGGTCAGCTGCAAGGGCGCACAAGGCAACCTCGAGACCCTGACCACTGAGCAAGGCCTGAAACTCGGTGAGTTGGTTCTGGCCGGAAACGAGCGCCAGGTCAGGGTAGAGCAGGCGGTGAAGGAAGCAACTACTCAGGCACAGGATGATTTCGCCGCGGCGAACCGCCTGCAGCAGGAGCGCACCGGTGGCGACCAGTGCGCGGCAGCGGCCTCGATCATCGATAAGGAGCTGGGCTTATGATGCCGGTGGTGAACTTGCGCGCCCGTGGGAGCGGGGCGGACCGCTTGAGTGCTGCAGGGCACGTATCTCGTGGCTTTATCTGTGGGAGCGGGCTTGTGCTGATCGGCCTGCTGATCACTGGATGTGCTGGAAAGGTTGAGCCAGAGGTCCGCACCGTACGCGTCGAAGTGCCGGTGCAGGTGCCGTGCCGGGCTCCAGATATTGCGGTGCCGCCGTGGGCTGCAGCCGGATTGAAGAGGGGCGACAGCCTGGAAGTAAAGGTGAGGGCGCTGCTGGCGGAGCGCAGGCAGCGGATAGGGTATGAAAAGCTGTTGGAGACAGCGACTGCAGCGTGCCGTTAAAGGGCAAACGCTATTTAGATCTCCATTGTTGCCCAGTAATCAATGCTCTTGCTATCGACCTTTCTGGTAAGCCGGGCGTAGATATCTGATCTGATTCCGCCTTTCTCGCCCATTGACCGGGCATTGATAGCGTATTGCTGCAATGCAATTTTCATGAACCCGCACGAGCTTTTAGACTTGAGATGCATCAGGGTCTTGTGATCAGCAAAAGCCTCGGCGCCAACAAGGTCCAATGTCCGGCGAGCAGTGTTGAAATTTTTTTGCTTGTTGAAGTCAAGCGCATGCATCAGCTCATGATGCAGTGAGTTGTACCGCCACAGCCAGACGAGATCTTCGCGAGTGCCATCGGGAAGACAATTTTCGTTGATGAACACGGCGCTTCGGCCTTTCCCTCTCAAGAGGAAATTTATGGTCACGCCTCCGGCGTCTCCCCTGCCGTAACTTTCCACGTCTGCCGACTCGTCGTTGAAGTAGAGCTTTTCGTCGTATTCAACCTGGCAGAGGCCTAGCAGATCGGAGCATCCCCTCATCTGATCGGCTGGGACCAGATACACATCCTTAGTCAGGCTTTCGTATCGGCTGGCCAGCTCATGGTATGCGGTTTCAAAAACATCGACTCCGAGCATTATTTAACTCCCTGACGGCTGTGTATCCTTAAAAATGGCATTCTGCTTCTTGTACAGCTGTTTTCACCAGATTCACAGCAGCCGCTCGCGCCGCGATGATGCTCTCCGACTTGCTCTCACGGGCTGATGCTCGAGCGGGAGAGCTGGCGAAAGCGTATGACCGAGCCCGAATAGCCGGCTTGGCGTGCGAAGCGTCCTATACTGCTCTGGTCAAATAACCGGAGCAGCAGCGTGAAGAAGCCCCTGACGGGAGTAATCGAGGCCGGCGAGCCGCTGATTCAGCAGGCCATCAATGCTCAGCGGCGCTATCACGCAGCCCAGGACACCGGCCAGCCGGCGAAGGAAGTCGAGCGCCTGCGAGTTGAGGCTGAGTCGCTGTATCAGGCTGTCACCGAGTACCAGCTACGATCGCTTGGAGGTCCTGCGCGCTCGCTGCATTGAGCGTCCTGCACGTCTGGTGAGCGAGGGTTCATAGATAGCTCATAACGAATGACACCTCGCTGTTGGCCGTTCCAGGTCTTACCCCTAAATCAAACTTGCCTCCGCTGCTTGCTGGAAGTGTTCGATAATATCGTGCGCTCAGTGGTATCCGGAAATTTCCGCCTGTAGAGGTGTAGTCGCTGAATACGTGATCTTTGTTTAATTCCAGAGGGGTTTGATTGCCGTCTAGTATTTGTAGGGCAATGCCTTTTGCAGTTGAGGTCTTGTTTAGCTCGATGATGCCCTGGCCTGCATCCCAGGCTGGGGTGGTCGGATTTGGAGCTAAACTGTACATGACCTTATTTATTCCACTCGGGCAGTTGTTGAGTAGAATGTTGAATGCAGTTGCTTTCGAAGTGTCGCCGATGTCGGAAAAAACACCAAGATCATACTGTCCCATTTCAACTTTTATATCTGGGGTTTCGCAAGATTGAGCTACAATGGATACGCTTTTAGAAATCCGCATTGCAAGAGGCTGAATAGTACCCATCTGGTAGTATCCGATATCCCCCGCAGGGATGGTTATATTCCCCTTGAGAGGGGCTATCTTAAGTAGGCGTAGGCTATGAGTGGTGCCATTGAACCCGTATCCTCCAGGATTACGTGTGGCGCTACCAAATCCTTTCATGACTTCTTTCTCCTTCACCCATTGCCAGGCTAGGCCGCTATTGCTGATAGGGAATATATCTGAAGTGGGCGAACCTGTCCCTAAGTTATTTTTGACTCCAATGAGGAATATGTTTGTGCAAGCGAGAGAGCTGTTTCCATAAAATGTTACGGTGTTTGATTCGTAAATAGTCGTGTTATTTGGGGTGTCCCTGGGGATTGAAAGTGTTGGAGGTATATCAATAATTATAGGGTTTTGTTGGTGGGCTACATAATACTTGCAATTTGCCGAGGCATCCTGCCAGGCGCAAGCTAAAGTTGTAAGCAGAAGAAGTTTGTTTAGGGTCATTGGGTATGTGTTCCCTCAATAAATCCCCAGTGATAATTAAGGTTTTCAGATTTGAGTTCGCTGTAATACTGAGTGGTACAGGTGCCGTCGAGGTCAATCGGTTGCGAGGGTGCCACGCAACCAGAAAATGCAGCAAAAGAACTTGCAAGGAAGGATGGCTTTAACTTATCGTTGCTTGCTTGCTTGCTTGCTTGCTTGCTTGCTTGCTTGCTTGCTTGCTTGCTTGCTTGCTTGCTTGCTTGCTTGCTTGCTTGCTTGCTTGCTTGCTTGCTTGCTTGCTTGCTTCGCGTTAATTCCATTTTTTTGATCTTCATGGTTCATTGCTGATTCATGCTGGCTGAAGGGAATATCTGAAATTACCTTCTGCTCCATCCGTTCGGAATCAGACGATTCTTATTGTCGCCACAGGCTCTAGATCTTGGACGGCATTCCTCCCTAGGTTGGCGAGCAATCACCCAGCTACTAGTTCTCAAGGTGGGGATCTTTATGTTGGCGTCAGACAGGCTTCATCAGGCCTCGATTCTGCCGCAGATCGGCAATTGCCAGGCTCCGGGCAAATCCATAGAGTGCTGTATTTTTATACAGTAGTGGCTGGCGATATCCAAATCAGCGAATGCCATGACGCGGGCCTTGGGCGCTCGACAATCAGCGCCTGGATATTTAGTTCAGGGCCTGGCGCTGACGTTATCCCGCGGCTGCTCGACGTGAAGATCACCGGCATGGCCCAGGTCGGAATGAACCTGACCGGGATCGAGGAAGTGGACGGTGCCTACTATGCGCAGTCGTGGTGGTGCAGGGTGGAGTAGGGTGGTGCATATAAAGGAAGGGAATCTGTCGGCAGAACGCCGGAGGCGGGCTGGCCAGGGCCAGTGACTTTCGAAGTGACTTTGTCCGTATCGGTTCGGATTCGTTGGGCATCGTTGCAGCGAGCGCCAAGGAGAAAAGCCTGTGCTATCATGCAGCTAAGCTGGTTTGGCATGCATGGGGTGCAAGGGGTCGAGTGTTCGAATCACTCCGTCCCGACCATTATTTAGAACGACTAAGCCACCTTCGGGTGGCTTTGTTGTTTCTGGTTTTAGTGACTATTTGGTGGTTTCGCCTTTTTCTTCATCCTGACCTCCCGCCCAGAATTGGCAGCACGGGCCCCCTATATTCAGTTCGTGAAGCCTGAAGAAGGCATGTCCAGGCAAAGCAGGGCGTAGGTTTTTCTCTTGCCAGAGTTTCGCTCTGACGAGCTTTGATGAAAGGCTCAAGCGCCTGGCAGCCAATGTGAGTCGATGTGCCGGGGTAATCTGAACGGAGAATGTAATTTGTTGTTTATTAATGAAAAAATCGGTTTTGTTTTTTGCCTGGAATGCCGTTTGGAATGCCAAACGTTGTATGTCGCTTCAGATCGGACAGTTAATCACTTTGTTCCTTGTCCCAGGCTTTTGGTCAGCGAACGCTGGATAACCTGAACGTTTTTCTCTTTTGGGGACTGATTTTCACCACGGGTGAAGGGTTGTCGGTTTGAGCGTGAGGGAAATCATCGGTCGGACTTGAATTTAAGTCGACCGGTGCTGATTGTTCTGGCTGATCATCCCCTGCCGCCGCGGACGGCATTTGACTATTACAGGGTGAATCTGGAATGAGGGTAATAGCCTCTTCCTGCTTAAGCAGAGATTCAACGATTTCTGGGGCAGCCTGCGAACTAGAGCGCTCATTTGAAGCAGCCGAAGAGTACTCGGCTGACTTCTGCTTCAGCAGCTCAGGTTCACCCATTGATTCTTCAGTTAAGGAATGGCTGGGGATGGCTGAGTTATCGGGCTGTATGGCGCCTCCGACGAACATCTCGTGGAGGTCTTGAATTGTGTGGTGACGACTCCCCTGCAAAGTTTGTTTCGACAGTTGCCTTTGCTGTCTGCGCACGTGGGCTGTGTAAGCCTTTGTAATCATGCTCTCCAGCAGCACTGTTGGGCTCTTTTTTTGCTCTTTGGCCATGGCTTGCAGATGGCTCTTGGTGGCTGTACTCAGCGTGAATACGCACACTTGGCGGCCGCTCTCCTTTTTCTTGTTTCTGTCTTTCTCCTGGCGCCAAGCATCCTTCATGTCGCGAAATAGTTTGCTCGCGCCAGCGTCCTGCTCGATATACATGCCTGCATCCAGCATTTCGTTGTGGGAAGGAAGCTCATTCGGAAGGTTCCTCTCCCTGCTATGGAAAATTCTCTCTAAGCCTTTCGCTTGCAAATACTTCAAGGCCCAAAGGCGTTGATTCGTATTTTCAGGATCAAGCCAATCCAGTCCAATTACTCTTTTGCGTCCCATTCTCATCTATTCCTGCTGGAGCATTCGCTAGGGCTAGTATATTCATCATTGATAACGTTATGAATAACGATATTAGATTTTTTTGATAAAAATAGGGTATATTTAGCTATGATTATTTTCGGAATTCATATGCTAATTAGTCTTTTGTCACTGGATTTAGGGCGGCTTGATTCGAAGGCTCGGTTCACGCTGGCTTCGTTTTACCTGCGTTACGAGTTCACTGCCACAGGGCCGATCACTATTGATGAGCTGGCTGGTTGCCTTGGAGTGCCCACGAGAGAGAGTGCTAATACGCTCAACTTGCTCGTGAAAGAATCAATCCTCATCGCTACAGCGGCGCTGGCTCAACGAGCCGGTCGGCTGAAAAAATCATTTCGCATACATGACGACGTGGTCAATAAGCTCGGGATTGCGAGGTTGATTTCGCGCCCCATCGATCTTGCGCCGCACTTTGGCGCCGTCGAACACCTAATCAAGAGGCCTTACATTCACGCCACCAGGCCCGACGTGGAAATCTATTCGATGCCTACTGTGAAGGCGGAGCAAACGAGGGCAGCAGTGCCGAACCGCACTTCACTGCTCAGTCGATCCAATCGACTTCTGCTTGCAGTGCTATCCGCTCATGCAGACCGTTTTGGCGTAGTAAATTCGCTCGGGAATGTAGAGTTATGTCGACTTACCGGCCTTGAGCAGATAAGTCTTAAGCAGCGGATTAAGAAGCTTGTTGAAATGGGGTTTATTCGGCGACATGTGCCCGGAGTCGCCAGCCCCATTTATGCTGAAAAACTCAAAAGCAGTTATGTCCTTAACCTGAACCATCGGCAAATCACCTTGGGGACGGACAAGATAGGCTTCGTTGTGCATGAGTGTGCGGACGAATGGGCTGATGATGTGCGTTATATAGGGGACGTTTGGTTTGATCTTGAGCGCTGGCGAAATTCCGCTACTAAGCATAAATACTCATTGCCTGAACTTTCCACGCCGGCCTCGGTTCTCCGTCTTTTTAGGCGTGCTCCCAAACACGCGATTGAGCAACTCCAGTTTTTTCTGAGCGGTTGCGTGACAGACCTTCTGGCGCGGCACTGGGAGCAGCTAGATGTAGCTAAATCAGACTTTTTCCTTGGCGTCCGAGGTAACATCAGCGCATTTTTTCGTAAGCCAATGAGGGATGTTGAAGATGCGAGCTCGCTCGACGAGACTGAGATCATAGATTTTCTTTGGGAGATGACTATTCAGTTTGCACGGGTGTGCAAGGTGCGTTTTTCACGGATTGATGGACTTGCCTGGTCAAGCCTGAACTTCAGACTTCTACCCAGTGATCTGCGACTAGGTTATTCCTGTTTGGGGATGTTGCTTGATGGGGGCGCTGGCAGTGGCAGGATGCTGAGGGAAGTCGGCGAGCACGCTGGAACGACGAAGATTACTACGGAAGCCCTCTGCCCTGCGGAGCTTAGAGAAAAAGCGGGGTTGCTCACGCCAGCACGAGCGAAAGCCGTCTAGGCGGTTATTTTTTATCGCCCCCGCCAATCCTCTGAACGAACACGAGGAGCCCCGTTCATGAGGATCATCCGTTTAAAAGAAGTCATCGACTCGACAGGTCTTGCCCGGTCGACCATCTACAAATACATTGCGGAAGGTAGCTTCCCAAAACCGGTATCTCTCGGTGATCGCTGCGTCGGCTGGGTCGACAGCGAGGTGCACGATTGGATCCTGGCACGGATCGAAGAGCGTGACCTGGCTGAGGGCGCTGCAGCTACTGCGCGGTCCACCGGTCATCTGAGTATGGCCAGCTAGAAACGATCATTTCCGCCATGACCAGTTAGTAGCTGGTCATGGCGTTTATGCTGCTTGGGGAGATCCTGCATTCTCAGCTAACTTCCCCAGGATCCAAATGGGTCAATCTCTCGGCAGGCTCGGCAATATTGCTCCCCATTACTAAGCCTTATCGGGATCGTCCACCGTGGCGTGAGGTGCTTCTAGTTATATAGCTATTAACTATCAATCAATAAGCTTAAATAGCCATCTAGATCAGCTACACACCACCTACCGCTCAAGCTAGCGATACATCATCGGTTAAAAAGTACACATCACGTACCTGATATGCGAAACAACCAATCAGGTACGTCACCATGACCAAACGCAACACCTACACCTACCTTTCCCAGTCCGACATCGCCATTCAGATTGAACGACTCGTCCAGGCCATTGAGCAGCATGACAGCCCAGCATTTCGGTTCAAACAAACCCGTGCAGGTTATGAACGAGTTGAGGAGACCAGGCTTTCCAGGTACTTCACTCACATCCGGCAGATGATGGATCTGTTCGATGACCGAGTTGAATACCGCTACAGCGAGCACCTACAGGCGTTCAGGCAGGCAATTCAGGATATCGGATTGGAGCATCGTCCTACCGGTCCTGTCTGCCTGAATGAAGAGGGTACGACCTACCTTGACCATCACCGCAGCATGAACGTCCTAGTGGCGCGGATCCGGCATCTGAGGCGTACTAGGGATTATCGACCTAATGCTAATGACCTCAGCTATCGGGCTAAGCAACAGGAGTTCCATGTCTGCGATTACTCCGACGCTGTGGTTGATCGCTACTCGCGCACCAACATCATCAGGATCGATCTCTACTACCGGCAGGAGGCCCAGGTCAGGTTACGTGTCGAGCACGTGCTCGATGACCTGGATCGGCTGATCGCCGAGCATGAGCGCAACCCGATCTTTGACCACCTCACTGGTTACATTTGTGCGCTTGAGCAGGGTGAGGATCGGGGCTATCACGTCCATGCTGCCTACTTCTTCAATGGCAACCAGGTACGTGGCGACGTCTACAAGGCCCAGCAGATTGGTGAGCTTTGGGTGCGCATCACTAGGGGGCAGGGCTACTTCAATAGCTGCAACCACGACAAGGAAAAGTACGGAGACGAATGTGGTATCGGCATGATCCTGCGGAGCGAACGAGCAATCCGCGCCAATGTCCATAGGGCGATGCGTTACCTGGTGAAGGACGCTCAGCAGCTTCGGTTGAAGCCGCTGAGGGCTAAATGTCTACGCAAAGGATTGCTACGGTAGCTATCTACCTGAAATCTTTACAGGTCGCAGCCCGCGTGCTGGTTCTCAGCTCCCTGACCGGTTAAGGTTCTGCCATCAGCAACACAACCAACGCAGGGAGGCACCGGGGCGATCATCGCACGACAAGCTTCCCTGCGTTCACCCGTTTAAAGGATTCCTGCGTGAACCAGCAACAGCAAAATCTCGCCGATTTCATCTGGAGTGTGGCCGACGTACTGCGTGGCGACTTCAGACAGTCCGAGTTCGGTCGCATCATTCTGCCCTTCACCGTGCTGCGCCGCCTAGAGTGCGTACTAGAGCCGACGCGTGAAAAGGTGCGCAGCCAGTTTCTGGCAATGCACGCCAGTGGCGTGGACATGGATCTGATCCTGCCTACCACTGCCGGGGCTACTTTCTACAACGTCTCGCAGTACGCTCTGGACAGCGTCAGCTCCACCAGTACCCGCGTTAACCTGGAAGATTACATCGCCAAGTTTTCGTCCAATGCCCATCAGGTATTTCAGCACTTTAATTTTGCTGATTGGCTTAGCCGACTGGAGACCGCCAACCTGCTGTACCTAGTGACGCAGAAGTTCGCTAGCATCGATTTGCATCCCAACGTCATTAGCAACCACGAAATGGGTCTGGTGTTCGAGCACCTGATCCGAAAGTTCGCTGAGTCCGCCAACGACACTGCCGGGGAGTTCTTCACCCCGCGTGACGTTGTGCGCCTTGCAACTACGTTGATCTTTGCACCCGACCATCAGGCGCTGAATGGCGAGGGCGTGGTGCGCACTGTGTATGACTGCGCTGCTGGTACGGGCGGCTTCCTATCTTCAGCCATTGAGCAGGTGGCGGAGTGGAACCCCAATGCGCGGCTGGTGCCCTACGCCCAGGAACTGAACCCGGAGACCTACGCCATCTCGGTGGCGGACAAACTTATCCAGGGCTTCGAGACCAAGAACATCAAACTTGGCAACACTCTGTCCAATGACCTGCTGCCCCATGAGCAGTTCGACTACTGCCTGGCCAACCCGCCGTTCGGCGTGAAGTGGGAGAAGGTGCAGAAGCAGGTGCAGGACGAACAAACCAGCCTAGGTTTCGCCGGACGCTTCGGTGCGGGGTTGCCACGGGTGGGTGACGGTTCGCTGCTGTTCCTTATGCACCTGCTGTCCAAGCGCAAACCAGCGGAGCAAGGTGGTACGCGCATCGGCATAGTCCTTTCCGGTTCGCCATTGTTCAACGGTGGCGCAGGCTCAGGTGAGTCGGAGATTCGCCGATGGATTCTGGAGAATGATTGGCTGGAGGCAATCATCGCCCTGCCCAACGACCTGTTCTATAACACCGGCATTGGCACCTATATCTGGGTGCTCTCCAACCACAAGGACGCCGGACGCAAAGGTCAGGTGCAACTGATCGATGCAACTGCCATGCACGCGCCCATGCGCAAGAGCCTGGGCAGCAAGCGCAAGTTTCTCGCTGAGGATCAGATCGCCGACATTGCCAAGCTGTATGATGCCGGTGAGAATGGCGTGAACAGCAAAGTGTTTGCTACCACCGACTTTGGCTACCGGCGCATCACCGTCGAGCGCCCGCTGCGCTTACGCTTCTCCGTCACGCCTGACAAACTCGCGGCATACCAGACCATCAAAGGGGCGGATCAGGTAGAGGCTTTCACCGGAGCGCAAGGCGAGTTCGATAACCTCCCGGCCTTCCTCAAGGCCGCCGGTATCAAAAAAATCGGCAAGGGTGCACTGAAAGCCGCACTGGCCTGTTTCGGCGAGCGCGACGCCAGCGCCCAGCCGGTACTAGACGACAAGGGCAATCTGCAGGCCGACTCAGATCTGCGCGAGTTCGAGAACGTGCCGCTTAGCCAGTCCATCGACGAGTACTTCGTCCGCGAAGTGTTGCCCCATGTGCCGGATGCCTGGATCGATACCGGCAAAGCCGACGCGAAGGACGGTCAGGTCGGTATCGTCGGCTACGAGATCAACTTTAACCGCTACTTCTACGTCTATCAGCCGCCGCGTGCGCTGGTCGAAATTGATGCTGACTTGAAGGCTGTTGAGGCCCAGATTGCTGCGCTGCTGGGTGAGGTGACGGCGTGAGTCATTACAAACCGTATCCGGCGTACAAGGATTCCGGGGTGGAGTGGTTGGGGCTGGTGCCAGAGCATTGGCAGGTTAAAAAACTCAAGTGGCTGGCATCGTTGCAGAGTGGAGACTTCATCACCAGCGAGTCAATCGAGGAGGAAGGTGCGTACCCTGTTTATGGCGGGAATGGTTTGCGAGGGTACTGCACCTCCTTCACGCATGAGGGGACATATGCGCTTGTGGGCCGGCAGGGGGCGTTGTGCGGGAATATCAACTATGCCGCGGGTAAATTCTGGGCGTCCGAGCATGCCGTAGTCGTTTCGCCTTATGAGTCCACTGCGGTTCGGTGGCTTGGTGAGTTGTTACGGGCAATGAATCTTGGCCAGTACTCGATATCTTCCGCTCAGCCGGGGTTAGCAGTGGAGCGCATCATCGATTTGCCCCTGCCCGTCCCACCCGAAATCGAGCGCGAAGCCATCGCGGGGCATATCGACCGCGAAACCGCCCGCATCGATGCGCTGGTGGAAAAGAAAACCCACTTTGTTGAGCTGCTACGTGAAAAGCGCCAGACGTTGATCACTCATGCCGTCACCAAGGGCCTCGACCCCAACGTGAAGATGAAAGACTCCGGCTTGGAGTGGCTAGGTGAGGTGCCGGAGCATTGGTCGATCAAGCCATTCAAGGTCTGTATCGACTTTCAAGAGGGACCTGGCATCATGGCCGTTGACTTCCGTGATGAGGGGACTCCGCTCCTTCGCGTTGCAGGCGTTCAGGGCCGATGGGCAACCTTGGCGGGTTGCAATTACTTAGAGCCAGATAAGGTAGAGCGGCAGTGGAAGCATTTTCGGTTGGTGCCGGGTGATCTTTTGATTAGCGCCAGTGCCAGCATGGGCACGGTGTGTGAAGTGGCTGACGAGGCTGCTGGGTCGATTGCTTATACAGGGTTGATACGCCTACGTGGAAAAAAGAGTGTGATGCTGAGGTCCTATATTCGATCGTTGGTGGTTTCCTCTCTGTTTTCAACCCAAATCGACTTATTCAAAGCCGGCTCTACGATCCAGCACTTTGGGCCGATACATCTCAGTCAAATGTTCGTTGTATGTCCACCGTTGGATGAGCAAGAGGCGATAGCACAGCACGTTGAAAGCGAAACGCTGCGCATAGATGAGCTGATAGCTAAGTCTGAGCGTAGTGTTGAGCTTTTAAAGGAGCGCCGTTCTGCCCTGATTACTGCTGCTGTTACGGGCCAGATCGACCTTCGGGAGACCGTATGAGCCTGGGTCGCAGTCTCCGTCTGTTTCTGGTGGACGGCACTCCCAATGGCCTTCTTACTGCCGAGATCATGAACTGGACCGGCCATGTGCTGACCGGCCCGCGCAGCAAGCTGGCCGAACTGGTGCAGCGTCCCGAGTGCGGGCGAACCGGCGTGTATTTTCTGGTCGGCCCCGACCCGGAGAACAACCTGCGTTCCAAGGTGTATATCGGCGAGTCGGATGACGTGGCCAAGCGCCTCAAGCAGCACAACCGCCCCGAGGCCTCCGAAGGCACGGCCGGAGGCAAGGACTTTTGGGAAAAGGTCTGCCTGGTCACCAGCAAGGACCAGAACTTGACCAAGACCCATGTGAAGTATCTGGAAAGCCTGCTGATCAGCATCGCTAACCAAGTCGGCCGCTGCGAGCTGCTTAATGGCACTGCGCATGATTATGGCAGTCTGCCGGAGTCCGACCGCGCTGATATGGCCTTCTTCCTAGAGCAGATCCGTACCGTGCTGCCGGTGTTGGGCTTCGACTTTCTGCGTGAGCTGACCAAGCCTTCCGCTGCCGTCAGTACCAGCCCGGCCATTCCAGTCAGCCACTCGCCGCGCTTCAATCTGGAGGTGCCGCGTTACAGCATCAGCGCGCAAGGGCAGGAAATCGACGGCGAGTTCTTTGTGCTCAAGGGCTCTAAGGCCCGCGCCGAGTGGGTGGGTACCGAGCGTGGCTACCAGGGATTATTCAAGCAACTGGTCGGCGAAGGCGTCATGGTCGCGCAAGGCAGCAATAACCTGGTGTTTAGCGACGACTATGCCTTCAGCAGCCCCAGCGCTGCCGCCGCCGTGGTGTGTGGCCGTTCCGCCAATGGGCGCACCTCCTGGGTGGTTGAGGGCACGGGGCAAACCTACGCAGCCTGGCAGGATCAGCAGTTAAACAGCGTTACCCCCGAACCGGAGGCAGAATGAGCAAGCCAGACACTTTTCTGTGCAGCTCAGCGAGTCAGTTGTCGGGCACCCATAATTTTAGGAGGGCGTCATGACCTTGGAACGTAATGCCGATTACCTGATCAGCTTGGTCAGGGAGCTGTGTAAGCTCCCGGCCGAAACCCCGTGGCTGGAGTTCAAACACAACAACGCCGATCCACAGGAAATTGGTGAGTACCTAGCTGCTTTATCCAATGCGGCAGCTCTGGACGGCAAGAGCAATGCCTATCTGGTCTGGGGTGTGAGTGACAAGACCCATGAGATTGTCGGTACTACTTTCAAACCGCACAGCGCGAAGAAAGGTAACGAGGAGCTCGAAAGCTGGCTGCTGCGGCTGCTGAGTCCTCGGCTGCATTTTCGTTTTCATGCCTTCGAAGTCGACGGCAAACCTTTGGTTTTGTTGGAAATCCCCAGCGCACACAGTAAGCCGACGACCTTTGAGGGGCGTGAGCTAATCCGGATTGGCTCGAACAAGAAACCGTTGAAAGACTTCCCTGAACAAGAGCGTGCGCTCTGGCGAGTATTCGACCGAACCCCCTTCGAGGAGCTGTCGGCGGCAAGCAATCTGGATGCTTCTGAGGCTTTGGCCTTACTTGATTACCCTGCTTATTTCCAATTGCTGGGGCTTCCACTGCCTACGGATCAGAGCGGTATTCTCAGCCGTCTGCAAGAAGATGGCATGCTGCGTTGTGATGCGGCCAAGCGCTGGGAGATCACCAACCTCGGCGCGATTCTGTTTGCCCGTGAGTTGCAGAAATTCAAAGGGCTAGCGCGCAAGGCGGTGCGGCTGATTGTTTATGAAGGCAAGGGGCGTCTGAAAACCGTACGTGAGCAGCAGGGGCACAAGGGCTATGCCAGCGGTTTCGAGGGGTTGATTGATTTTCTCAGTGCACTGCTACCTCGAAATGAGGTAATTGGAAAGGCCCTGCGCAAGGATGTGCCGATGTACCCGGACTTGGCAGTGCGTGAGCTGATTGCCAATGCCCTGATCCATCAGGATTTCTCTGTGTCGGGTGCAGGCCCTATGGTGGAGATTTTTGATGACCGCCTTGAGATCACCAATCCCGGTGAGCCTCTGGTCGATGTTGATCGTTTTCTCGATAGTCCGCCTCGCTCACGCAATGAGGCGCTGGCCTCTTTTATGCGACGCGTCGGCATCTGTGAAGAACGGGGTAGCGGCGTGGACAAGGTGGTTTCCGATACGGAACTCTATCAATTACCACCGCCGCGCTGGGAGCGCCCTGATGGCTCTCTACGGGTCGTACTGTTCGCTCACCGAGCACTCAAGGACATGGACAAGCAGGAGCGGGTATATGCCTGCTATCTGCATGCTTGCCTGCGTTATGTGCTGCGTGACCCGATGACTAATACGACGCTGCGTGAACGCTTTGGAATCGATGCCAAAAACAGTGCGATGGCATCGCGGATTATTCGGGACGCAAAAGAGGTACAGGTTATCAAGCCCTATGAAGAGGGACAGTCCAACAAAAACTCACGCTATCTGCCCTACTGGGCTTGAGTGGCGTTGTATTTGACGGGTATTTGATTCGTCGTCTGTTGGGCGGCATATTTTCAAGGCTAAAGCCTCTAAATCATTACGCTTGCGGCGTTAGCCTGATGTTTTTTGTATTTGATGGGTATTTGACTGGTGGCTCAGCTTGTCGGCACCGAGCATTAGACGAATTCAAGACCAACTTTAGACAAACTGCCTCTCTCAGATAGGGGCGGGCCAGACGAAGGATCGCCCCATGAGCCACATCCACCACGAATGCGAACTCGAACGCCATATCGTTGAGCAACTGGCTGCTGCTGGTTGGTTGGTCGGCAAGTCCGCCGACTATGACGCGGCGCGGGCGCTGTTCCCTGATGATGTGCTCGGTTGGCTGGAGGAAAGCCAGCCGCAGGCCATGGCCAAGTTGCATGCCATGAACGGTACTGGCACTCTCGATGTGGTGCTGGATCGGCTGGTTAAACAACTGGAAAACAAGGTCGATGGCGGAACGGTGAATGTGCTGCGTTACGGCTTCGCCGTGGCCGGTGGCGGCACCTTAGCCATGAGCCAGGGGTTACCGGAGGATGATCGCAACGAGACGGTGATTCAGCGCTATGCGACCAACCGCCTGCGCGTGGTACCGCAGCTGCGTTACTCGTTGGACAAGACCGACGAGATCGACCTGGCCTTCTTTATCAATGGTATTCCCGTGGCTACGGTGGAGCTTAAGACCGACTTCACCCAGTCGGTGCAGGCTGCCATGCAGCAGTACCGGATGGACCGCAAGCCGGAGCGCAAGAGTGGCGGGTTTGAACCGCTGCTGACCTTCAAGCGTGGTGCAGTGGTGCACTTCGCCATGAGCGACAGCGATATCCGCATGACCACCAAACTGGCCGGGGATTCGACTTTCTTTCTGCCGTTCAACCGGGGAAACGATGGCGCGGCGGGTAATCCACCCGGCGACAATGACAGCTACCCGGTGAGCTACCTTTGGAAGCGGGTGCTGCAGAAGGATAATTGGCTACACATCTTCCATCGCTACGTGCTTCAGGAGCGCAAGGAAGCCCAGGATTTGAACGGCAAGACCTACTTCAAGGAAGGTTTGATTTTCCCGCGCTTCCATCAGTGGGAAGGCGTAACCAAGATGATCGACGCGGTGCGCATCGAGGGTGCCGGGCAGCCTTATCTGATCCAACACAGCGCTGGCTCGGGCAAGACCAATACCATTGCCTGGACGGCGCATTCGTTGATCCGCGTGCGTCGCCCGGATGGCGAGCCGTATTTCCATAGCGTGATCGTGGTCACTGACCGCCAGGTGCTGGATCAGCAGTTGCAGGATGCTATCCAGCAGATCGAGCACCAGGCAGGGGTGGTGTGCGCCATCGACCGTCAGCAATCCAGCCTCCCCAAGAGCCAGCAGTTGGCCAAGGCAATGCTAGACGGCGTGCCGATCATCGTCTGTACCCTGCAGACTTTTCCCTATGCACAGAAGGCCATTCTAGGTGAAACCAGCCTGCGTGACCGTCGTTTCGCCATCATTATCGACGAGGCGCACAGCTCCACTGGCGGCAGTACCGCCGATGACCTGCGCTATGTGCTGACCGGGCAGAGTGAGGACGAGTGGGACAAACTGAGCAAAGAGGAGCGTTTATCGGTATGGCAGTCATCGCGTAGCCGACCGGGCAATGCCAGCTACTTTGCCTTTACCGCCACGCCCAAGCATTCGACCCTAAGTTTGTTTGGCCGCCCGCGAAATGCGGCGCAGCCGGTGAACCAGGAAAATCCTCCGGCACCGTTTCACCTTTACACCATGCAGCAGGCCATCGAGGAAGGCTTTATCCTTGATGTGCTGAAGAACTACACCGGCTATAACGTGGCGTTCAAAATCGGCAGCGAGTTTGTCGACGACAAACGTGTGGACGAGAAGAGTGCCCGGCGCAAGCTGGCCAAGTGGCTGTCACTGAATCCGGTGAACGTGGGGCAGAAGGTCGAGCTGATCGTCGAACACTTCCGCAAGAACGTTGCACACTTGCTCGGTGGTCAGGCCAAGGCCATGGTGGTGACCAGCTCGCGTGCCGCTGCGGTGAAGTACCACTTGGCGCTGCTGGACTACTGCCAGCGCAAGGGCTACGACAACGTGCAGGCGATGGTGGCGTTCTCCGGTGAGGTGCCCAATAGCGATGTGCAGGAAACCGGCCTGCCTGCGGATCACCAGTTCAGCGAGACCAACTTGAACCCCGGCCTCAATGGCCGCGATATGCGAAAGGTGTTCGACACCCCGGATTACCGGGTGATGATCGTTGCCAACAAGTACCAGACCGGCTTCGACCAACCCAAGCTGGTGGCAATGTACCTGGACAAAAAAATCTCGGGTGTGGAGGCAGTGCAGACGCTGTCGCGGTTGAATCGAACCTTCCCCGGCAAGGACAAGACCTACGTCATCGACTTTGCTAACGAGGCAGAAGAGATCCTGGCAGCGTTCAAGACCTTCTACCGTGATGCTCAAGTGGCAGATATTCAGGACCCGAACATTGTCTACGACATCAAGCAGCGCTTGGATGGCATGTTCATCTATGAAGCCGCTGAGGTCGAGGCGTTTGGCGAAGCCATCGTGAATCGCAATGTCACTCACCAGAAGCTTTATTCGCTGACTCAATCAGCCACCGACCGTTTCAACGGCAAGCTAAAGACCCTCAACGATGGCATCGACCAGTGGGAAAAGGCCTGGGAGGCCGCTCACGACAACGGTGACGAAAAGGGGATGGAGTACTCCGACGTACAACGGGCGGAGTACTGCATGGGTCGTGATGAATTGATGATCTTCAGCGAGAGCCTGACCAAGTTCGTCCGCACCTATGAGTACATTGCTCAACTGGTGGAGTTCGGCGACCCTGCGCTGGAAGCTTTCGCCAGCTACGCTCGGCTGCTGCGTAAACGCTTGAAGGGCGTCAGCGCCGAACAGGTGGATCTGGATGATCTCAAACTCAGCCACTACAAGATCAAAAAAGGAGAGGGGCTGGCAGGGCTTTCAGCCGTGGGTGAGGCACCCGAGCTATATGGCATCACCGATAACGGCTTGCGCGACGCCCGCGACCGGGAGAAAAAATACCTCACCGAGCTGATCGAAAAGCTCAATAACGCTTTCGGCAAAGACATCACCGATACAGATCAAGTGGCTTTCGCAGTGCATGTGTCCGAAAAGCTGCGTGGCGATACCATTGTCATGGCTCAAGTGCAGAACAACACCATGGATCAGGCGATGAAGGCTGACCTGCCGAGCAAAGCCATCCAGGCCATTGCCAGTGCCATGAGCAGCCACACCAGCATGGCGACCAAGCTGTTGAGCGACGAGTCCACGCGGGATGTGTTCCTGACGGTGGTGTATGAGTTGCTGAAGAAAGATGCGGGGGCTGATCTGCTCGGTTCGGCGCGGACTTAAGCGGAAAAAAGCAGACTGAACGAAATTAAGGTAAGCAGGGGCTCTGTAGCCCTCTGTCCGCGCCATGTCGTTTATTCGATTTGGGGGCTTTGGAAAAGAGTGCAGAGTTGGATTGACTTGACCACCGATTGCAGCGGTTTGGCATCTGCTTTGATGATGCTGGCGTCGACGGCTGCCCCGGGGGCTCGGCCCTAGGTGAGCAGTTGCTGGGCCTCTGCCCACGTACTTGCCGCCATCAAAACGCCAGCCTATCCTACCGGTTTAGCTGGTCGACTGTTATCGCCCCTCCGTTCGCGGCACCGTGGGTTCAAATGCATAAGGATTGAAAATGGCGGATGGTCATGATGAGGCCCGTACGGTCTCAGACGTTTTACTCGATAACGAGATTGTTAACGTTATTGTGCATACCGTGAGTAAAGGCGATGGCGGCTTCGTCGTGGATGATCGGAAGGAAGTGTTGGAGGTCGGCGAAACTGTCCAGCGTCTGATCGATCAACTGGCGAGAATCTACGCGGCCAAAACTGGCAAGTCGCACGGTCGCTTTGAAGAAGATACCGACAACTATCCAGTATCGAAATTTTTAGAAAACTACTTTCAAACCGGTAACAGCGACTTTGTTACCACGACCCTGCACATGGCGCAGAGCTTAAGAAAGTCGGTACAGGGTACAGCGTCTACCGGTGGTCACGTGTTTTTTGCCCATTTTAGACGCGTTTCTGACAAAACTAACTTTTTCATTGTTGCCATTTTGAACGATGAGCTAGGTGCTGCACTCAACAAGTCCAAGGAAGTGGTGGACGCCCTTCATCTTGATATCAAAGGCTTCCGCTTGGCTGGGCGAGTGAATCTGACCAGCTGGGCTGAAGGTGGGGACAAGTACCTGAGCTTCATCAAAGGACGCGGACAAGATAAAGTTTCTGACTTTTTCAAGCTCTTCCTGGGGTGCAACAACTCCGTGGCCGCTGTCCTGGAAACCCAAAAGCTCGGAACGGCCTTGGAGCAATTCATCCAATCCAAAGAAATGAGCGAAGAGCAGCGCGAAGAGTTCCTGAGAAACGCCTACTCGATATGCAAGCGTTACGCTGACAAGGACGTGCCATTTGAAATCAAAGCGTTTGCAAATGAGCTGTGGCCGGAGTCGCCCGAGGACCTGAGTGACCTGTTTGAAGGCTCCGGACTCGATATTTCAGATGGATTCATCCCAGATAAGCGCTCGCTGCGAAGCCTTGTTAAATTCGCCGGCGGTTCAAAAAACTGGCGTATCACCTTTGACCGTGCAGCCCTGAGCAATGGGGAGATCGAGTTCGACGTGGGGTCTGAAGCACTCGTCATAAAGAAATTGCCGAACGAATTACTTGCACGCTTACGAATGGAAGTCAGTCAAGATGGCGAAGAGGATTAAGTTTTCTGACCTGGTCCCTATCTACAGGGCGATTGAGAGTGCCGCAGGTGGCAAGCACACCATCAGCATAACCAATGAACTGTTGCGGAGCTCGCTCGTCCAAGCGGTGGACGAGCACAACGCCGACGAATCGGGAATCACTGTTCTCCAGGGCGATTATACCCGCGTCAACGTGGGTGACACCTTCTCCCTGGACGTTTCGCAGCCTCGCGTCGGCCTCGGCATCCTGGCCCCCAACTTCGCGACGTACCTGACGGCCACTACCGGAGCGCGCGTCAAGGAAAGGGACAACTACTACCTGCTCGCGGAGCGCTTTTGCTCGACCGATCAGCCCGCGCAGGTGATCGTCAATCGCTACCGTCAGGTTTTACGCTTCGTCAGGCTGCTTGCGGATTCAGCACATTACCTCGATACACAAAAGGAAGAATTGATTTTCTACAAGGACGGGCGCTTTCTCGTACCGGTCATTTACGGCGAGGAAGAAGTAAATTGTCTGGATTTCTCTGCGTTTGAGCGATTAGAGCATTTTGTGCTGGATCGCTACCATCATGAACAAAAGGTGCTAATGCTGGGTGAGAACCTGATTGAGATGTTGGCGTTGACTCCAGAAAAGGAACGCTTCTCTTATCTGGTCAAAAACATAGGCGAGCTGTATCAGCGCCTGCAGGCAAGCTACAGTATCTTCGCTTCCGATTACACCTACGACAAAGCGATCGCAGAAGTCCATGCCTTTAAAGTCGACGCTATCACTAAGGTACACAAAGCGATATCCGACATTCAGGCTCAGGTGCTCGGTATACCAATTGCTACGTTTATTGCACTGAGCCAATTAAAAGTCACCCATTCCCTGAATGCACAGTTCGCAGCCAACACCGCAATCTTTGCCGGAGTGTTAGTTTTCTGTGTTTTGCTCGTGGGATTTCTTGTTAACCAACGTGCGACACTACGTACTATTGAATCCGAGGTGAGCCGGCAGCGAAAAATTTTCGAGAAACGTTTTGAAGGCAATCCGGCTGCATACACCGAAGAACTTAAGGCAATTGACGATAGAATATGGTGGCAGTGTTTCGCCGTGGTAACCATTTTTGTACTGGACGCTGCCATGTTGTGCTGGTGCGCTGTTTATTATCTGGTTCACACGCGTCCGATTTACAACTGGCTATTTTGACCTGAGTATATCTCAATTGACCTCCCCCTTGACTGCTGTGATTTAAGATGACCGCTTCTGGCTGTTCTCTGCCGGTCATTACCACGGCGCTTGCCCGGTCAAGTCGAGCGCAAACGGTTGGTCTGCAAGGATGCAATTGACTAGTTGTCAGTGGCAATGCAAGCAGGTGGTCAAGTTCATGCAAATACGCACCGCGAACGGGCAATCCCGACTGAGTTCACGATGGCGAAAAGCGCAGCATTACGAATACGGCTATGTAATTGGCCAAAAAATAAATACTGAAGCGAAGTCAATAGGGGGCGCGTGCGCCCCTATGTAGGATTTGCAAGGTGACTGTTCTAACACTGTCCCGCAGTGCTCAGGCTAGTTATTGCAACAGATAGCCCATCGGCTGGTCGTCTTTGTCGAAGCAAAGAATGATTTCACAATGACCGCCTAGCTGGTCGGCATTCGATTCGCTGATGTCCGGCAACCATTTGCCCAGTTCAGCTACTGGCACTTTCTTGTTGTCGATGTAGCAGTCGTCATCCATGCGCGGATTGCACCAGGCAGTTTTGACTTCTGGCCATTCGGATTGGGGAGTAGAAGAGGATTTTGCTGCTGATGCTGCCTCGCCCTTCGTCTGATTCCACGCTGCCCAACCCCCGATGTAGCGTTTGTCGAAGGTCGAGACCAGTTCATTGTCCGGGACACCTGCATCCAGGTAGAACTTCATCAGTAGACTGCCTGCTTCGACGTACGACACTTGACGAGTGGCGTCGGTACGGTAGGCGACTGGCTTGCCGTCAGTGCTACTGCCTATGCGATACCAGATCGAGAGTTGGAACGGAGTGTCCTCCTTCCAGTTACCTACATCCGCACCTTGGATTCGACAGTTGCCACGCTGACACATGCCGTTGACTTTGTTGGTGATGCGGACATTTTGCTGGCGCTGAGCGTCCCAGATATCCACGTACCGCGTGCTGGTGAGCCAAGTGCAGAAGAGCATGGGTTGGCCAGTTGCTGCAGGGCGAGTGACACATGGAATCGCTTCCGGGAGATTGTGAGTCGATTTCTCGTCTGGAAAGAAAGCCGCTGTCCCTTGGTACGCGGAGATCTCAGCGTTGGCGTGAGCACAGGACGCGAGAAGAAGGATGCTGAGGATACGTTTCATGGTTATTTCTTACTATGAAGGGTTTGACGAGGGGGCTGAGCAAAGCTGCTATTTCTTGTAAACAACATTGATCCGCTTGTTGATGTAGTCCTTGATGATTTCGTAGTCGGGGTTGTACGTAACGAGCGTATGACCTACGCCTGCTGCAGCCGTTAATGTCGCTATGGTCAATGTTGCAGGTGTTGTCAGGACGGTAAATACGGCGCCGAGTGCGCCGCCTTGTACCACGGCACTTTTCACATCGCTTTTGACTCGACACTTCAGCCCCTGGCTTTCAATCTTGGTTTCAACCAGTTTGATACCTGCCATGAAATTGCCCCTGAGACCATGGATCTCGAAGGACGCTTTACTTTTCACGAGACCTTCAATCTGCGCTTCATTCAGACCTGTTACGACGATCATGGGTTTTCTGGGCTCCCTGCAAAAGATAGTGGTTTTGAGAAAAGGTCGAATACCAACCTTTTAGGGTGAGTCTCGGTTTGATAAGTCCTTCATGTCAACAGGTTGATGCTCAACCATCCAGGTTGAACTGGAGGGCGGCATGTCAAAAACCGAATCGAAGCAGCTGGCGGAGCTTGTTGGCCAAGCAATTGCTCGCCAGCGTGCTCGTTGCAAGCTGAGTCAGGAGCAGGTTGCGGAAAAGCTTGGGATTGGAAGCGAGGCCGTATCCCGTATCGAGCGAGGGATCGTTATGCCCAACATCGAGCGTTTGGTGGAGCTGGCAGCGGTTTTTCGTTGTGAGACGGCTGACCTGCTGACCGAGGGGAGTTCACGCCCTGAGGACCAGGCGCGTAGGCTCTATGACTTGCTGTCTAGGCTGGAGGCGCATGACCGCGACTTCGTCATGGATATGGTGGAGCGTCTTGTCACTAGGCTTGATCGCGACTGATGGGCTCAGTCACGGCGGTTGCTTTCTTGTTTCAGAGGATTCTTTTCCTCAGGCTCGTCGAACAGAGCACCACAGCGTAGGCAAAAACAGTTGAACCCCGCGAAGTGATATTTGGCGACATCCTCGGCTACGCGCAACGCCGATGGATACGCGGGGGTGATAGCGGCCAACCCATTGATGAGCAGATGGCTGCCTGGCGCTTGGGTATTCTCATTAGATTTCTGTGCTTCTCGCAGCGCGCTGTCAGCCAGGCCGAGTAACAGGGCGATGCCTTTGGCTGCTTCCCTAGTGAGGACGGCCTTGGAGTCGCAGATCAAGCAGTATCGAAGCATGATTCACTCTCCTGGTAAAAGCGGCCGTGTGCATGGCCGCTGACGGTTATTTGGAATATTTCAGGTGGGATTTCCCCGGCTGGGGGAAATTAGTCTGAGCAAACGACTCAGGATCCAGCAGGCCAGCACCACGGCCAGTAACAGCG
Organism: Pseudomonas alkylphenolica; assembly: GCF_000746525.1. NCBI lineage: Bacteria > Pseudomonadati > Pseudomonadota > Gammaproteobacteria > Pseudomonadales > Pseudomonadaceae > Pseudomonas > Pseudomonas alkylphenolica. Next base: position 2,175,599 of record NZ_CP009048.1, read on the forward strand.
GTGGTAAGCGCAGCATGAGCAGAATACTCAGCACCAGCGCCCCGGCGGCTGCAAGCGCGCCGACAAATATGAACAAGCAGAGCAAAAATCGCAGTAGCGACATGGCGGGTCTCCAAGATACTTGTGCCTGGCCGATGTACTCGGCACCGGTAGGTTTGATTCAGTGGGCCTGCGAGGTGAGGGCTTCTAGTTTCCCCGCGAGGGAGTTAGGAACTGGCTGCGATTCACCCTGGCTAGAGGTGCTGGCGGGCTCCGAGTTTACGAAGAACTCCTCGATCACGACGTGACTGTCCTCCTCGCTGTCCTCGAAGGCGCCGTTGCCTAAGCCTCGGCGAGCCGCGTCATCTAGAGCCCTCTGATCGAAACCTGCTGTTTGCCGCTGTGTATCCAGCTCGCTCGCCTTCTGCAGTGCTTCGCTCATATCCATGCCAGCGCGTATCGTGAGGTCGACATAGAAGATCGGCGTGCCATGGCTTTGCCGGGTGGATTTACCGCGTAAACGCAGCTCCAGCGGCAGGCAAGCCAGTCGATTACTCGAGATGGCCTGGAAGTAATGCAGTCGAGCGGCCAGAGTGCGGATGCTGTTGAATCCGGTGGTGCGGAACACAAAGCTACCCAACGAATCCTCATCACCGATAATCACATTCAGTCGCCCGTAAGGCTTGCAGGCACCGCCTTTGGCCAGTGGGCAGGCATCGGGCGAAGGGCAGGGCAGAGACTGTATGCCGTCCTGAGAAGCGCGCTTGCAGGTTTCACCATTGCCCACGCACAACGGTCGCCCAGACTGCCGATCGAACAGGGTGTAATCGGCCCGGAAATTCAGCTCCGGTTCGTTGAACAATAGGCGTATAGGAATACTGCGCAGTTTGTCTTCCTTACTCTGGCGCAGTTCGTCGTTGAGTGGATGTAGCAGCCAGCCATCCCTACTTTGTACTTGGGATGTGATGGTGAACTGATCATCTTTCTCGGGCAGGCGTTTACCGTTTCTTTCAACGACTTTGCCGATGGAGATGCGTCCGAGGACGGGCGGAGTCAGTGCTAAGCCTTTCAACATGATGGTTCTCCTGGAAATGAAAAAAGACCAGTCACGCAGCGCGAACTGCATGGACTGGCCAAGGGGAGGGAAGGGTGAAAGAGGTGGAAATCAGCCGACCAGGAAACGCCGTGCACCGGGTTTCAGCAGCGGGTACTTGGCCTGCAGGTAGGGCTTGTCCTGGAGCAGTTGAGCGACATCGAGACCGATGCTGTCCTTGGCCTTGCGCCAGGAGACGTAGCCGCTGGAGAACTCCGCCCGACTGGCATCGCCCATGGCCTGCTGCAGCATTTGCTTGAGCTCAGCCTCGCGCTTTTCCTTTTCGGCAATCGACTGGCGCACGGCCTTGAGCTCTAAGTAGGCCGCAGCCCATCCTGCATGGCCGCTGAAGTCGACGGTCTGACCGTTGTCATCCGGGTACAAGCAGCGCAAAGACGCCTCAGCCGATGCACTGCCGTCGGCTGGCGGCGGGGTATCGGTTTCCACGTAGTTCCAGAACTTACGCTCCAGTTCGATCAGGCGGGCGATCATCTGCTCATCTCGCTCAATGCGATGGATCTCCAGGTGCTGACCGCCGAGCAGCACCGCTACATCTGCCGCCTGCTTGCCGGTGACTGCGAGTTGGTGCATCACTTGCAGTTCTACATACTCGGGTACACGTTCCTGCCAGAGACGTGCCCCGTTTATACCGGCGGTCTTACATTCGAGGATCTGCACGTCGTCCGCGCCGATCACCTCACGGTCGATGTTGGCTAGCATCCAAGACATATCCGGATTCGGATGCTGCAGTACGGCGTTGATACGTCGCACCTTATTCTTAGTACGCTTGCTGTAGTGCCAGGCCACGATTGGTTCCAGCACGTTGCCCCAGTACATCGGACTTTCTTCATCATGTGGGTCGGCTTTTGGCAGAGAGGTATCTCGACCGGTTTTCTCCAGCCACAGCTCCAACTGCGATTTGTAGGGATTTAGACCCACCGCAGCGCCGGCATCCGAGCTGCCGATGCCTTGCTTGCGCACCGCCAGCCAATCTTCACGAGGCAGTTCCTTGGTGCTGATCAGGCGAAGCGCTGGACGAGCCTTGCTAGTGCTGCGCAACGGAGTAGCGTTCATAGCGTTCACCTTGCAGAAATAGAAACGCCCGATCAGCCTCGTTGCTGATCGGGCGTTTTTTGGGGGGGAAGTAATCGGTTAGGCGACAAGCTGGAGGGCGGTGTCCAGAGCACGTTGCTTGATCTGTGCCCCTTGGCCGAACCAGGCTGAGTCCATGCGGTACTCGTTGCTACGGGCGCGACGTTCGTGGTCGACGTACTCGGTTACGGCGTTGAGCAGGCCCCAGGCGGTACCGCGAGCCGAGTCCAGCTGACTGCCTCGGCCGCGACCTTCGTACAGCTCCTGAACCTTTCGCAGGGCGCGTTCGTTGGGCAGTACCTCCGGCAGTGCGCCCGTCGGATTGGTCTCGCACAGCACGTTCATAAAGAAGCCCAGCGCCTCATGCCACTGGACTTTGCGTTCGGCCAGCGCACGCATGCGGTACATAAAGTCGTCCCATTGCGAGACGGCGATGCCGAGCTGCTTCTTTACTGCCTTCGGGTCGAAGCGAGTGTTGTGTGGCACTTTGATCGCGCGGCTGGTGCCGTCCAAGGCGATGGTCAAGGTGTTGTTGCAGACCACGCGCACGGTAGTGGGTGTTGCCGTGGTGGCCAGGGTGCCGTCGCAGGATGTGGCCAGCAGCAGGTAGCTGTTGACCTGATCGTTACCCTTGAGCGCAGCACCTTGCCCGGTACGCGCCAACGCCCAGAACTTGCGGCCACCCTTCAGTACGCCGGCCGTTTCCAGCTCGTAGCCGGAGACCTCGGTTAGATCCCGGTAGAACTCCAGCACCTCGCGCGGTTGCACGGTGTGGTAGCGCTGAGAGACCACCGACAGCGGTGCTTTGGTGTCCGAGCGGAAGAGCACCTTCTGCTCGGGGAAGGAATGGATCGCGCCCAGGTGACCGACGGTTTCTGATTTGAAGTGAACCGGGCTTTCCTGTATCTCCCAGTCCATGCCGGCTTCGCGTTGCCAAACTTCGATGGGTTGCTTCTGAGTGAGATGATTGCCCAGGCCATGCCAGGGAGTTGCGCCAGCATAGGCCATAGTTTCGACGAGATGAGCCATGGTTGTAATTCCTTTAGGTGCAAGCCGGCATAAAGCGCCACGCAAAGCGCAGCACCGTCCGGATGTAATAGATAGAGGTAAGTTGACTCGATTAGGTCGGGAGGTTGAAGCGGTGCCCACATAGCAAGCAGAGGTTGTGGGCCAGGACGTGGCGATCGAGCGACTCACCCAACTGGGCGCCGAGAGCACAGCCACCGACACCGCCGGCCAGCCCACCGAGGATGGCACCCGATACCGAACCGAGAGTGATACCGACAGGGCCGGCGATAGCGCCAATAAGCGCGCCCGCTTGGCCCCCAGCCAGCGCAGCACTGACGCCACGCGCAGCACCACCCACGGTGCCGATGGCCGCGCCGACTTTCATGGCGTGATGGAAAGAAGCGATTTTGGGGGAATGACAGCGAGGACACTGTAATGACATGGGGCTAACCTCCTTGGTGGTGTAGTCAAGGCGGTTATGTGTGGCTGAGATTTTTTTGAATCGAATGGTCGCTTTTCAGCGGCAGAGACTCGATCAGCTTCACACACTTAATACAAATGCGGCATAATGATGGCATTTCAGCGTATCAAGGAGGTAAGTGATGTCTTCTGCTGCATTCAAGATTGAAAAATCGACCCCGACGACTATCCGCCAATGCTTGGTTAAAGGGCAAAGCACTAACCCAGCAATCCAGCGCCTGCGCATGCGCGTATTGACTGAATCGGATGCTAGCCAGGTCATCACAAGCTATGACCGCATGCACCATCGCCATAATCGCTCGTGATTCACTTGCATGGGCGCCGCTAAGTTTTCGTCGTTTTTGGTAAAAGTAGCGTCGCGGTGCAACCTTGACTGCGATTATTGCTATGTCTACCACCACGCGGATCAGAGTTGGCGCTCCATGCCCAAGTTTCTGTCCGTCACCCACCGCGAAGCGTTCGCTCGTCAGCTTGCGAACTATGCCATCCAAAGTGGGCTGACCCACTGTTCGGTGATCCTGCATGGCGGAGAACCTTTGCTACTAGGCGCTTCGGCGCTGGCTGCGTTTGCAGAACTGGTTCGCCAGACCTGCAGTATCCCTGTCGATGTGAGCCTTCAAACCAATGGGCTCTTGCTGACTGACGAAGCTTTGGGGATTCTTTCTAACGCTGATATCGGCGTTTCGTTGAGTCTGGACGGGCCTAAGGCGGTCAATGACAAACATCGACTGACTCGTAAAGGGCGCTCCAGCTTCGAGCAGACAGAGCAGGCCCTGCAACGCCTTCAGCGCTATCCAGAGATTTTTGCCGGCGTCATCGCAGTGGTGGACGCGTCCGTTTGTGCGGATGAGCTTTTCGAGTATTTTGATCAGTTCACCATTCCTCGATTGGACTTCCTGCTTCCTGATGCCCATTGGCTTCGTCCCCCTCCAGGCCGAAATCAAGATCCAGGGTTATATGAGCAGTGGTTGGTCAATGCATTCGATGTTTGGTTCGACCGATATCCTCACATTTCCTTGAGAACGTTCGAGGCTCTACTCGACGTTTGTGCCGGGCTGCCATCGAGCACCGACGCATTTGGCTTCGGTGACGTGAGCCTGCTTTCAATCGAGACGGACGGTAGTTATCACGACCTGGACGTGTTGAAGGTCACTCAGGACGGCGTGACGAAGCTCAATGGCAATGTGTGTGATACATCGATTGATGAAGTGGCTCGTTCTCCAGCAATCGAGAAGCACCGCAAGTTCTTGCGTAAGCAAGGGTTGGCGGAGGTTTGCCAGTCCTGTCACATTGTTGAAATCTGTGGGGGTGGAGCACTGCCTCACCGGTTCGGTGAGAACGGATTTGTTAACCCTACGGTGTACTGCAACGAGATGAAGCGCCTAGTTGCCCACATCCGCAATCGCCTTGATGAGCATCTTTCTACTGGGCTTTTGGAAGAGGTGCACCTACCTATTCCTGAGACTTTCGCATTGGACAGTTTCGAGCTGGCGGAGACCTCCCACTCCGACATGGAGTGGCTGTGTGCTCGGGCAAAGGACGAGGCGGTCGAGAGGCTGAAGAGCGCGCTGCTCGTCTTCTCTGAAGACCCGCGGACTCAACAGCTCACTGAGGTAGGTATAGGTGCTTTCGAGCGAGTGGCTCAGCACCCCGGAGCTATTTTCTGGGGGGGCGCTGTTTTGGCTCAACAGCATGGGCGAGCATTGCTTTCCGTTGATGGGCAGGTAATAACAGCCTCTTCAGATTATCTTGAATCTCTCATCTCGATCGCTGCACGAGACGATGGGGCGATCTCCCTTGATGTTGGTCGAAATGACTTTTGGCTCCGCGCACCGTTTGGCGATGCCATTGTGTTTGAAGGTGATGACCTCATCGGCCCAGGCCAAATACTGGTCGAGCAGGCAATGAGTATCGTCAAGGCCTGGCGTCCTGCTCTGGCGGTAGAGATGATGGCTGCGTACCGTGCCGTTCAGTTCGTTCGCGACCCCACCGCTGATCCTCGGAAGATCGTGTCGTTCAGCGACAACTCAGTGCCAGGGGTGCTGTACGTCTCGATTTCCCAAGGTGATGGGTTGATTAACCCCTACGATCTCGCGGACTCACTTATCCATGAGCACCGCCATCAGAAGCTTTACCTGCTTGAGCGTTGTACACCTATCGTAGAACGAACTTCCGCACAGGTTGTTTCGCCATGGCGTGAAGATCTGCGGCCGCCATCGGGCTTGCTACATGCGGTTTTTGTTTTTGTAGAGCTCAGACGCTTCTGGCTTCACGTGCGCGACCACGGGCCGGCCGACCTTCAGTCGCGAGCAATCAAGCAGCTTGCAGACACTGACTATCATCTCCAGCAGGCCTTCGCGACACTTGAGACATGTCCATTGACAAATGTTGGCTTGAGCCTTGTTGACGTATTAAAGCGTGTTTCCATGGAGGGGACAAAGTCCAATGACCTCGACGATAAATGTTCCGCTGTCCCGGCTATCGCTTGACGCCCAGCGCAGGCATGAGCAACTGAGAGATTATTTCTGCGATAAGGATGCTGTGGCCATTCAGGTAGCGGGCGAATGGGAGCTTGTGCTGGAATGGTCGAATGACGCTTTCCGATACGTTGACCCTCGACTGGACGAGGGCCTGGCTTGGTGGGGACGCGATCTGCGATATCAGGATATGGCGGGTGCACGTAAACGCAGAGGGCGCGTGCTCCTTTCATTGAATGACACCTGGACTCTGGAAAGCTGGAGCCAGTGGCTCACAGGCCGTTCCGATGATGTTGATATCGTTGTGCTCCACGTGGATGATCACAAAGACCTTGGCGCTCCCCGTATCTTTCAACGCCTCGAAAACTGGATCGATCCCATTGAGGGGCGGGTAGTGGAACTTTGCGACCCCCAGACGGTGACCAGTGCGATCCTGAGTGGTGCACTGGGTATGGGCAGCTTCCTAACGCCCTTCCTTCACTATGTACCCACAGCGGATGTTCGCCATCTTTGCCAGGGCCCAAAGTGCAGCGAGACGGTCGACGCCATCGTCCAGCGAGAGTTAATTCCGGATTCATTGCTGGACCCCGATGCATTGAGGCCTTCTATCACGCTTGTTCCCGATGGGCTTGGAGTAGGGCGCGGGCGTTATCGATTTACCTCTAACCTGAATGACTGGCTGGAAGGCATTGATGTTTCATCTGACAGTACAATCGGCATTTTGCTGCACATTGACATGGATTACTTCTGCAATCGCTATGACGGAGACAGTGATGCGATTGAGTACCCTGGGCCGCTGAACCCGTCGCTGGCGGAAATTCTGGATCAGATAGATACCTTCACTCATGCCTTGCGATGCCGAGGCTTGTTAGAACGCCTGGACGATATCGTCATTGCGTTTTCCCCCGGATTCTTCCCTGCGGAGTTTTGGGCGCATAGTTGTGAGCGGCTTTTAGCTGGCTTGGGAGAGTCTCCATGGCTCGACCGGTAAGTGAATCGAATGCAAGGCCAGTTCGACGCTCCACGCCGAAGCCACCTACCGTGACGGCCAAATCAAAGCTGGGTCCGGTATCTAGTGATGCGATCGTATTGATTAGAACGTCGGGTACGCTAGATAAAGGTGGGGGGGCTGGTGGCGAGGCATGGATAATCATTGCCGACGGCAAGAGGGCAGGGACTGCCTACATCAATATGGTTGATGATACTGTCCGGGGCCTGCATCCATCGTTTCACATTTTTTTGAATCGACCAAGCCAAGGGCGACAGATAGGACGTATTGCGTATGAACGCGGCTGTGCACTCAGCCAGTACGACGTCGTCTATGCCCACATGCGTAAATCCAATACAGCGTCACGCAAGGCTGCTGAATATGCGGGCTTTACCGAGGTAACAACACAAAATGATTCACAGCTTGTAATGGTTTGGTATAGAGGGCGCTATGATTCAGTATTCAAACCTACAGGAAGTTCTCACGCAATTGACCATCCGGCAGCGCGTATTGTTATATGATTAAACTTCATCACTGAAGTTTTCAAGATGCATGTGGCGCCAATAAGATTATCATTTTTATAAAATTCACCAAGAATTATAGGCGTCTCAATTTTTAACCAGGAGGAATTTTATTTTGACACTTCTAAGTTTCTTGGGCGCTAAAATAAAAGACCCATTTCATCACGCGCTACAAGAAAACGCACTTTCAGATGCGGACAGCGAAATTCTTCTTTCTTGGCTTGAAAGTGATGCTCCGTGGAATTTAAAAATAGCTGAATTCTACCAGCAATACGAGTTCAATTTTAAAGGTCTTGAATTGCCGGATAGTATTGCTAGGATTTTTTCAAAGGAATCAATCAGTGGTATAAAGGAAGATATTGAGCAGTTATTTTTAGTTGAATTGTCTGGCAAGGTTGATATATCTGCGCACAAGTTAATAAAAAGTCAATCAATTGAAATCCATAACGACTTTGTCCCAAGGCAAGAAACCCATAGAGTTTTAATTCAGCTAAACAGGGGTTGGGTAGACGCGAACGGGGGTGTTTTAATGATTTTTTCTGACAGCACACCTGGAAATGTATCGAGTTCCTTCCTGCCGTTACACAATACTGCTTTTGCGTTTGAGATATCACCCAGATCGTTCCATGCTGTATCTACTATTAATTCTGGGGAAAGATTTACTATTGTTCTGTCGTTCTTTAAGACAGAGAAGTGAAGCTGTGGCGAAAAGCCTGAATGGTCAGGCCCCATGCTAATAACGGTGCTATGTTCAATGCCCTGCCACAGATAGCTCGCTGCTGGGCGCAATCTGGCGTGGGGCGAATAATCCTCAGATCTGGCGTAGCAGCACTGGGATCTGGTTTGACGCTCAATGTCTGCTGTGGGGAAGGCCGTTCAATAGTCCGCTCCTGGCCTTTTTAGCCTGTTGCGACCGGCTACTTTGGGGCGGTGTTTGTTGATCAGCGTATCGAGACGATTTTTCTGTCCCGATTCTCCTTGATAGCTGATACCGACAGATTGCCCGTCGCTGCTTCCTGGATGTGCTCACTCCACCAGGCCATCATCGGGCGTCTACGCTCGATGTAGTCCGCCCGGTTGTAGGCGCTGCGAACCTCGTCCTTGTCGACGTGGGCGAGCGCCACCTCAATCAACTCCGGGTCCCAGCCGTGTTCGTTGAGGATGGTGCTTGCCATTGAGCGCATGCCATGACTTACCAGGCGACCTTCGAAGCCCATGCGCTTAAGTGCCATGTTGGCAGTCTGGCTGTTGCAATGGGTTCGAGGGTTCCGGTCTGCAGGAAACACATACTCCCGGTGGCCACTGTAGGGTTTGATTGCCTCCAACAGTGCCAGTGCTTGATCTGTGAGCGGCACGATATGTACGCGGCGTTTCTTCATGCGCTCAGCAGGAATCGTCCAGATCTTCTTCTCGAAGTCGATGTCGGCCCAGCGCGTGGTTGCAGCCTCCGCTGGGCGAGTCATGGTATTGAGCTGCCATTCGATCAGACAGCGCGTAGTTCTTTTTATGCTGGCATTGGCAATTGCCACCATGAGCTCTTTCAGCTCATCTGGAGCAAGTGCCGCCATGTTTTTCTTTTTCGGCTTCTTGAAGACGGAGCGAATCCCGCTGAGTGGGTTTGCGTGTATCAGTCCTGAGTTGACCCCGTAAGTCATGATCTCGTTGAGTCGCTGTGACAGCCGTTTAACGGTTTCAAGGCTACCTTTGGTTTCGAGTGGTCGAAGAAGGTTGATGACTTGTGGTGCGCTGATTGCTGAAATCTGTGTGGTGGCCAAGTCTGGAAAAACGTGCAGCGTCAACGAACGCCAGATGTCCTCGGCATAAGCTGGTGTCACCGCATCCTTCTTCAGTTCATACCAGGACGTCGCGACATTCTGGAATGTGTGCTCGGTTTCAGCTTGCTTTGCTTGCAGCACTGCATCCCGTTGTTCTTTGGGATCGAGGCCTTGGGCAAGTATTTCTCTAGCTGCAATGGAGCCTTTTCGTGCCAGCGCTAGCGAGACTTCAGGGAAGGTACCGAGGCCCATGTTGATCCGCTTCTTCGTCACGGGGTGTCGATAGTTGAAGTTCCATAGTTTTGAGCCATTACTTCTCACTCGCATTTGAAGTCCGCCGCCATCGAACAGTACGTAGTCCTTTTCAGCAGGCTTGGCAGATTTGATTTTGAGTTCAGAGAGGCGAACCGCTTGTGCGCACATTGGCATTCCAGGATGGAGTTGGCATTCCAAAAATTAGCACTATTGGGCTTGGAATGCCATTTGGAATGCCATAAAGGGTGGCTGTTCCTGGACGTCCGTGGACGCTGGTGGTGCTGAAGGTCCCGTATTTACTGGGTTTCAGGCATAAAAAAAGACGTCCGTGGACGTCTTTAGATGTAAAGTTGGTGGAGCCGGGGGAATTTGAACCCCCGTCTCGCCTTTGTTCAACATTTTCGGTGTCTACAAAACAACTCTTTTCGCACAGAGCTTATGCAGGCCAATAAAGTCTCTTCAAAGGTACAATCCTCTTGGTCTCAGCATCCGTAGCATCGTAATGCTCAATCAACGCTCTAACTACATGATCCAGCGTCCACAGCGATAACGGGATAGAGGCGCGGTCCGCTTCGTAAAGTGCATCCTTACTGAAGCCACCCGTACTGACGTACAAGCCACGATCGTCTTTATGACGGCCGCCGAGGAAGCTACGAATATCCTGGCTACCCATCTGTCCCTTGCGGTGTTTCACCTCGACAACGATACGAGGGTTCTCAAACCCAAATCCGTCCGGTGAGGCGACGATGTCTTTCCCACGGTCTGAACCTGGTGGTGAAACCTGAGTTTTGTAACCCATCGCACGTAGAATCCCCGCGACCAGATGCTGCATTTCGTCCCAATCAATCTCGCTCACCCGGTCTTTGATGCGCTCGACGGCTTGAGATTCGATATCAGCGAGTGGGTCGGCAATAGCTTCATCGGTGACATCATCTGGCTCTGGGACTGGGCCACCTTTTAATGCAGCCAAGACTTCTTCTGCAGCTCGGGCTGGCACTTCGAAAACGGTCAGGGTAGACCCCAAGCTGTTTTTGGTGGTTATACCCAGTTTCTCGCGTGATAGTTCTAGCGGTTGCCATTGTACTTTTCGAGCCAACGCCATGCCTTGTTCTGCCCACTCTGGGTGGTGCTCTGCCATCCCGGTGATTGTGCCGACCAGGTAGAGGCGGTTAGCCGGAGAGTAGGTTATGACCCAATCACCATTCTGGATTTCGTTCACGAAACGCCAAACCTGAGAGGCGCCTGAAACAATGGTGCCTTGTTTCATTTGAGGTTCAATCGACTGATACAAGGACATTAATTGTTTGCGTCCGATGCCTAGTTTGGCATGGGGTGCTAACTGGGCCCATCCGATGGCCGCAACTTCTCTCTCGCGAAAAGAGTCGTACAAGCTTCCCCCTTCGCCGCGAACCATCCACATCCGTGCCATATCGTTTGCCTTGTTAGTTGATTTCGATTTCGGGCCAATGGGGCCGCGCAAGTCAGAAAGGTGAAAGCTATGAGCTGGAGTTTACCCGAACTGGAAAATGACCCCTATGAAAAGCTAAATCGCTTCCGGTGCTTTTCAAGGTAGCGTCGATTACCTTCACTCAAGGTAGGAATCAATGTGTATTGGTCCAGCCCTAGGATTTTGTGTTCTTCCGCAGCCAAGTCGTCGCTGATCAGCAGTTGCCCATCCTCACCAAAAGAAATCAACCCACAGTCGAAGAGTCGATCAATGTGGGTGGCCAGCAGCAATCCGTTGTCTGTATCCAGACGCGCGTGGTTGTCGGCTAAGGCCCAAGCCTGGATGTGCGAGGCGACGAGCAGGTTGGGATTTTTTAGCCCGGTCAACGCACATTTTTTTTCCCAGCGTTTGAGCAATCCTGTTCGAAATGCGCCTTGGTGCGGATTCCACGCCATCCGGCCACCCAGTCCGCTCTCATCTGGCCAGGCATTCCAGGGCCATCTGGCCACCTGTTCCACGGCCATCCGGCCGGGCAGTCGGAGCGCAGCGACGCAGGGGTGGCATTGTTAGTCCGGGTTGGCTGGCGTCGTCAATTTCTGCGTCCGTTTGCGCATTGATTCACCCTTCAGATTGATCCGGTAAGCGTTGTGCACCAGGCGGTCGAGGATAGCGTCGGCCAGGGTCGGATCGCCGATCAGTTCGTGCCAGTTGTCCACCGGCATCTGGCTGGTAACGATGGTCGAGCGCTGGCCGTAGCGGTCGTCCAGTAGCTCCAGCATGTCGCGCCGCTGTTCGGCGGTGAACGGGGCCAAGCCCCAGTCATCGAGGATCAGCAGGTCGGTCTTGGCGTAGCTGCTCATCAGCTTGGCGAAGCGCCCGTCGCCATGGGCCAGACCCAGTTCTTCCAGCAAACGCGGCAAGCGCAGGTAACGCACGCTGTAGCCTTCTCGGCAGGCCTGGTGGGCCAGGGCGCAGGCCAGCCAGGTTTTACCGACACCGGTGGGGCCGCCGATGATCAGGTTGAGGCCGTCGCGTAGCCACTGGCCGCCGCTCAGTTGCAGGATCAGCGCCTTATCCAGCCCGCGCGGGCTGCGGTAGTCGATGTCTTCGAGGCAGGCGTTGTGCTTGAGCCGGGCCTGGCGCAGGCGGCTGCTCAGGCGCTTGTCGTCGCGTTCAGTCAGCTCGCGGTCGACCAGCAGGCCGAGGCGTTCCTCGAAGCTCAGGCTGTCGATGTCCGGGGTTTTCAGTTGTTCGTTCAGCGCCTTGAGCATGCCGTGCAGGCGCAGGGTTTGCAGCTTGTCCAGGGTCGGATGGGGCAGCATGGTGGGATTCCTTGTGTTCAGTGGTAGTAGCCGGGGCCGCGCAGGTTGGCGTGGTCGTCCGGCAGCAGGGGCAGGTGCTGCTGGGCCAGCGGCAGGTTCTCCAGCCCCTGGCGCAGGATCGATTCGAGGCTCTTGTAGCTGCACGTGCCGAGGCTGATGGCGCGACGGCAGGCCAACTCCAGGCGCACTTCGCCGTGGGTTTTGCCCAGGCGCAGGATGCCCAGGCAGGCCCGGTAGCCCTGCTGCGGATGGATGCGCCGTTCGAGGATGTGCCGGATCACGCCGGCGGTGTTCGGCCCGGTCTGCTCGGCCCAGCGGATCAGCCGTTGTGGCGTCCACTCGGCATGCTCGCGATGGCTCTTGGGCATGTGCTCGGCCTGCGTGCTGTGCCGGCCCTTGTGCATTGAGCGCAGGTGGCTGGCCACTCGCTGGTTGGCGTGGAAACACTCGACGGTGCGCGCCGTCAGGCGCACCTCCAGCTGCTTCTTCACCAGTTGATACGGCACCGAGTAGTAATGCCCATCGACCTCGACGTGGTAGTCGATGTGCACCCGCGCTTTCTTCCACTCGGCGTAGACGTAGGGTTGCTCCGGCAGGGGGCGCAGCGCCGGACGATCCAGGCTGTCGAAGGCCGTCTGGCGCGAGCCCGGCAGCTTCTTGAACGGGCGTTGGTTGAGCCGCTCCAGCAACACGGAGATGGCGCTGTTGAGTTCGTCCAAGGAGAAGAACTGACGGTTGCGCAGGGCCGCGAGGATCCAACGCTCGACCACCTGCACGCCGACTTCGGCCTTGGCCTTGTCGCGCGGTTTGCGTGCCCGCGCCGGCACCACCGCCACTCCGTAGTGCTCGGCAAGGTCGCGGTAGCTGGGGTTGATGTCCGGCTCGTAACGATGGGCCTTGCTCACCGCGCTGCGCAGGTTGTCCGGCACCACGATCTCCGGCACGCCGCCGAGGAAGGCGAAGCAACGGGTATGCGAGCCTAGCCAGTCCGGCAGCTGCTGCGACCAGGTGGCTTCGGCGAAGGTGTAGCTGGACGCGCCGAGCACCGCGACGAACACCTGCGCCTGGCGGATCTCGCCGCTGTGGCGGTCGATAACCGGCACCGTCTGGCCGGCATAGTCGACGAACAGCTTCTCGCCGACGCGGTGCTCCTGACGCATCACCACGTCCAGCTTGCCCTGCCAGGCCCGGTAGTGCTCACAGAACCAGCTGTACTGAAAGCCCTGCGGCTGGCTCAGGCGGTACTCCTGCCAGAGCAGCGCCAGGGTCACCCCGGGGCGGCGCAGTTCGGCATGCACCCATGCCCAATCGGGTAAAGGCCGCTTCTCGCTGGCAACCGCCGGGGCCGGCGGGAACAGTTGCTGCTCCAACTCGGCATCGGACAACGAACAGGGCCAACTGAGACCACTGGCGGCAAAACGATTGAGGTAGTCGCCGACGGTGACACGACCGACCTGCACGCTGACCGCAATCTGGCGAGCTGATAGTCCGACCTCGAACTTGAGACGTAGTACTTCGCGAATCTTACGCATGGATAAACGCTCCACGACGACCTCTCTGCTTCGAAAAAGAGGTCGATGGTAGTGAAGAAATCCTGCGTAGCTGCCTGCCCGGTTGAGTGGCCGGATGGCCGTGGAATCAGTGGCCGGATGCGCGTGGAATGGGTGGCCGGATCAGCGTGGAATCGGTGGTCAGATGCTCATGGAATGGGTGGCCAGATGACCGTGGAATCCGCACCTTGGCCAATTCGAGCATTTACAAGCGCTGCTCGCGTAGTAACGGACGGGGCTTTTCCTGGCGATCCAGCATCAATGAACTGGTCTTCGTAGTCAGCAATAACTTCGGCTTGCTCTAACAAGTACAGCGCTGCATCCGCAGGCACGTGCGCCATGTAGATCTGAGTAATGCGGCCTTTGATGTTGAACAAAGACGGCTCTGTACGGACGTTGAATTGCGCTTGGTATGTGGGTGCGATGTCGCCGCTGCGTACGTGGCGCTTGAGGTCGGTGATTGCAATATCGACTCGGAACCCTTCGTTACTCCACTCGTTAAACGAGCGGGTAGGGGGCCGCTCTGCTGGATAGGCATCTCGTTCGGCAGTGGCAATGGCGCGCAGGTAGTTGTCGTGGTAGCAGAAAACCAAGTCCCCGGCTTTTACCTTTCCAACGTTGTCCCAGTGGCGACATGTTTGCTTCCAGCCAGTCTTTGATCGCGAGCTCAGCGGGGCCCAGAGAAATTTGCCGTCTCTCGCTTCCTTGTGAGTCGTGCCCAGGTTTACCCAGAAAAATTGCATCTCGCGTCCTTAAAAGCGTGGCATATCGCCAGCGAAGATAGCGCGAGATCCTACAAAACAGAAGGACTAGTCCTACATCGAGTTGTTCGTTTTCCTGTGGCGCAGGAATTCATACCGACTCCCGTGTACCGCAATACCTGACTTTGTCCACCATGCATGAGATCGTCAATACCCGCGCTTTGGTTATGCCTCAAGGATCACCAAAGATTTTTTGAATTGCATTGTTAACTTTGTCGATACTGCCCAACGGTTGGGCTGGCGATGCTGCACCTTGATTTTTATTTTCGCAACTGTTCCTACAAGCGCGAAATGAGTTGGCACACTCATGAAAGCAATCTGTCTTCGCCGAACCTTCCAATTTTTCGCACTGCTGTTCGTGACACTTTTTCCTAAGATCGAAACAGTAAGTGCATGGTGCTGCAAGTGCAGAGGTTGCAGAAAATGCTAACAGCAGCAGGCATACCCTGAAAGTCAGCATAGAAACCTCCAGCTGCATCCACGCACCGAACAATACGGCCAATTTAACTAAGTTAATTAAAGCAGTGCGCTCAAGAATCAATATATCATTTTGTAATCGAGATGATTTCCAATTGAGATTTGCTTTTTTCTATGTTTGTTTTTACAAGTTAGTATCGGCGGGTGATGCAGGGTTATAGTTTACGTTGCAAAGGTCAATGGATCGCGTAATAAGCAATGAGTGCTGAGCGATGATAAGGTGCTCGTTATGAGAATGTTATTATGTTTTTTTTTGTTTTTTGCGAGTGCTCGAGCATCCGCAGGATCTGCTTTTGAAACTTGCCAGAACGGGTGTTCTAGCATGTTGGTGAACTGCCAGCATAACTGTCAGGTTCAACAGAAAAACACGCTGCAAAAGTGCCTTGAGATATGCCAGTCTGGACATGAAGTATGCTCGAATAGCTGCGCGAAACAAGCCTCAACAAATCCTACAAGTCTTCCTACGAACAAGTCGGACTCTCAGCAGAAAGTGCTTGAGGGTATTGATAGTATAAATAACACCATTCAGCAGATTTTTGGTAAGCCTTAGACCTTGCACTGAACTCAGACGCTTCATTTGAAGCCGATGGGCTATCGCGCGAGCTTTCGTGAAATCATCTCCTAATCTTGGCGATTTTGGTCGTTGGACGTACAAATCTTCAGAATTCCCCGATTCCCTGTAGTCCATTTCCGAATCATACTTCCGCGGCTTTCAAGCCATTGCGGTGCTTCCGATCGAGCTCTAGTCTCCCCCAGTCGTTGCCAATTCAACGACCGGTTTTGACAGACCGATTAGCAAGTACCCTTTCGGCACGCTTTATGGCGGCTGTACGTGGGGCACATTCGTGTGCGCCGGGTTCCCTTGCTCTCGGTCTGTCAACCCACGTATAGCTGCCACCTTTCTGTTTGACAGCAGGTCTGTGGCGGCTCCACCAGCAAGGAGTTCCACTATGTTGAAAATCGTCCCCGACCCACCGCTCAACCCCAACCAATCCCTCGAAGACATCCTCGTCCAAATCTCCGAATACCTGGTCTGCGCCATGACCGTGGCACAGCAGACTGTCCTGCTTCATTCCAGCTCTCCAGGCCAGGTGCTGACCTTGGCGACCATGCATGAAATCGACCATGCCCGCGCTTTGGTTGAAGTGGCGTTGAGTAAGGTTCAGTTGCGGCATTGATCTGGTGGCAGTAATGGCGGGCTTGGTTGTGATTGGGCTTTGGTGGCTGGTCTGGATGAGTCAGCTATTTGGGGTTGATCGCGGGGCAAGCCCGCTCCCACAGGTTGGGCTGTTCCCACAGATTTTGGAGTCGGCCTTGTAGTTGTAATTGGGGCTAGGGAGGTTGGGATGGATGAGGGTTCGCGGTCAGGTCTCAAGACGGTAGGCGTCGGCACGTTCGCTGAAGGTGAGGGCGGGGTAGGCGCTGAGCGGTTGTTTCGGGTCGAACCAGGGCACGGTGCGGCGTTTGTGCTGGAGCAGGTTTCGGTCATGATGGGCTGTGCGCACCACCTGACGCTGCAAGCCGGCCTTGAGCAGGATGGTACGTCGGCGTGGGCAGCGCATTATCTGGTGGGGATGGCCAAGGCGCTGGTTGAGGATGTGGCCCATGCCATGGTCGTTGAGTCGGGGGCCGGACAGGGCGCAGGTTGATCTCGCGAGTAGCACGCTGCGCAGTCCTGCGGTCAGTACGAGGGTCCGTATCAGGCACGGAAAGCCCAGGGGACTTTCGCGCCTGATGGTCGAACACTTAGCTAACGGCGCAATTACAGGTGGAAGTCGCCCGCGGCCTCCGGCTGGTAAAGCACTTTCCTGATCCCGATCCGGCGGGTCCGGTCAGAAACTCGCCAGTCGATGGCGTCCCCCTCCTGATAGCCGAGGATGGCGGCGCCGATGTCGGAGCACACGGAATACTTCCCGGCGCTGCTGTCCGCGTCTTCAGGGTAGACCAGAGCCACTTCGATCTCTTCGTCGTCCAGCTGCAGCAAGGCTCTGGAGTTCATCGTGACGACATTGCGCGCCACCTGCTGCGGCGTGACGACAATGGCTCGCTCAAGTTCATGTTCGAGTTCAACAACGACCGGGCCTTGCTCGAGCGCGATCAGGCTCTCGAGCCTGGCCTTGTCGATTTCAGTGATGTAGATCTCAGTGGAGTCGACAATGGCACCTTCGCGCAAGCACTGGAGATAGCGCCCCGCCGTCATGGCAAATGACTTCAATGTCGGCGTTTCGCTCTCAAGCAGAAAGCCGCTGCGCAGAAAGGCTTTCAGCGAGCGCACGTTGTCCGGGTGGATCTTGGCGATGAGCTTCTCGGCCCGCATGTCGAGGAAGGCCAGTTTCATGCCTTCGCGGATCGTCCGGGCGCCAAGGTTTCGGCCCCATTTGTCGCTGTCTCCGATGACCAGGACTATCTCGCAATTCGGGCCGGTCTTGATCAGACGGACAAAGCCCACCGGGGCGTCATGCCGGTCATAGGCCATGAAGAATCGGCCACCCCGGTTGAATAGATGGGTCAGGATCGGCAATTGAGTCCGATCGATGACTTGCTCGATGGAGCGGGAGACATCACGCGAATCGCTCAGGTAGCAGGTAACGCGCTCATCTTCTAACCAATCCATCAGTGTCAGTGCGTGTGCCCGAGTAATTTCCGGGCACAGCGAAATGAAAGGCTTGTTCATCTTCACCACAATTATTTGGAAAGAATGAAAGCCCTTCATGGCTATGGCCATGACGGTTCTTTCGGCAACCGGCTATTTTACGACATAACGCGAGTAATGCCGACTGGTGATCAGACCGCTACGGCAACCAGCTCGATGCTTCTGTCTTGAGCATCAATGATGAAGGGCAGCGGCATGGGGTCTGGCGTGTCTAGGGATGAAACCTCGAAACCGCCGACGACGATGGGCTGTCGCTGTTCCAGTACGATCGATTCCTCCGCCAGCCGTTTGACCATTCTCGCGTGGTTCATTGCGATTTCATTGAGCGTTGACACGTTACATCTCCGATAACTGAGCAGGCGTCTCTTAGGCGCCCGTAAACGATAATTTTGGCCGCTGCCGCGTCAGAATTACGTCTTTTCGGGGCCGCTGGGGCGGGCTTGTGCAATTGGCACGCCAGCGGGTGTCAAAAAATGGGTGCCATCATGTCAAAGGCGACGAGTGGCAGTGGGGTGTATTCGTCGACGAGGTCGGTGAGCATTTTTCGCTGGTTGGGCCATGCTGTTTCTTCTGCGGTTGTGTTCATTCGCGCTGAACCCAGAGGAGCCCATGATGACGACCGAGCGTTCAGACGATGTCGTGACCCTGTTGATCCGCCATCAGGTTCGCGACGCGCAGCAGGCGCCGTATGAGGCCTGGCTGCGCCGCACCATTGGCATCGCCAAGGGCTATCCCGGGCATATCGGCATCGATGTGGTGCGCGAGCGGCAGGGTGGTTTGCATCTGTTCACCTGCATTTTGCGCTTTGCTTCCAGCGCCCAGTTGCAGGCGTGGCTGGATTCTGCCGAACGCAAGCAGCTGGTCGAGGAGGTCAGCCCGTTGCTCGCCGATGGCGACCGTCTGGAGATCAATCCCGAACGCGAGTTCTGGTTCAACCCGGCCACGGCCGATGCGCCGCCGCCACGCTGGAAGCAAGTCTGTGTGACCTTTCTGGTGATCCTGCCGCTGTCGCTGCTGGTGCCATGGCTGTGGCAACCGGCGTTCGGTATCTGGCCATGGCTCGGCGGCTATGTGCCGAGCAACGTGGTGATCACCTTGAGCATTGTGTTGCTGGTGGTCTATTGCTTCATGCCGCTGGCGACCCGGGCGTTCGCTGCCTGGCTGAATGCGCGTTGATTGAACACACCGAGGTTTCCACGCCACTTTTTCAGGGGGTTCCATGTCTGCAGATCTGATCCTGTTCAACGGCCGTATCCACACCGTCGACCGCGATAAGCGCAGCGCCACGGCGGTGGCGATCAAGGACGGGCGTTTCACCGCGGTCGGCAGCGATGCCGAGGCCATGGCCCAGCGCGGTGGTGCCACCCAGCTCATCGACCTGAACCAGCGCACGGTGATTCCCGGTCTCAACGACTCGCACCTGCACCTGATCCGTGGCGGCCTCAATTACAATCTGGAGCTGCGCTGGGAAGGCGTGCCGTCGCTGGCCGATGCCTTGCGCATGCTCAAGGACCAGGCCGAGCACACGCCGTCGCCGCAGTGGGTGCGGGTGGTCGGCGGCTGGAACGAGTTCCAGTTTGCGGAAAAGCGCATGCCCACCCTTGAGGAGATCAACCGCGCGGCGCCGGACACGCCGGTGTTCGTTCTTCATCTATACGACCGCGCGCTGCTCAACCGCGCCGCGCTCAAGGCCGTGGGCTACACCAAGGACACGCCCAACCCGCCTGGCGGCGAAGTCCAGCGTGACAGCAAGGGCGAACCGACCGGGATGCTGATTGCCCGCCCCAACGCCACCATTCTCTACGCCACCCTGGCCAAGGGGCCGAAGCTGCCGCTGGAGTATCAGGTCAACTCCACCCGGCAGTTCATGCGCGAGCTCAATCGGCTGGGCCTGACCAGTGCCATCGATGCCGGTGGTGGCTACCAGAACTACCCGGACGATTACGCGGTGATCCAGGAGCTGGCCAAGCAGGGGCAGTTGAGTATTCGCATTGCCTACAACCTGTTTACCCAAAAGCCCAAGGAAGAACTGAGCGACTTCAAGAACTGGAGCCAGATCGTCAAACCTGGCGACGGTGACGACTTCTTCCGCCACAACGGCGCGGGCGAGATGCTGGTGTTTTCTGCGGCCGACTTCGAGGACTTCCTCGAGCCGCGCCCGGACCTGCCTCAGACTATGGAACAGGAGCTGGAGCCGGTGGTGCGCCACCTGGTCGAGCAGCGTTGGCCGTTCCGTCTGCATGCCACTTACAACGAATCCATCTCGCGCATGCTGGATGTGTTCGAGAAGGTTGATCGCGATATTCCGTTCAACGGATTGCCGTGGTTCTTCGATCATGCCGAAACCATCACCCCGCAGAACATCGAGCGGGTGCGGGCGCTGGGCGGTGGTATCGCCATTCAGGACCGGATGGCGTTTCAAGGGGAGTATTTTGTCGACCGCTACGGCGCCCAGGCTGCGGAGAAAACTCCGCCGATCCAGCGCATGCTCAGCGAGGGCGTGCCGGTGGGGGCAGGCACCGACGCTACCCGGGTGTCCAGTTACAACCCGTGGACTTCGCTGTACTGGCTGGTGAGTGGCCGGACCGTGGGTGGCATGGCGCTGTCTCCGCAAGGCTTGTCGCGTGATGTCGCGCTGGAGTTGTTTACCCATGGTAGCGCCTGGTTCTCCAGCGAGCAGGGCAAGAAAGGGCAGATCAAGGTGGGGCAGTTGGCTGACCTGGTGGCGTTATCGGCGGACTATTTCAGTGTCGAAGAGGAGTCGATCAAGTGGATCGAGTCGGTGCTGACTGTGGTGGGAGGCAAGGTGGTGTATGGCGCCAGCGAGTTCGACAAGCTTGGCCCGCCAGCGTTGCCGGTGCTGCCTGAATGGTCACTGGTGGCCAAGGTGCCCGGCCACTGGCGGCCTGCCGCGCCAGTGGTACATCAATGTTTGGGCGCCTGCGCTGTGCACGCCCACAGCCATGAGCGTGCGCGCCAGTCTACGGTGCCGGTGAGTGACTTTCAGGGTTTCTGGGGGGCGTTGGGCTGTTCCTGTTTCGCCTTCTGATCCGGCAGGTCTACTGCTGGAATTGCAGCTACTGTGGGAGCGGGCTTGCCCCGCGATTGCGGTCTGTCAGTCAAATCGCATCGCGGGGCAAGCCCGCTCCTACCGGGGGAGGCTTTCGTCTTAGAACGCCAAGGTGAATCCGGCGTAGAACGTCCGGCTCAGTTCGATGTAGTCACTGTCACGCGCAGCCGCGTCGCGGTCGCTGTCGCCAAGGTTTTTCACGCCGCCATTGAGGCTCAACTGCGGGGTCAGTTGATACTGGCTGCCGAGGTTGACCAGGTGATAGGCGGCACTGTCGACGTCCTTGTTGCTGATGGTGTTGCGCAGTACCTGGCTGCCGATGTACTGGTAACCCAGCTGCGCCTGCCAGCGTTGGCTCACTTGCCAGTTCAGGTCGGCGTTGCCGGTATGTTTCGGCACCTGGCGCAGTTCTTCGCCGGTGTCACGGTCTTCGGCTTCGGTCAGGGTGTAGTTGGCGGTCAGTTTCAGGCTGTCGCTCAGCTGGGCGCTGGAGAACAGTTCGACGCCGCGAGTACGCGCGCTGCTGACGTTGTAGTAGGTCAATACCGACGGCATGTGACCGCGACGCCAGCCGTCGGCGAGGATCATGTCTTTGATGTCGTTGTAGAACAGGTTGGCACCCAGTTCGAGCTTCTCTCCCTGGTACAGCGTACCGATCTCGTAGGACGTCGCCGTTTCCGGTTTCAGGTCCGGGTTGCCGGCGACCACGCAGCGGCCGCGGCAGGCGGCAATCGCGTAGCTGGGGTCGGACTGGCTGATGCTCGGTGCCTTGAACGCTTTGCCCACGCCACCCTTGACCACCCATTCATCGGTCAGTGAATACACCGCATAGGCCCGCGGGCTGAATTCAGAACCGAACGACTTGTGGTCGTCCAGACGTCCGCCCAAAGTCAGGCGCAGGTCGCCCAGGCCGATTTCGTCCTGCAGGTAGAGGGCGCGCTGGAAGTCTGTGGTGTCGCCATTGAGGTTCTGGTTGTGTTCGAGCACGGTGTGGCGATACTCGGCACCGGCCGTCAGCAAGTGATTGTCCAGCTCGCCGCTGACCTGTCCGTCAATCGTTTGGTTACGCTGGCGGACATCCCCGACCATGCCGCGCAGGCTGGTGGTCAATTGCGAGTCGTCGTTGAGGTTGACCTGTTCGTGGTAGTAGCGCAGGCGGGTGTTGGCGCGTTCCATCTGGGCGTTGTGGGTCAGGCCGAAGGTGTAGCGGTCCATTTCCTGCTGGTTGCGCGGAAAGTTGACGTTGGAGTTGTTCCACACGCCGTCGCGCTGGTCGTTGCGGGCGCTGAAGTCCAGCTCCAGGTCCTGGCTGTCGTCAATCAGCCAGATCAGGTTGGACATCAACGCCCAGTTCTGCCGCTGTTCGCGGGCATGGGCGCGGTCGTCGGTGGTCATGCTGGATTTCCACGCAGCCTGGTCACTGCCGTCGAGTATCAGGTTGCCGAGCAGGCGATCCTTGATCAGCGGCCCGGCGGTATAGATCGAGCTGTTGTGAACGTCGCCGCCCTCGCCGGAGGGGGTGTGCTGGTAGCTGTAGCTCAGCGAGCCTTCGGCCTCGTTGCCGGGGCGGCGCAGGATCACGTTGATCACCCCGCCCATGGCGTCGGCGCCATACAACGACGACATCGGCCCACGGATCACTTCGATGCGTTCCACCGCACTCAAGGGGATGGCCGACAGGTCGAAGTCGTTGGCGTAGTTGCTGGTCAGGGCGTCGCGCGAGTTGATCCGGCGGCCGTTGACCAGCAGCAGGGTGTAGTCGGAGTCCAGGCCACGCATCTTGATCTTGTGGCGGCCGTAGGTGGAAGACGCGGCGATGCTGACGCCGGGCACTTTGGCAACCGCTTCGGCAAGGTCCAGCGCCTGCATCTGCTGTAGTTGCTCGCGATTGATCACGCTGACGCTGGCGGGGGCGGTGAGTTCGCTGTGTTCGGTCTGGCTGGCGGTAATCACCATGTTGTCGAGGTTGAGCGCGCTGCTGTTACTTGGCTCGAGGGCCCAGATCCGCGCATCGACCTGACGGGCCTTCAGCCCGCTGTTTTGCAACAGGCGATCCAGGGCCTGCTGGACTTCGTATTCACCGTTGAGCGCAGGCGCCTGTTTACCCGCCAGCAGCGTCGGGTCCAGGGGCAGGGTGATGCCGGCCTGTTGGGCAAATTGGTTGAGGGCATCTTCCAGGGAGGTGGCCGGCAGGTTGTAGCGGTGATCGCGTACTTCGGCCAGCGCATTCGTGGCTGGCAGGGCCAGTGCGCCCCCGGCCAGGACAGCGTGGAGCACGAGCGCGAGACGGTGTTTACGGTGTTGCATGGACGTGAAGCTCCTTCGACAAATGCGTGTTTTCTCTTATGTCGAAGGGCGTGCGAAAACCCGTAACAGCCGAGGTAAAAATCTTCAGGCAGGCACGACACGCGCCCAGAGCCGAGACACGCGCAGGGTTTTCACCGGCAGCGAGGCACTGAGCACATCCAGCGTGCGTTCGATATCGTCGAGCTGGAAAACCCCGGAGACAGGCAGCCTGGCAACCTCGCTGGAGCACTGCAGCCAGCCGCTGCGATAGCGCGCCAGTTCGTCGATCAACCGCGCCAGGGCAATACGCCTGACCACCAACTGCCCCTGGACCCAAGTGCCCGGGGTCATGCCGGTGTCTGGCACAGGTTGCAGGCCGTCGGCGCCGATCAGCCATTGCTGCCCGGCAGCAACGCGGGCCACGGGATGCTGGGCGACTTGGACCTCAGCACTGCCTTCGAGCATGGCCAAACGATGCTGCTGGCCTTGGCGCTGCAGGTCGAAGCGGGCTTCGCGGGTGTGTAGCAGCAGATTGGCACTTTGCACCTGCAGCGGAGCAAGACCAGGGGCATGATGAGCCACCTGGATCTGGCCACGTTGCAGCACAATTCGCGGTGCCTGTGTGGTGTTTGGCCGGTCGACCGCGCTGTCGGTGTTCAGCCACAGTTGGGTGTGCTCAGCCAGGACAAAACGGCTGCGCTGGCCGACGGCGGTGCTGAAGTCGGTTTTTCTCGTCGGTGGCGAATCCAGCACCAGCCAGCCTGCACCGAGCAGGCCCAGCAGTTTGAGGGCATGACGCCGGGATAGCGCGGGACGCCCGGAGCTCTCCAGGGCCTGGCGAACAATGCGCGCCTGTGAAGGGGGCAGTGCGAACAGCCCTTCGCTCACCTGTAGCGCTTGCCAGGCTGTCTCGTGACGGGGATTCGCCGCGCGCCAGTGGCTGCAGGCCTGCCAGAGCTCTTCGGGTGCTTCACCGGAGCGCAGACGCACCATCCAGCTGATGGCCTGTTCCAGTTCATCCGCGTTGACATTGCTGGCGCTCATGACCACTGAGCCTGAAAGCAGTGACGCATGGCGGTTGCCATGTACTTTTCCACCGAGCTCAGACACACCCCAAGGTGCGCGGCGATGTCGCGGTAGGGCATGCCCTCAAGGCGTGACAGCAGATAGGCAGTGCGCACGTTGGTTGGCAGACCGTCGAGCAGGGCATCGATACGGATCAGGGTTTCGAGCAGCAGCAGACGCTCTTCGGGTGAGGCTTCAAACGCTTCGGGCTGGCTGGCAAGTACCTGTAGATACGCCTGTTCGAGGCGTTGCCGGCGCAGGCGATCGACCATCAAACCCTTGGCCACCGTGGTCAACCAGGCCCTGGGTTGCTGCAGCTCACCGCTGGCGGCAGGGCGGCCAATCAGTTGGAGGAAGGTGTCTTGCATCAGGTCGGCAGCGGTTTCGCGATGCTGCAGACGCTTGCGCAGCCAGGTCAGCAGCCAGACATGATGATCGGTGTAGAGGTCGTGCAGTTCCTGGCGACGTACAGAGGATAGGGCTAGGGGCACCGAAACTCCTTGGTGCGTGCATGCTAATGAAAACAAGTCTCATTATGAATGTTATTGGCATGCTTTGTCCAAGGCTTGATTCGAGGTGGTCTGGTGTGGGAGCGGGCTTGCCCCGCGATTGTGGACTGTCAGTTGCATCGTATCGCGGGGCAAGCCCGCTCCCACCGGTGTTCTCAGACGCTCAACCACCCACCAGATAGGCCCCAAACGGCACCTGATGCTTGAGCTTCTTGCAGCTACCGGGAGCCGGCTGATGCCCAGGCGGGCGATCAGCAAACCAGATGCGGCATTTGCCGGGAGGCGGCCAATGGCCGCGGGGAATGTCCATTGCGTCGAACTCGGGTTGTGGTTGCGATTCCCGCTCGGCCAGCGCTTGCTCCTTCAGCCCCTGCTGTACCGCAACCCGATCCTGTTCGGCATTGGGTGGGGTACCGGTAATTTGCGCCTGCTGCGCCGCCTGGATCAGTTGCAGGTTGCGGTTACGTAACTGCACGTTGCGACCAACCCGCAGGTTGGAGCGCGCCGCCAGCGTTTCAGCCTGCTGGTACTCCCCCTGTTGAAGCCTCAACACACCGAGGTAGTGCAGCGTCGCGGGATTGTTCGGCTGGATATGCAACGCACGCTCCAGCGTGGCCGCAGCCTGGTCCAGCTGGCCCTCTGCATACTGCTGCGAGGCGGTTTCGATCAGGGTGGTGGATGCGTTGTTGCTGTGCGCGGAGGCTCTACGCTCGGCAGCAACCGAGCAAAGCGATGCGACAGCGCAGAACGCCAGGACCAGGCCTGGCAGAAAACTCTTGGTGGGCATCAGGGGCGGACTCGGCTGAAGCGCTGCTCGGCTGGGGTTGGTTCGGGCGTTTTATAGACTTGGCCGGTAACCTGAAGTTCCCGCTGCTACAGCCCCGAAAGCGCTGAGGCGTCGTACGGCGCAGGGTTAATTTTCTTCCTGCTGACTCTGGTCTTGCGCTTTTTGAACTGTTTCTGAACTTTGAGCGCTTGCCTGCTGCTCAAGCTTGCTCTCTGCTTTCACAGCAATACAACAGGTAATAAAAAATGAAATGCCGGCAAAGGGATGAAAAGCAGCAATGGCGAGCGAAATGGAAATGCCTGAGATGATGCAAAACCAAAACAGAATGCGCTTTAGAGGGATATGCTTGGCGTCACCAGGGCGCGGTATAACCGAATAACATCCAAATACAAAAGTAAGCACGGGTACGCTTACTGAAAGCCCCAAGAGTGAAAGCCATAGCGAAAACAAAGACCATGAATTTAGACTTTTTAGCTCTGGCAGCAGCTGGATCAATACGGCGAAATTGATTGCAGCCAAGCCCCCCGCGATTACTGCGCCAGCCTTGTTGATTTCTTCCTTCTCGGCTGAGCTCTGTTCCTGATTGTCAGTGCTCATCGCAACGCCTCCATGTGGTTTCAACCATCATCCAATAAACATTAGCCAGCAATCGCTATGGTGTCGAACCGGCCAGGCACTCTAGTCGCCAGTCAGGTGTTTATTCAAACCATTCAGATCGCGATAAGGACAATATTAGACCTGCAGAATTTGCGATTAACTGGTACTGGGGTGTTATGTTTTTGAAACACTAGGCGTGCCGCACTTGTTTAAAATAAGGCCGATCTTGAAATGTAACTAAGCATGAACTGTAGTGAGGGAGTGGATGCCGAGGGAATAACCATGAAGCCGACTGACGCCCCGCCGCTGATCAAACTCCCCCTTGAGCATTCCGCCGATGTTGCGGCCATGCCACTTCAGACATTCGCCGCATCGACAAGTCGCAGTGCGGGCGGCGGGCCGGTCAGTACCCTGGATAACGTACGGGTGTTGAAAACCTGGGAGCTGACAGCGGCCGCACGTTCCAGCGATGCTCCCCACAGTGAAACCCTGCACGATCCCCATGCACTGCTGGCGCTGGAAGCTAACGATGGTTCGACCATTTTCATTCGCGCCGATGCGCTGGTCGAGCAGTTGCGTCGCACCCGCCCGGATGTACTGGATAGAGATGGTGCGGTCGATTTTGCCCGCTTCACCGACATCCAGGGCAAGAGCCGGGGGGTGCCGGATTGGATCTGGCGCAAGGTCAGGCAGTTGGTAGTGGAAGATGACGACATCACTGAGGCGGCCAAGGCACTGATTACCGACAAAGTCACCGGTGTGGCTGTCAACTGGGCTGCGCAAAAGGGCGCCACAGCACTGATGAAGGCCATCGAGAATCAGCTGGCTGGCCCGTCCGGGCTGTATCGCTGGAACGGTGGTGCGTTAAGCCCTCAAGATATGATTTCAAGCAACACAATACTGGACGCCGATAAACCCATGTTGTTGTTCATCCATGGGACGGGTTCGCACACGCTTGGCAGTTTCGGTGAATTGCCCAGCACCGCTGCCTGGAAAGACTTGCAATTGAAATTCGGCAAGCAGATTGCCGCTTTTGAACATCGCACCTTCTCGCAAAGCCCGATCGACAATGCGCTGGAGATTGTCACACAGCTGCCCCGAGATACCGTATTGCAGTTGGTGAGCCATTCGCGCGGCGGGCTGGTTGCCGATTTGCTCTGTATAGACCCCGATGGCCCGCACTTGTCGACATGGATCGAGAACTATCGCCGTGATCCCAGGCCCGATGAAGTCGAGCGGGAAAAACATGATCCGGCGTTGGTCAAGCAGCGCGAGGATTTTGCCAAGGAAGAGCAGCGCAAACTCGTTAAGCTTGTAGGCCTTCTCAAAAGTGAAAACATTAAAGTTACCCACTATGTGCGCGTGGCCGCTCCGGCCCGCGGTACAGCGCTGCTGTCCGATAACCTCGATGTGTTCCTGTCCTGTTTGCTGAATCTGGTGCGCAAGTTTGCCACCTGGGGTATCGGCGCAGCGGTGAGTGCCGTTGCTACACCGGTCGCCGGAAGTGCGACTGCCAACGTTGCAGACCGCAGTCTGAAACTGCTTGAGCGGGTGGTCCTGGAGATCGCCGACAAGCGTCTGCAGCCGCAGGTGGTTCCCGGCATCGAAGCGATGCTGCCGGAAGCCCCCATGGGCATGCTGCTGGCGCGGGCCGCACCGCTACCGAATCTGAAAATGGCCGTTATTGCTGGCGATTCCGAAGAGTCAGCCAGCGGGATTCTTCAGCGTATTGGCTATATGTTCGTCGACTGGGCGCTATTCGACCGTGCCCGCAACGACCTGGTGGTCAACACCGAGTCCATGTACGGCGGAGTCTACGGCCACGCCAAAGAAACCCATGCCATGGCGGTCGAAGGACCGCAGGTCAACCACTTCAATTATTTCCGCGATGCGGTCAGGTACCGCAATCGGCCTTTACCCAGCAGCCTGAGCGACTGGCTGCTGGACAGGGTCATCGTGTCCAGGGACAGCAAGGCTGAAACCTCACGCGATGTGGGCGAAGCGTTGCTGGTCAAGCGTCAGCAAGAGGTTGATGCGGTTGTGTTCATAGTGCCCGGGATTATGGGCAGCAGCTTGGGCATCGACAGCAATACGCTCTGGCTTGACCCGCTGGAGCTTGCCTTGAAAGGTTTGGGGTCTATTGCGATAGAGGTGCCGAACGTAACGAGCAAGGGCCTGATTGAGTTGGCTTACGGGAAACTGCATACCTACCTCGAAGCCACCCACTATAAGGTCATTGACTATCACTATGACTGGCGCAAGCCACTTCAACAACTTGGCAGCGAACTCGCTCAGGCGTTGCAGGAGCAAATTGATAGCCAGCCGAAGAAAAACATCCGCATATTGGCTCACAGTATGGGTGGCCTGGTCGTTCGTGCGGCGTTCGCGGAAAAAGAGTTGTTATGGCCAGAGCTGGTAAAGAGTGCCGATGGCCTGGTGGTAATGTTGGGCACACCGAACCACGGCGCCTATTCCATGGTCGAGACCTTGCTCGGGCAGTCCGACACCGTGCGCATGCTGGCTCGTGTAGATATGCGCAATCCGTTGCGGGAAATTCTGCAGATCGTGGGCAAATTTCCTGGTGCTTTGCACTTATTGCCCGCACCCGGCTTCGAGGATGTCGGCGGGCGTAGCCCGGTGGACTTCTTTGGGGCTGCCAGCTGGAGTCAGTTGGCCATGCAGAACAATGACTTCTGGTTTGGTGACGAACTGGGAGCACGCCCCGATGCCGCAGCACTGGAGCAGGTGAAGCAGTTCTGGCAGAAACTTGAAGCCAACAAATGGCTCGACGTGAAGCCCGAGCGGGTCAGCTATGTCTACGGGCAAGGCAAGAACACGCCCTGCGGGCTGGATATCAGTGGCGAGCAACTGATGTTGCGCGGCACTGCGCAGGGCGACGGCACTGTGACCTGGCGCTCAGGGCACCTGGCAAAACTGCCTGAAGATCGTTATTGGTACATGCCGGTGGTGCACGGTGAACTGGCATCCACCGAGCGCTATTTTTCCGAGATCGAATGCTTGTTGTTCAATCGCACGCCCAAGCGCCTGGAGCGTCTGCCCAGCAGTCGCACGGCTGAGCGTGCGACTGCTCTGGTCAGTTTCCGCGGCGGGCCACCGGCCTATCCGGCCGATGCCCAGCTTCTCAGCCAGGTGCTCGGTTGCAGCAACAGTCTGGAGCCGAAACCTGAACTGATCACCCTGCAGATCAATGTGCTGGCGATGAACCTGAGCTGCATCCAGGTTCCGCTGATCTGCGGGCACTACCGGGGCGACCCGATTTCCGGTGCCGAAGCCGCTATAGACCAGACCCTGGTCAACGGTGCGTTGTCCCAGCGCCAGCGCCTGGGTTTGTACTCAGGTGAACTCGGTAACGCGACGGTGGTGCTGGTCCCACGCACGGCCGAGGAAGTGAGCCGTGAAACAGGTCGTGGCGCGGTGATGATAGGCCTTGGGGACATGGGCGAACTGACGGCCGAAGTGGTGACCCAGGCGGTACGCAGCGGCGTGTTGCGCTACTTGTTGAACGCGGTGGATCAGTACGCTCAGGTAAAACGTCTGGACGACCCCGACAAGCCTGACTCGCCGCTGGCGCTGCATATCGCCAGCTTGCTGCTGGGGACCAACTCCAGTGCTCAGTTGACGGTGGATGAATCGATTCGTGCCATTACGCTGGGCGTATTGCAGGCCAACCGTGAATATGACGCCGTGTGCGCAGGGCCCAAGGGGCGTGCGGCGGCGGTGACGCGCCTGGATATTGTCGAGATGTTTGTCGATGCGGCGATCTGTGCCGGCTATGCGGTGGCCACCCTCGACCAGGAGCTGGCTGGCGAACTTCAGCGCCTCAACAGTCGGCTGGAGCTGGCGCAGGCGGTGCAGTTCGGTGAAGGCGCGAGGCCACGCCTGAGTGTCACCCCCCCAGGTGATTACTGGCCGCGTTTGCAGGTCAGCAACGCCGACGGCGTACAACGTTACAGTGCTCCTGAAACTCGCCTTGACGACGCTGCCAGCAAACCCGCGCAACGCTTCAATTACCTGTACATGGGGCAGCGCGCGAGGGTAGAGGCGCTGGTCGATCAACGTCAGCCCGGGCTGCTGGAAAAAATGGTCGACAGTGCCTTGCGCGGGCACAGCACGCGTTACGACCCCACCGCGTTCTTCGGTAACAGCCTGTTCCAGCTGATGCTCCCGCTCAGCTTCAAAAGTGCCGTGCGCAAATCCGACAACCTGATCCTGGTGCTGGATGACAGCAGCGCCAACCTGCCCTGGGAAATGCTTGAAAGTGATGGCGTTCCATTAATCAAACGGTCCCGCCTGGTGCGTCAGTTCATCACTCAGCAGTACCGTCGGGAAGTGGTGCGCACTGACATCATGAATGCCTGTGTGGTCGGCAACCCGGATACTCGGGGCTACTTCAAGCAGTTCGGGGAAAAGGGACAGGAACCGCTGTCGGATTGTCTGGCGGTCCTGCCGGGGGCCACGCGTGAAAGCCAGGCGGTCAGTCGGGTGCTGGAGGGGGCTGGCTACGCTACCTGGAGTCTGTTCGAGGGGGCCAGTGCCGTTGAGGTCTTCGATCAACTGTTTGCCAGGCCGTATCGGGTCCTGGTGATCTGTGCCCATGGTGTGTTTCAAAGCAAAGACAGCAATGGGCAGTTGCGCAGCGGGGTGGTGTTATCCGACGGCTTGCTCCTGACTGCCGCCGAAATTGACCGGATGGAGACCGTGCCGGACCTGGTGTTCCTCAGTTGTTGCCACCTCGGCAAAGTGACTGGCTTCGAGCCTGGCGGTAACCGGCTGGCGGCGAGCCTGGCGCAAGAGCTGATCAACATGGGCGTGCGTTGCGTAGTGGCGGCGGGGTGGGAGGTCGATGACAACGCGGCCTGCTGTTTCTCCGAGAGTTTTTTCAATCGCCTGGCCATTCACGGTGATCCTTTTGCCGAAGCTATTACCTGCGCGCGCCGGGAGACCCTCGAGCAGTTTCCCGCTTGCAATACCTGGGGTGCTTACCAGGCATATGGTGACCCGCTGTTCCAGCTCAGGCTGTTACCTTCTGGTGATGGTAGCAACGCCGATCTGCGTGGATCTCCAGAACTGCTCGACTGGCTTGAAGGGCAGAGGCTGATCGCGGCCAACCCGAATCCCGCAGCGACGGGGATGGGCTTTAAACAACTACGGGAGCTGGTGGACAAGCGGCTGAAGGGGTTGCCGGAGAGCTGGATCAACCAGGCCGAAGTCCAGTATGGGTTGGGGCTGCTGTATAGCGAGTGGCGTGAAGCTGATGCGTTGGAGTGTGCCCGAGAGGCATTGCTCAAGGCGGTAGCCCGCTTCAATGGCCGGGGCTGTGTACCGATGACTGCGGTGGAAAAGCTGATCGATGTAGAGATTCGCCAGGCCTATCTGGCCGCAGCCCCGGGCTTTGGTGCGGGCTCTGCCAATTTCACGCGCGCCAAAGAATGGATTGAGATGGCCATCGCGCGGGCAGATGGCTTGAGAAATCTGTGTGTGGATCAGCCGGATGGATTGCTTGCGCGTCGTCAGGTAATGCGTGGGCGGGCGCTCAAGTATCAGGTCCATATCGCGCTGCTGGAACGCAGCGACACGCGCACATCCGCGACCAGGGCAACGGAGCTGGATGAGCTCATCGCTAAGTCTTTTGAGGATGCCAGATTGGCCTATGCCGAGGGGGAAGACGCAACAGCGCCCGACTGGAACCCATACGCCATGCTGAACCGGATTCAATTCGAGGTGATGAGCCGCCCCGGGCCTCTGTCGTTTGCTGACCTCGAACGCTGCCTGGCTGAGGCGCAGGCCCGCTACAAACGCTACTTCGGTGTGTTTGATGCGCTGATGAAGGCCGATGTGCAGCTGACCCGCTGGTTGATAATTGTCACCGGCAGGGTCTTAGGACAGGTGGCCTGTCCTGAACGCGAACTCATTGATAGCTACGATGATGCGCTGGCAGGCCAGCGCATTTCGGCGCGCCAGTTCGACTCGGTGGTGCGCCAGTTGCAGCTGATCTCAAGCTGGATGCAGTGGTCACAAAGCACTGGCGACGCCACAGTGCCCGGCAAGATTGCCGAGATTCTGCAGCGCCGCGGCTAACCTGTGCGAGCGAGTACCGGCTACACCTTGAACGTCGCCATCAGCCCCTGCTGATGATTGGCCAGGCGGTTCAGCGCCTGGCTGATCTGTGCCGACTCCTCAGCCTGCCCGGACAGCGACTCAGTTACGTCACGAATGCTGGCGACGTTGCGGTTCACTTCTTCAGCCACGGCGCTCTGCTCTTCGGCCGCCGAGGCGATCTGCAGGTTCATGTCGGTGATCACCGCCACCGCATCGCCGATCCGTTGCAGGGCCGGCACCGCCTGTTCGGCCTGGGCGACGCTGCCCTGAGCCTGACGATGGCTACTGTGCATCGAACCGACCACTTCGCGCGTGCCTTGCTGCAGGCCTTCGATGACCACGCGGATCTCATCGACCGAGTCCTGGGTACGCCGGGCCAGGTTGCGCACTTCATCGGCGACCACGGCAAAACCGCGTCCGGCTTCCCCGGCACGCGCCGCTTCGATGGCGGCGTTCAGGGCCAGCAGGTTGGTCTGCTCGGCAATCGAGCGGATCACCTCAAGCACCGAGCCGATCTGTTCGCTACGGCTGGCGAGCTGTTGCACTTCCTCCATGCCGGCGGTCATTTCGCACGCCAGTTGTTCGATCGCGCGGGTAGTGGTGCGGATCAGCTCCAGGCCCTCGCGGGTGGCAAGGTCGGCACCGCGTGCCGCTTCGGCGGCTTGCGCGGCGTTACGCGCAACGTCCTGGGCGGTGGCGCTCATTTCCTGCGAGGCGGTGGCGACCTGGTCGACTTCGCGGTATTGCTGCTGCATGCCGGCGCTGGTCTGGCTGGCAATCGCCGCCGATTGATCGGCGGTGCTGCGGGCATCCTGGACCGAGGCTTTGACGTTGGCGATCACCGGTTGCAGCTTGTCGAGAAAGCGGTTGAACCAGCCCACCAGTTCACCCAGTTCGTCCTTGCGGGCATAGTCCAGGCGGCGGGTCAGGTCGCCTTCGCCGCTGGCGATGTCTTTGAGCATTGCCGCGACCTTGAGGATCGGCCGGGTCACGCCGCGGGCGGTCATCCAGATCACCAGCAGGCCCAGCACGACGGCGCCAAGGGCCATCAGCAGGCTGGTGAGGTTGGCGTTGTTGTTGTGGGCGTCCAGGCGGGCATTGAGCTCGATGGCCGGCGCCTGCAAGACTTGCTCGGGTACCTCCAGCAACACGCTCCACGGCTGCGCGCCGGGCACCGGGGCGAACGACTGGCTGACCTGGAGTATGCCGTTGGTGGTGACGTCGGCCGCCTTGCCTGCACGCATCTGTGCCGCCAGGGCACTGGCCTGCTGGCCGAGCACGTCTTCGATTTTCTTGCTTAGCTGGCTGCCGTCGCGGCTGTGCCCGGCCAGCAGGCCGGAGGGGCTGACGATGCTGACCTGGCCGTTGCCGTCGAACAGTTCCTGACGCCCGTCGAGGCTCAGTTGCTGCAGGTTGTCGAGGCTGATGTCCAGGCCCATTACGCCGATGACCTTGCCGTCCTGCTTGAGCGGGATGGCAATACTGGTCATCAGTGGCGTGCGGTCGCCGACAGTGTCGAAGTAGGGATCGATCACGCAGGTTTCGCCGGTTTCCAGCGGGCAGGTCAACCAGCGGTTGTAGGCAAAGCCGTTGGCGCCGAGGCTGGTGTCGGCGAGCATCGATTCGGGCATCGCCTCGGACTCCAGCTGGCCGGGCTGCGGTTGTGACCAATAGAGCGAGTAGCGTCCGCTTTCATTGCTGCCCACCTCGGCCTGATCGATGAACGCGGCGTCCTTGCCATCGAGGGCATCGGGCAGGAACACCAGGTACAGGCCAAGCAGCTCAGGGTTGTCGCCCAGTGCCGTCTTGGCTTGTTGGGTGAGTGTCTGGCGCAGGTTGTCGACGCCCTGGGCGCGGAGCACCATCATCAGCTGCGAGACGCCATTGCCGTACAGGTAGGCGTCCTTGAAATAGCGTTGAATGCGCACCGCCTGCAACTGGGCATAAGTCTGCAGGCGCAGGCGGGCGTTCTGGTCGAGCATCTGGGTGTTGGCAGTGTTGACCAGTGTCGCGCTGCGGCTCGATTGAAACAGCGCCGCGGTCATCAGTAGCACCACGATGACCAGCAGGCAGAGGCCGGCGAGCAGGGTGATCTTCCATTGGATGAGCAGGCGGCGCAGCAGCATGGTGACGTCCTTGTAGGTTCAGGGATGTGAACAGCAAAAGCCCGTCGATAGCGACGGGCGATTTTTTCTATAGCGCTTTACTCGGCAATGAAACTGGGTGGTGCAACCTTGAAGGCCTTGGTCAGGTACGCCAGGTACAGCACACCCAGCGCCGCCCAGACACCGCCGAACAGCAGCGAGTGCTCATCAAGGTCCAGCCACAAAATGGCGATGATACAAAAGCCTATCGTCGGCACCACCAGATACTTGAGCTTGTCGGCCAGGGTCTTGCTGCGCCCTTCACGCAGGTAGCAGTGCACGATTACCGAGAGGTTGACGAAGCTGAAGGCGACCAGGGCGCCGAAGTTGATTACCGAGGTGGCCGTCACCAGGTCGAAGAAGATTGCCGACAACGAAATGAAACCGACGATGACGATGTTGATGGCCGGGGTTTTCCACTTGTCATGCAGGCGGCCGAAGTAGCGTTTCGGGATCACATTGTCGCGGCCCATCACGTACAGCAGGCGCGACACGCTGGCTTGCGAAGCCAGGCCCGAGGCCAGGGTGTTGATGAAGGTGCAGCAGATGAAGATCGACTGGAACAGCTTGCCGCCGACATACAGGGCGATTTCCGGCAGGGCGGCTTCGTGATCCTGGAAGCGGTCCATGGTCGGGAAGAACGACTGGATGTAGAACGACACGACGATGAACACCAGGCCGCCGATCAGTGCAATCAGGAAGATCGCCCGCGGGATGACCTTTTCGGCGTTCTCGGTTTCCTCCGACAGGGTGGTCACCGCATCGAAGCCGAGGAACGAGAAGCACAGGATGGTGGCGCCGGCGACCAGGGCGTTGAGGTGGGTGTCCTCACCGGCAAACGGCAGCAGGCTCCAGGTCGTGCCCAGGCCTTCGCCGCTGTGCAGGCCGCGGATGGTCAGATAGATGAACACGCCGATGATGACCGCCTGAATGGCCACGAACAGGGTGTTGAAGTTGGCCACCAGGTTGATGCTGCGGATGTTGATCAGGCTCATGATGGTGACAAAGCCGACCACCCAGGCCCAGGCCGGGACTTCCGGGAACATCACCGACAGATAAAGCTTGGCCAGCAGGGCGTTGACCATCGGCAGCAGCAGGTAATCGAGCAGCGACGACCAGCCGACCAGAAAGCCGACATGCGGGTTGATCGCCCGGCGCGTGTAAGTGTAGGCCGAGCCGGACTCGGGGAAGCGCCGTACCAGCGTGCCGTAGCTGACGGCGGTGAAGAGGATGCCGAGCAATGCCAGCACGTAGGCGCTGGGCACATGCCCGTCGGTAATGCCGGAGACGATGCCGAAGGTGTCGAAGACGGTCATCGGCGCGATGTAGGCCAGGCCGATGATGACCACCTGCCAGAGTTTCAGGGTCTTCTTGAATTGCGGGCTGGAGGCTGCGGGGCTGTTACTGTGCATGCGCGGTGCGCTCCTGAATCAGTGAGGAGCGGCGGCGGGGTGAAGCGGTGAGAACGGGTCCTTTGTTCTGCTTTTCAGGTGCGCGTGAAGAGACTGGCATCATGGATGGCACTTGCCCGTATTTGTTTGGAATTATTCTTTTGGGTGTGGTGAGGCAGGGGGAAAATAAGAAGAGTTGGAGTGGTGTGTCAATTAAATTCTGACAAATTGTTACCGTTATGTGTCTTCTTCTCACCGAGCGTTGCTGATTTATCGCTCTATTACGAGGCCTGTAGCGTTTTTTCGATTAAATCGGGTGTCTATAAAAATAGACACGATTGTCGACTTTTATCGATGACGGTGGGAGCGGGCTTGCCCCGCGATGCTACTTAGCTGACACACCGCAATCGCGGGGCAAGCCCGCTCCTACCAACAGGGTCGCTTGCAGCGCCTCAAGGAACACCGACTCCGCCCGGCTCATGCGCTGTTCCCGGTTCCACAGCAGATGAATATCGACATCGGCGATCCCCTCAAGCGGCGGTAACGGCCAGAGCAACCCCGCTTCAACATCTGCAGCCACCACATGCGCCGGCAGACAGCCGACACCAAACCCGGCAATCACCAAGCGCCGTACTTCCTCCAGGCTCGGTGACGAGGCGACGATGCGCCCGCTGAAGCCTTGCTGATCGCGAAAGATGGTCAACGGCGAGAGCATGCCGCCGATCTGGTCGCTGGCGAAGCTGACGAAGTTCTCACGTTGCAGGTCGCCCTCGGCAACGTCTTTTTTGCCGTAGAGCCCATGGTGCTTGCCACAGAAAAACCCATAACGCTGGCTCAGGAACAGGCGCTGCTCCAGGCGTGGCTGCGGCCGGCGGTTGAGGCTCAGGCCCAGGGTCGCGGTCTTTTCCTGCAGGGCGCTGACGATGTCGGAACTGCGCATCACGTCGATTTCCAGGTCGACCCGCGGGTGCTGGCGATGAAAGTCAGCGAGGAAGCTGTCGAAGCGCTCGCAGACGATGCGGCTGATCATCAGCAGGCGCACCTTGCCAATCACCTCGTCGGCCGGTTGCTCGAGCACGCTGCTGACCTGGGACATCTGCCCGTAGATTTCACCGGCCAGGTGGAAGATCTGTTCGCCCACCTCGGTGAGGGCAAAGCGCGGGCCGCGGCGGGCGATGAGCTGGCGCCCGAGCTGTTCTTCCAGACGCTTGAGGGCCTGGCTCACCGCTGGCTGGGTCAGGTGCAGGCGCGCGGCGGCGCGGCTGATGCTGAGCTCCTGGCCGATCACCCGGAAGGTGCGCAGCAGGTTCCAGTCCAGGCGGTCGTTGAGCAGGCGATCAGGCATGGCAGGGCCCTCTGGTAACAATATAAGAGTGGCTAATAATCCGAATAATAAATAGAAAATTGACTAATCATAGCCCCGGGGCGAAAAATCGTTGTCACCCAGGCGACACCAGAGCGCCGCGAACGTACCGTTCCCTCCTGCCAGAAAAATAATCAAAGGAGCCTGATCCATGAAGCCTTCCGCTTCGCCCCAGCCACGCCGGGCTGCGGCCGCCGCCTTTATCGGCACGATGATCGAGTGGTACGACTTTTACATCTACGCCACGGCTGCGGCACTGGTGTTCGGGGCCTTGTTCTTTCCCTCAGACGACAAGCTGTTCAGCACCATGGCCGCCTTCGGCACCTTTGCCGTGGGCTTTTTCGCCCGGCCGCTGGGCGGCATTGTCTTTGGCCATATTGGCGACCGTATCGGGCGCAAGAAATCGCTGGTGATCACGCTGGTGATGATGGGGGTGGTGACGGTGTGCATCGGCTTGTTGCCCACCTATGCGCAGATCGGCGCCATGGCGCCGGTGTTGCTGATTCTGCTGCGCATCGTCCAGGGCATTGCCGTCGGCGGGGAGTGGGGTGGCGCGGTACTGATGGCTGGCGAGCATGCGCCCAAGGGGCGGCGCAACTTCTTTGCCTCGTTTGCCCAACTGGGCAGCCCGGCCGGTTTGATCCTGTCGCTGCTGGCCTTCAGCGCCGTCACCCGTTTGCCGGAAGAAGACCTGATGAGCTGGGGCTGGCGCCTGCCGTTCCTGGCCAGTGCCCTGTTGCTGCTGGTCGGCCTGGCGATTCGCCTAGGGGTCAACGAGTCGCCGGAATTTCTCGCCAGCCGCGAGCAGGCCAGCAAGGCCAAGCGCAAGGAGCAGGCGCCGGTGATGGAGGTGCTGCGCACGGCCTGGCGCCCGCTGCTGTTGTGCATTGGTGCCAATACCCTGGGCATCGCCGGGGTGTATTTCACCAACACCTTCATGATCGCCTACAGCACCCAGCAACTGGCGCTGCCGCGCTCGCTGATCCTCGAATGCCTGTTCGTGGTGGCGATCATCCAGTTCTGCATCCAGCCCATCGCCGCCTGGGTCGCCGAGAAGATCGGCGCCACGCGTTTCCTTTGCCTGGTGTCGCTGTTGGCCATGGCCTCGCCGTACCCGATGTTCGTGCTGGTCAGCTCCGGCCAGGCGCCGCTGATCATTGTCGGTATCGCCCTGGCAGTGGTGTGCATGGCGTCGTTCTACGCGGTGATCGCCGGTTACGTCAGCGGCATGTTCGACACCCGCGTGCGCTACACGGCGATTTCCATGGCCTACCAGGTGTGCGGCGCAATCGCCGGTGGCCTGACGCCGCTGGTGGGCACCTGGCTTGCGCATGAATTTGTGGGTCAGTGGTGGCCGATGGCGTTGTTCTACAGCGTGATTGCGGCGATCTCGCTGCTCTGCGTACTGGCCCTGGCACGCCGCCATGCCGCTGCCCATCGTCTGGAAATGGCCTGATTTGTTAACGAATACTGGAGTGGTTGCGATGTTGAAAAGCAACGGCGAACGCCTGTGGGCGAGCCTGATGGCCATGGCTGAAATCGGTGCGACAACCCGTGGTGGCAGTTGCCGTCTGGCCCTGAGCGAAGAAGACAAGGCCGGCCGCGAACTGTTCGCCCACTGGTGCCGCGAAGCGGGCATGGCCCTGAGCGTTGACCCGATCGGCAACCTGTTTGCCCGTCGTCCCGGCACCGACCCCGAGGCGGCCCCGGTGATGATTGGCAGCCATCTCGATACCCAGCCGGAAGGCGGGCGTTTCGATGGTGTGTATGGCGTGCTGGCCGGGCTTGAGGTGGTGCGCTGTCTCAATGACCTGAAAATCCAGACCCGCAAGCCGCTGGAAGTGGCAGTGTGGACCAACGAAGAGGGCGCACGTTTTACCCCAGCCATGTTCGGCTCGGCGGTGTTCACCGGCAGCATGCCGCTTGAGGATGCCCTGGCGGTGCGCGATGCCGAGGGTGTTAGCGTCGCCGAGGCGCTGCAGCGCAGCGGGTTTGCCGGTAAACGCCCGTTGGGCGGCGCGGTGGATGCCTATTTCGAAGCGCATATCGAACAGGGCCCGATCCTTGAGGACAACGCCAAGAGCATCGGTGTGGTCAGTGGCGGTCAGGCCATTCGCTGGCTCGACGTGCGGGTCGAAGGCATGGCCGCACACGCCGGTACCACGCCGATGCCGTTGCGCAAGGATGCCCTCTATGCCGCCGCGCCGATGATCCAGGCGATTGAACAGCTGGCCTGCGACTTCGCCCCGCAAGGCCTGACCACGGTCGGCGAGCTGAGCATCAGCAAGTCCTCGCGCAACACCATTCCGGGATTGGTGCAGTTCACCGTCGACCTGCGTCATCACCTCGACAGCGCGATTGACGACATGGAGCAACAGGTCGGTAAACGCCTGCAAGCCATCGCCGCGCAACGTGGCCTGAAAGTCAGCATCAGCCGCCACTGGGTCAGCCCGGCAACGCCGTTTGACGCTGACTGCGTGGCCGCCGTGCAGGCTGCCGTGGACGGTCTGGGCTATGCCCAGCAGTCGATTGTCAGCGGCGCCGGTCACGATGCGATCCTGCTGGCGCGCTATTGTCCGACCGCTATGGTATTCATTCCCTGTGTCGGCGGCCTGAGCCACAACGAGGCGGAAGACGTACTGCCCGAGGATGTGCGCCGGGGCGCCGATGTGTTGCTCAATGCCGTGCTGGCCCGTGCTGGCTGGGCCGAATAAGGAGAAGCTCATGCGTTGCTACTTTCACCCCGAACAGCTTCTGCACCATCCGCGCAGTTACTACTCCCGTGGGCAGCTGCGCACGCCGCAGGAAGTGCCCGAACGTGCCCGCAATCTGTTGCAGGCGGCGCAGAATCTCGGTTTCGACATCGCACAGCCGGACGATGCCGGCTTGCAACCGTTGCTGGCGGTTCACGGTGAGGGCTATGTGAACTTTCTCCAGGAAGCTCACCCGCGCTGGCAGGACATCCCCGAAGACTGGGGCGATGAGGTGATGTCGAACATCTTCGTGCGTGAGTCCAATGCCATGCGCGGCATTCTCGCCCAGGCGGCCTGTTACCTGGCGGACGGCAGTTGCCCGGTGGGTGAGCTGACCTGGCGTTCGGCCTACTGGTCGGCGCAAAGCGCAGTGGCCGGGGCCAGAGCGTTACTCGACGGCGAGCCTGCGGCTTACGCCTTGTGCCGTCCACCGGGGCACCACGCCCGCGCCGAAGCGGCGGGTGGCTTCTGCTACTTGAACAATGCCGCGATTGCCGCCCAGGTGTTGCGCGAGCGCTTCAGCCGCGTGGCGGTGCTCGACACCGACATGCACCACGGCCAGGGCATCCAGGAGATCTTCTACGAGCGTGACGATGTGTTGT
Source organism: Pseudomonas alkylphenolica (assembly GCF_000746525.1). Classification (NCBI taxonomy): domain Bacteria; kingdom Pseudomonadati; phylum Pseudomonadota; class Gammaproteobacteria; order Pseudomonadales; family Pseudomonadaceae; genus Pseudomonas; species Pseudomonas alkylphenolica. Next base: position 2,216,164 of record NZ_CP009048.1, read on the forward strand.
ACGTCTCGGTGCACGGTGACCCGACCAACTTCTACCCGGCGGTCGCCGGTTTTGCCGACGAGTGCGGCAGCGGTGCGGGGCAGGGCTACAACCTCAACCTGCCGATGGCCCATGGCGCCAGCGAGGCGGACTTCCTCGGCCAGCTGGAGGTCGCCCTGGCAGCGGTGAAGGACTTTGCTGCCGAGGTGCTGGTGTTGTCGTTGGGCTTTGACATCTACGAACTCGACCCGCAGAGCAAGGTGGCGGTCACTCGCGAAGGTTTTGCTGCCTTGGGTGAACGTATCCGCAGCCTGGGTGTGCCGTGCCTGATTGTCCAGGAAGGCGGTTATCACCTGGAAAGCCTTGAGGACAATGCGCGGGCGTTCTTTGCCGACAAGCAGGATTGGTGTCTGTAGGACATTACTGTCTGTGGGAGCGGGCTTGCCCCGCGATGCGATATGACTGACACACCGCAATCGCGGGGCAAGCCCGCTCCCACCGGTTCAATCGCTACTGACCACCTGATTGCGGCCAGCCTTTTTCGCTGCATACAAGCGCCGGTCAGCAGTGGCCACCAGGTCTTCCAGGCCCTGGCAGCCATCGACGCGCAGTTCCGCCACGCCGATCGATACGGTCAGGCGAATTTCCAGCGACGGTGCGCCGGCCAGCAGGGTGCCGGCTTCGGGTACGCACACCGACTGCACGCTGGCGGCGCGCAGCTGTTCGGCCATCTGGGTGGCCTGGGCCAGTGAAGTATCAGGCAGCAGCACGCAGAACTCTTCACCGCCATAACGCACCACCAGATCCTGCGGCCGCACCAGCGCCCGGCACAGGGTGGCCAGGTGTTTGATCACCTCATCACCGGCGCTGTGGCCCCAGTTGTCGTTGATGTGTTTGAAGCGGTCGATGTCGAGCATCCACAAGGCCAGCGGCTGATTCTCGCGCAGGCGCTGGAGCAAGCCGCCGAAGTCCGATTGCAGGCGTCGGCGGTTGGCCAGTTGGGTCAGACCGTCGACCAGGCCCATCTCGCGCAGTTGCCGGTTCAGGCGCAACTGGCCTTTGAACAGGCGATCGACGATGTACAGGGTCAGGGCCATCAACAAGCCCAGCAATGCCCAGACGCCAAGGAACAGAATATCGATCTGCGCGTGGACCGCCGCCCGCAGGTCGGCGGCGCTGATGTAATTGGTCAGCATCAGGTCGATGCTTTGCAGCTCACGGAATTGCAGGTAACCATCGTCAAGTTTCAGCGTGCCGTGGTCACGCTGGAACAGCATCGGGATCGACAGGCGTATGCTCGAGGCCGGCAAGCTGCGCAGCCAGTTGCCCGGCAGCGATTTGAACATCTGCTCACTGGAGGCGACCAGGCTGCCCTCGTCATCGATCAGCGCATGCTGCTCATCGCTTGCGGTGGTCTGGTAGAGGTAGTTCTGCAGCTTGGTCTGCGGCACGTCGTAGATCAGCGCACCGCGCATCACCGCATTGAGGTACACCGGGGTGCTCAGCAGTACGTGCGGCATGCTGCCCAGATTGCTGCCGGGCGGCGGATAGAAGGCGATGTCGAGGTCTTCGGCATTGGCGCGGTTCAAGTGCATCAAAAGCGAGCTGGTGAATTTGCGCAGGATCGGCTCCAGCTGCTCGTCCCTGACTGCCGGGTAGGCGATGACGATGCCGGAGGTGGTCAGGAACAGGATGCGTGACAGATTGCTCTCACCTCGAAACTGCGCGGGCAACACCTGGCTCATCGCGTGTGCCAGGTGCAGGTCTTCTATCAATTGCTGGGGCTCGCGGCTCAAGCCCGGAATGTTCGCTAGCTGGGCATCGCCTATGGCCCGAACCGGTGCATCGGACTTTGGCACTGGCAGCTCCCAGAGCGGCTGCTGGCTGTTGCGCATCGCTGCGGCAATGGCCTCGTTACGGCGCATGGCGGGTTGAATGTGGGCTTCGATCAGCAGCCGTTCGGCGATATTGCGCATGAACTGCAGCTGGCTCTTGCCGTTGCTCACCACGGCCTCGATGGCCAGCGCCTGCAGGTGCAGATTGTGCTCGCGCTCTTGCAGTTCGCGTTGCAGCAGCTGGTAATACTGACGACCGGCGAGTACCAGGCTGATGGCGAAAGCGGCGAGAAAACACAGGATCACCGTGCGTCGCGGGTGTGCGCAAGCCAAAGGCAGAAATCGTCGGGGTTGCGGCATCAAGGCTTTCCACTGGAAATTGAGCCGTGATTATAGATGTTGCCAACAGCGTCGCAGTTGCCGGTAAACCAAAGCGGCCCGCCAGGTGCGTCCTGGCGGGGGCTTGCTCGATGGTTTAGAACGGATTGTTCAGGTCGATGCCGGACTTGCCCGGGGCGAGGATGTTGTTCGGGTCGAGGGCGCGTTTGAGCGCGTGCTCGAGTTTGCGTTTGACCGGCCCGTAGCTTTGCGCAACACGTTCCTGGAACGCGGTATTGACCCGGTAAACGGCGTAACCGTGCTGTTCGAAGACATCCAGCAGTTCGGCGAAGCAGGCGTTGGCGCGCTGGGTTTCCTCGGGGTTGGTGCGGTCGTACAGCACGTCGATGACATGGTGCATGTCGCGCCAGCCGACGATGAATTCACCGACATAGTCCAGGCCGTGTTTGTTGAGGATCTTTTTCGCCAGTGCCTGCTGTTTGTCGCACTCGCTGCCGCGTGCCTGACTGACCGGCGCGAACCACATCGAGCCGCCACCGCCACGCCAGTTGTACAGGCCGAACTCCTGCAGGTTGGGCACCCCGGACATCAGCTGCGCGCGGTACTTGAACGGCTGTGTGTCGCCGGCCTCGTCCTCGGTGACGATACGGCCCTTGCCCAGTTGCTTGAGGGCGCCGGTGACGATCTTCCAGTTCACATCGACCTGTTCCTGGGTGCCGTAGAGGGCGGCGTAGACGTTCCAGGCGCCGAGGTTCTTGTCTTTCTGGATCTGCTTGAGAATGGCGTCGGAAGTGGCGCCGGGCTCGGTGGTGTAGTCGCTGCGCCGGGTGTTGCAGGTCGAGGCTTCCCACAGCACGCCAGCGATCACTACCGAGTTGGGGATGACCTGGGCGATGCGCAACGGGCGGATGAATTCGACGATCTCGGCGATGTCCGATTCATTCTCGAACTTGATTTCAAACGGCTTGAACACTGGTGGCTTGGGCATCAGCCAGAAACCCATCTTGGTGCAGATGCCGTAGTTGGCCTGGGTGAACATGCCATCGAGGGTAGGGCCGTAACCCCACTTGAACACCTGCCAGGCGTTGTCGCCTTTGACCCCGCCCATGCCGGTGCGATAGACGTCGCCATTGGCCAGTACCACTTCCATGCCGCATTGCATCAGGAAGTGTTCGCCATAGGGGGTGTAGCCGACGCCGCGGTCCATGGTGTTGCCCAACGGCCCGGCAATTGCCGAAGGCGCGGAAAACGACAGCATCAGCGGCAGCTTGTGCTCCTGGATGTAGTCGTAGAGCTGCTGGTAGGTCACCCCGGGTTCGACCAGGGCGGTACACAGCTCAGGGTCGACGTGAAGGATCTTGTTCATTTTCTTCAGGTCGAGGATCACCTGGCCGCGCTGGCCGGGAGCCGCCGAGCCATAACCGAAGTTACGGCCGGTGGAGATGGTCCAGACCGGAATCTTGAACTGGTTGCAGATCTTCACCACGCCCTGCACCTGTTCCACCGTGGTGGCGGTGACGGCAGCGGCGGGCGCGTGTTCGGCGTTGTCCACGGCCATCATGATCTTGTTGTAGGGGATCAGCTGATCGTCCTTGACCAGGACGTTGTCGTCGCCCAGCAGGGCGCGGAACTGCGCCAGGGCTTGCTCGAAACGGGCGGCATCGACGCCGCGGGGCAGCAGGGTATTGGCGGTTGCTTGGCTCATGTGGGAATCCTTCAGACTGCGATCGAGAACGACACATAGGTGCCGGTCAGTGCCGAGGGGCGGCTGGCAAGCAGCGGCGCCTGGCCGGTGTCGGTGCTGCCGAGTACGGCCAGGGCATAACCGAGGGTGGCCGCCCATTGGTCGCCGGCCACGCCGCGCTTGGTGCTGGCCAGTTGCAAGGTCGGCGCCGGGCTGTGCAGGCGCTGCTCGTGCAGGCTGAAACCCTGGCCGCAGGCGTGCAGTTGCTGGCCCAGCTGCAAGGCGCAACCGTGGGCGGCCTGGGCGCTGAGCAGGCGGTGGCGTGATTGCCCGGCATGGGTGCTGTGCTGGCCCAGCCACTGCACGCGTGCGCCTGCGCTACGCGCCAGGTCGACGATCAACGTGGCGCTGGCATCGTCGAGCAGGCCGATCAGGCGCTGCGCTTGGCCGCTGGCAAGGTGCTGCTGCAGCTCAAGCATGAGCGCCAGCTCCAGGCCTGCGGGTATCACCTGCAGCTGCGGGGCGGCCGGGCTTGCCTGCAGGCCCTGGACAAAGGCCGAGCGGGCGACCTCGGCACTGACCAGCGCCAGGCTCGCGGCCTGGGCGTGAGCAGGACGGCCCAGCACGCTGTTGGCCAGGCTCAGGCTGGAACTGCTCAGGGCAACACCGGCCAGGCCGCCAATGGCCATGCCCTTGAGCAGCGAACGACGTTCGACATTCATCATCACAGCACCCTCAAGGCTTGGCCGCTGGCGCGGGGGATTTGGAGAGGTAGTCGCCGACCTGTTGCAGGGCGTTGTCGTCGATGAACGAAGCGGGGAAGGCAGGCATGGCACGAAACCCGTTGCGCACGATGGCGCTGATGTAGGCTGCGGGCAGCTGCCGGCCTTTGAGCTGCGGGCCGACCTGGCCTTCATGGCAGTGGCCGCAGACTTTCGCATAAACATTCTCGCCGCCTTTCCACACCCCGTCGCCATCGGCGGAGGCAGTGCCGGCGAGCAGGATCAAGGGCAGGGCAAGGCAGGTGGTGACGGTCCGTCGCACAGCCTGGCGGTTGGGCAGTAGGGACATTGCGGACTCCTTATTGTTATGGGGGTAGGTCAGGCAATCAGAACGGGTATTGGCGCGGCTGGTGCTGCACGGTGATCCAGTGGTCGGTGGTGAACTCTTCGATCGCCCAGTCACCGTTGAAACGCCCCAGCCCGGAGTTTTTCTCGCCGCCGAAGGGGGCGTTGGGCTCGTCGTTGACCGGGATGTCGTTGATGTGGCTCATGCCGGCGTGCAGGCGTTGGGCGAACTGCACCGCACGTTCCAGGCTGGCGCTGAACACCGCGCTGGACAGCCCGTATTCGCTGCGGTTGGCCAGCTCCAGGGCATGTTCGGCATCGCGTGCAGCCTGGATACCCACCAGCGGGCCGAAGATCTCGTCGTGGGCGATGTTCATCTCGGCACTGACGTTGCCGAACACATGCGGCGGCAGCACATTGCCCTGGGCCTGGCCACCGAGCAGCAGCCGGGCACCTTCGGCCTGGGCGGTGGCAATCTTGTCTTGCAGGCCTTCCAGCTGCCGGGCGTTGATCACCGGGCCGATCACCGTGCCGGGCAGGTTCGGGTCGCCGCAGGGCAGGGCCTTGACCCGCTCGACAAAGCGTTGGGTGAACGCCTCGAGCAGTGGCTGCTCGACGATGATGCGGTTGACCGCCATGCAGATCTGGCCCTGGTGCAGGAACTTGCCCACCACCGCAGCGTGGACGGCCTGTTCCAGGTCGGCATCGGCGAGGACCACGAACGGGCTGTTGCCACCCAGTTCCAGTGCCAGGTGCTTGAGGTGCTCGCCACCGCTGGCGATACGGCCGATGTTGCGCCCGACCTGGGTCGAGCCGGTAAACGAGATGAACGCGGGCACCGGGTGCTCGACAAAGGCGTCACCGATCTCGGCACCGGCACCCACCACCACGCTCAGCGCCCCGGCTGGCAAGCCGGCTTCTTCGAAGATGCGCGCCAGCAGCAGGCCGCCGCTGACCGGGGTGTCGCTGGCCGGCTTGACCACCACGGTATTGCCCAGGGCCAAGGCCGGTGCCAGGGAACGGGCGGTCAGGTGCAGGGGGAAGTTCCACGGGCTGATCACTCCGATCACCCCCAGTGGTTTGCGGTACACCCGGCTTTCCTTGCCGGGAATGTTGGAGCTGACAATGCGCCCGTGGACGCGGCTGGGCAGGCTTGCCGACTCCAGGGTAATGGCGCGGGCGGCGCCCCATTCGATCTGGGCCTTGATCCGGGTGCTGCCGGACTCGCGGATGATCCAGTCGATGATTTCCTCACGACGCTCATCGAAGATGCGCACGGCCTGGAGCATCACCTGGCTGCGCGCGGCGGGGGACTGTGCGGCCCAGTCAGGCTGGACCTGGCGGGCGCTGCGGTACGCCGCATCGAGGTCGTCGCGGTTGGCCATGGGAATCTGCAGCAGGGTCTGCTGGTTGAACGGGTCGACTACCGTCAGCGCGCGCTCGGCGCTGCCAGCACGCCAGTGTCCGGCCAGCGGCTGCAGGTGAAGGTTCTGGTAGGCAGGGCGGGTAGGGGTCATCGGTTTCTCTCTTATTGTGTCGAAAAGGTTTCGATGAACAGCCCATAGCTACTATCGTGCCATGTCGTTTTAATGGATAAAAATCCATATAAAACAAATAGTTATTATGTTTGTGTGTGAGGGCTTGGAAAGCGCTGGCAGCAGCAGGTGCGAAAATTTATGCAGAGAAGTCGCCGAATGCAGAAAGCTCGACGCGCGTGCCGCCAAGGAAAAATCCGGGCGGTAATCGGTCATTTGCGCGCCTGGACGTTACCCTTGGCCTGTTGGCTGATTGACCGGGACGAAGTGGGGGGCATACTGCAAGCCTTACCTTCTGCCTTTGGTATTGCCTATGACTACTACAACACCTGGCAAGCCTGGCCGTACCGTCGATGAAGCGTTTTTCCGACAGGTACTGGGCCGCCACAAAAGCCTGATCGTCGACCGCACCAACCAGTTCGGCGCCAGTGGCCTGCCTTCGGCCGAACAGCTGGCGCAGTCTGTGGCGTTCGCGCCGCAGGACGGCAGTATCTGGCTGTGTGGCCAGCGCATGATGCTGCTGCAAGGCTCGGCCTTCGGCGCCATTCGCCGTGAACTGATCGAGGCCCTGGGCCTGGACAAGGCCCGCGGCCTGCTCACCCGTATTGGCTGGCAGGCGGGGGCGCGCGATGCCGCCCAGGTCAGCGAGCAGTGGCCCGAAGGCGATCACGCCAGCCTCTACAGTGCCGGCCCGCGCCTGCACATGCTCGAAGGCATGGTTAATGTCGAAGTCGTGCGCTTTGAAATCGATTCGGGCATCGGCCACTTCTATTCCGAGTTTCTCTGGCACAACTCCCTGGAGGTCGATGAGCACATCGCCGCCTACGGCCTGGGCGGAGAGCCGGCGTGCTGGATGGAGATCGGCTATGCCAGCGGCTACGCCTCGTCACTGCTCGGGCGCCTGGTGGTGTTTCGCGAGCTGCAGTGCCGGGCCATGGGCCATCCGGCGTGCCGCATCGTCGGCAAACCGGCTGAGCAGTGGGAAGACATCGATGTCGACCTGGCTTATCTGGACCCTGGCGACTTTCTCAGCCGCAGCACTTATACCTCGGCAGTCGACACCCGGGTCGCCGAGCTCGACGTGCCAGCCGACGGCAAGCAACTGGTGGGTATCTCCGCCAGCTTCGTCGCCGCCAGCCAGTTGTTGCAGCGCGTGGCGCCGACCCAGGCCACGGTGCTGTTGACCGGTGAATCCGGGGTGGGCAAGGAACTGTTCGCCCATACCCTGCACCAGGCCAGCCGACGTCAGCACACACCGATGGTGGCGCTGAATTGCGCAACCCTGCCGGAAAACCTGGTCGAGGCCGAGCTCTTCGGTGTCGAACGCGGCGCCTTCACCGGTGCCGAACGTTCGAGGCCCGGGCGTTTCGAGCGAGCCAATGGTGGCACGCTGTTCCTCGACGAGATCGGCACCTTGAGCCTGCATGCCCAGAGCAAGATTCTGCGCGCCTTGCAGGAGGGCGAGATCGAGCGGGTTGGCGGCACATCGTCGATCCAGGTCGATGTGCGGGTGATTGCCGCGACCAATCTCGACCTGCGCAAGGAGGTTGAAGCGGGGCGTTTTCGTGAGGACCTGTTCTATCGCTTGAACGTCTTCCCCATTCACTTGCCCCCGCTGCGCGAGCGGCGCGAAGACATTCCGTTGCTGATGAGCTATTTCCTGCGGCGCTTCAGCCAACGCCACGGCCGGCAGTTGGCGGGCTTCAGCATGCGTCTGGTCAATGCGCTGTTGACCTATCGTTTCCCCGGCAATATTCGCGAGCTGCAGAACCTGGTGGAGCGCGGGGTGATTGCCGCCAGCGATGGTGAGGTAATTGATGTGGTGCACCTGGCCGAGGCCGGCGCGCCGTTGATTGACTCGGCCATCGGCCTGACCGCCGAGGGGCGCCTGGCCCTGGATAGCGCTGCACCTCGGGCCACCGTCAGGGACACTGAAACAGAGCAAGGCCAGAGCGCAACTGAAGCCCCGGAACTCGCCAGCCTGCAGGCCTTCTTCGCCGGCCAGGAGCGGGTGCTGGGCACCTCGCTGGAGGAAATCGAGCGACGCCTGGTGCGTCTGGCGCTGGACCGCTCGGGCGGCAACGTGACAGCGGCGGCACAGATGCTCGGTATGAGCCGGGCCCAGGTCAGCTACCGGCTCAAGGGCAGCTGACCCGGATGGCTGAGGGTTAAAGCGGCGTGGTGAACTTGAACCAGTAAGTCTGGCCCTCGGCGCGGTTGCGTACGCCGGATTCGTCCTGCCATTTGGCGCTGAACATCCAGCCTTGCTTGCTGCTGTATTGCACGGCGGGGCCGATCGAGAACGAGCGCCCGCGGTTGCCGTCACTGGCCTCGACCAGGGCGGCGGCTGCGCAATCGCCGGCGCTGCACTTGTCGTCGCTGACCTGCTGGTAGGCATGCCCGCCAACCCCCAGTACCCAACCGTTGCCCAGGCCCCAGCCGAGGGTGTAATCGGCGTGCAGCTCGCGGCCCGACTGATAGTCGGTGGCCTTGTTCTCGAAGTTGTAGTCGTACATCAGGCGCACATCGGCATTCAGTCCGGCGGGGTCGAGGTAGGTCATCGCCAGCACGCCTTGCACCGTGTAGTAGTTGTTGCCGAGGTTGATCAGATCATCCTTGTCGTACTCGCTGGCCGTGGGCAGGACGAAGTCGACGCCGGTGGCGATGTGCAGCTTGTCACTGGGGTGAAAGCCGATCACCGGCCCCAGATGGGCGTCACCGATGCCGCGCTTGTGGTCGTGCGGGCCGCCCTTGACGTTCAGGCGCATGTCATTGAGCGGCAGCAGGGCGTGAAAGCCCAGGTCGCCGCCAAACACTTTCTGTTCCGTAACCCAGACGAAACGCGGTACCAGCGTGGTAACACGCAGGTCGATATCGGCGGCCTTGTCACCGCTATTGTCGCGCAGGCTGTCGGCCAGGTAGTTGCCGACGAACAACTGGCCGTAGGTGCCCGGTGGCGGCAGGATACCCATGCCATAGAGCTCGATGCCCATGGGCCAGGAGGAGATGCCGCCTTCGGTGGCCTGGGCCTGCCAGGTGGAGGTGGCCAGCAGCAGGCTGGCGGCGAGGTGCAGCGGGGCGCGTTTGAACATGAGAGGGTCAACCTTATTGTTATGGGTGCGGCGCCGTGCAGCGCCTGCACGGGCCCTCTCAAGTTTTGTGCCAGATTTATATTCTTTATATATCAATTACTTACTGATTTTGTCCGGCTGTGTACGTGCTGTGTTGTTAGTGTTTGTTAAGAAATTTCAGCAGGTTGTAGAAAAGTTGGGAGCGCTTTGGCCCCTCCTCGGTGGGAGCGGGCTTGCCCCGCGAAGCGATGTGGCTGACAGATCGCAATCGCGGGGCAAGCCCGCTCCCACAGCAATCACGACACCCCGGCCTGGCGAAAGGCATTCGGCGTCTGCCCGCAGAGACGACGGAAAAAGCGCGAAAAGTAGGTCGGGTCACTGAAGCCCAGACTGTCCGACAGCTGGCTGATGCTCATGTTGGTGTAGATCAGGTTGCGCCGGGCTTCGAGCAGCAAGCGCTGGTGAATGATCTGCAGTGCGGTCTGTCCGGCGAGTTCGCGGCAGAGGTTGTTCAGGTGCACGCTGGAAACACCCAGGCGATGCGCGAACAACTCGACCGACAGGTGTTCGCGGTAGTGCTGTTCGACCAGCTTGATAAAGCGCGCAAGCAATTGCTGGTTACGCTCGTCACGGTTGCTCGACAGGGTGTTCTGCTGGCTGCGGCGGCTGATCCAGACCATCAGTGAAGTAACCAGCGAATGCAGCAGCAGCTCGCGTGCCGGGGCGCTGCCTTCGTATTCCTGGTGCAACACCCTGATCAGGGTGTGCAAGGCGCGGCGGTCTGCGCCCAGCCGATAACAGCCCGTCGAGGCCAGCACCGTGAGCGGTGCACCTAGCTGCGCTTCCAGTTGCGCCACCAGTGGTGCGCCGAGGGTCAGCACGTAGCCATCGATGTCTTCGGAAAACTGAAAGCCGTGGACGGTCATCGGCGGGATCACCTGTATCGCCGCTTCGCGCACTGTGTTGCGCCGCCCTTCAAGCTCGATCACGGCCTGGCCGCGGCGCACATACAACAGCTGAAACAGGTCGGCATGGCGATGCGCTTTGATCTCCCAGTGGTGCAGGCTGCTGCGTTTGGGGATCGATTCGCAGTGCAGCAGGTCGGGCGTCGGCCAGGCCTGGCTTTCGCCATACAGCTTGAACACGGGGATTCTGGGGAGGCTGGATCTTGTCATTGTGGGCCTGTCCGATAATCGAACTGTATTTGTAAAAGTGCAATTCGCAGGAGGAATATCACCTTTTTATCCGGTTTTTGTCAGCAAAAATGCAGGGGCACACAACAACAATAGCTTCCAGGCGCTCGCGTCCCCAAGCCTGGAGCCCCAAAGCGAGACAAGAATAATGAGAACTCAGGTAGCCATTATCGGTGCCGGCCCTTCGGGCCTTCTGCTGGGCCAACTGCTGCACAAGGCTGGCATCGACACGGTGATCGTCGAACGCCAGACCCCGGAGTACGTACTCGGGCGCATTCGTGCCGGCGTGCTCGAGCAAGGCACCGTCGACCTGCTGCGCGAAGCCGGTGTGTCCGAGCGCATGGACGCTGAAGGCCTGGTGCACGATGGCGTCGAACTGTTGGTGGGCGGCAAACGCATTCGCGTCGACCTCAAGAAGCTGACCGGTGGCAAGACGGTGATGGTCTACGGCCAGACCGAAGTCACCCGCGACCTGATGCATGCGCGCACGCTCAGCGGCGCGCCGATCATCTATGCGGCCGACAATGTGCAACCGCACGAGATGAAAGGCGAGCAACCCTACGTCACCTACGAGAAAGACGGCCAGACCCATCGCATCGATTGCGATTACATCGCCGGTTGCGACGGCTTCCACGGGGTGGCGCGCAAGAGCATTCCCGAAGCCGTGCTGACTCACTATGAGCGCGTCTATCCTTTCGGCTGGCTGGGACTGTTGTCCGACACCCCGCCAGTCAACCATGAACTGATCTACGCCCATCACGACCGCGGCTTTGTGCTGTGCAGCCAGCGCTCGTTGACCCGCAGTCGTTATTACCTGCAAGTGCCGCTGACCGATCACGTTGATGACTGGTCGGACGAACGCTTCTGGAACGAGCTCAAGGCGCGCTTGCCCGAGGAAGTTGGTGAACGCCTGGTCACCGGACCCGCACTGGAAAAAAGCATCGCGCCGCTGCGCAGCTACGTGGTCGAACCGATGCAGTACGGCAAGCTGTTCCTGGTCGGCGATGCCGCCCACATCGTTCCGCCTACCGGCGCCAAGGGCTTGAACCTGGCGGCTTCGGATGTCTGCTATCTGTATCGGATCCTGGTCAAGGTCTATCGCGAAGGCCGTACCGACCTGCTTGATAGCTACTCTGAACTGGCCTTGCGCCGGGTCTGGAAAGGTGAGCGCTTCAGCTGGTTCATGACCAACCTGCTGCACGATTTCGGCGAGCACAAGGACGCCTGGGATCAGAAGATGCAGCAGGCTGACCGTGAGTACTTCTTCAACTCGCACGCCGGCCTGGTCAACATTGCCGAGAACTACGTGGGCCTGCCGTTCGAAGACATCGAATAAGCGAAGGAGGGTGGAGCATGGGTGTGTTCGACTGGAAACACTGGGGAGTACTGCTGGTTGTGGTGGTACTGGTGTTCGGCAGCAAGCGGCTCAAGACGCTGGGCAGTGATCTGGGGGAGTCGATCAAGGGCTTTCGTCGTTCGGTGAACCAGGACGAAGAGCCAACGCCTCCTGCCAAGATCGATAAGGTATGAAGTTCATCGCGGGGCAAGCCCGCTCCCACCGGTGGGAGCGGGCTTGCCCCGCGATGCTGCCTCCAGAATCTTCACCATCGCCGTATAGCCACGCTTGCGTGCATGCGCCAACGGTGTCACACCATCCTTGTCGGCAATGTTCACATCGGCCCCGGCCTTGACCAGCATCTCGACAATCTCCACATGACGCGGTCCGCCGTCGCTGAGCACGATGGCTTCCATCAAGGCCGTCCAGTGCAGGCGATTGAGGTGATTCACGTCGACACCGGCGTCAATCAGGGTGCGCACGTTGTCGACATGACCACGCTCGGCCGCCGGAATCAGCGCCGTACCGCCATAGCGGTTGGTGCTCTTGAGGTCGGCGCCGTGCTCCAGGGTCAGGCGCAGGATCTGGTTGAAGCCACGCGCACCGGCATACAGGTATGGGCTGTCGTCGATGTTGTCCTTGGCGTTGACATCGGCCCCGGCCTCGATCAGCACCCGTGCCGCTTCGACCTGGTTGCGATGGGTCGCCAGCAACAGCGGCGTGCGCCCCAGCTTGTCGCGGGCTTCGCGGTTGGCGCCTTGTTCAAGCAGGCTGCGTACGCGCGCGGCGTCGCCATTGTCGGCGGCGTCACGCAACTGGCTTTCCAGCACGCCGCCTTCGGCACTGGCGGTGATTGAGGTCATCATGGCCAATAGGAATGCGAAAAAAACGTTGAGGTGTTCCAGGCGCATCCGCTGGTCTCCGTGGGTTGTCCCGTGAATGGGGGCATGATAGAAATCGTGCTCACCATTTAGAAGTTAAATATTTACATGGACATCAGTGTAAAACCGAATAGGTCGTTGTTCGATCTGGACCTGCTTCGGGCCATTGTCGTGGTGGCCGACTGCGGCAGCTTTACCACCGCTGCCGCACGTCTGCATTCCACCCAGTCGACCGTCAGCCAGAAAGTACGGCGCCTGGAAGACATGGTCGGCCACCGCCTGCTGGTGCGTGGCAATCGCGATGTATTGCCCACGGATGCTGGCCAGACATTACTCGGCTACGCCCGCCACATGCTGGCCCTCAATGACCAGATGCTCGAAGCCCTGGCCGGCGCCACCGTAGGCGTGACCGTGCGCCTGGGGGTACCGGAGGATTTTGTCGGTGGGCGCACCACCAATGCCTTGTCGGCGTTCAATCGCAAGTACCAGCAGGTCAAACTGGAGGTCACCAGCGGCCTGTGCCGTGACTTGAGCCAGAGCTACGACAACGGTGAACTCGACCTGGTACTGCTCAAGCAGCGGCGCAACAGCCGCGAAGGGGTGGCCTGCTGGCCGGAAGAGTTGCAATGGATCGACAGCGCCAGCACGCCCTCGATCGACCTCGACCCGATTCCACTGGTGACCTTTCCGCCGCGGGGGCTGTACCGCGACGACATGATCAACGCCATCGAAAGCATGGGCCGGCGCTGGCGCATCAGCTTCACCAGCTCGAGCCTCAGTGGTATCCAGGCCGCGGTGGCCGATGGCATGGGCATCAGCCTGCTGCCGCCGCGCGCGGCAACCCGCGAACATGCGGTGCTGGGTGAGCAGAACGGCCTGCCGGTGATCGACAGCTACGAAATCGTCATCGTTCATCGACCGACCGCCGATCCGATGGTCAAGGAGTTGGCGGGGGTGTTGGCGAGTCTGCTGCAAGCCCATGAGGTGTAGTCATTCTTCGGGTGTTTCCTGCTCGGGGCGCAGGCCTTGACGCTCCGCCACCGCCCGCAAGGTGCGCAGTGAAACCATGGGCGCATCGATGACGAACTCGTTGGCCAGCCACGAGGGAATGTCCCCGGCCGGCTCGGCCTCCAGTTGATAGGTCACTTCGGTGAGCTGCTCACCTTTGGGGATCAGGGTCCAGAGGCCCTTGAGCTGGCGGACGCGGATCAGTCCCGGTTGCCGTTCAACCTTGCCGGCAACGGCGCTGAGGTGGCGGATCAGCCCGCCATCGTCGCTGCGCTCAGTCTGCACCTTGATCACGATGTCGCGCGGGCTGGCCGGCCAGGGCAGTTCGGTGGTCAGGTACACCCAGGTACTGTCGCCTTCGACGTCCAGCAGGCGCATGCTGGCGCAGCCGTATAACCATTTGCACGCCACCCGCAGATTCTCTTGCAGGTCACTCAGGGTGCGCACATCGGCCTTGATCAGGGTCACGCCGCGAAAGCGCTGGTACTTCGAACCGGCCACATCATCCAGATACACCTGAATGCCGTCTTCGTCCTTGGCCAGCTGCCAGGCATCGGCGTGTGCGATGTTGCTTAGCAACATGAGCAGCAGCGCGCCGCAGAGGTATCCGGGCTTCATAAGACGGGCTCCATGGCCGACGTCAGGTCAAAAAAGAGCATAGGCCATGCAGGAGGGGGGTGGGCTTGCGGTGGGAGCGGGCTTGCCCCGCGATGCGATGTGGCTGACAGATAGCAATCGCGGGGCAAGCCCGCTCCCACAGCAAAAAAAAGCCCGCCAGTGACGGCGGGCTCTTTGTACATCTTAGCGCTGAGGGTTCAGCACCAGGTTCATATGACGGTTTACATCTTTGTACAGCAGGTAGCGGAACGGACCTGGGCCGCCGGAGTAGCAGGCTTGCGGGCAGAAGGCGCGCAGCCACATGAAGTCACCGGCCTCGACCTCGACCCAGTCCTGGTTCAGGCGGTACACCGCTTTACCTTCCAGCACGTACAGGCCGTGTTCCATGACGTGGGTTTCAGCGAACGGAATCACGCCGCCCGGCTGGAAGGTCACGATGTTGACGTGCATGTCGTGGCGCATGTCGGCCATGTCGACGAAGCGCGTGGTGACCCAGGCGCCGTCGGTGCCCGGCATCGGGATCGGCTCGATGTCCTTTTCGTTGGTGACGAAGGCTTCCGGCAGCGCCAGACCTTCTACCACCTGGTAGTGCTTGCGGATCCAGTGGAAGGTGACGTTCTTGCCGCTGGTGTTGCGCAGGCTCCAGTCGGCCGCCGGCGGAATGAAGGCGTAGCCGCCTTCTTTCAGGGTGTAAGGCTTGCCCTGCAGGGTGATGTCGACTTCGCCTTCGACGACGAACAGCACCGCTTCGGCGTTCTTGTCCAGCTCAGGGCGCTCGCTGCCGCCTTCTGGCGCCAGCTCCACGATGTATTGCGAGAAGGTTTCCGAGAAACCGGTCAGCGGACGGGCGATGACCCACATGCGCATCTTGTCCCAGAACGGCAGGTGGCTGGTGACGATGTCACGCATCACGCCCTTGGGGATCACGGCATAGGCTTCGGTAAACATGGCACGGTCTGTCAGCAGCTCGGTTTGAGCCGGGTGCCCACCGTGAGGGGCGTAGTAAGAAGATTTCGACATGGACAGTCTCGACTTGTTGTTGTGTCCCCGTGCCTGGCAGCGCCGGCCGGCGCTGCGTGGGGATGCATTGACACGATATAGACAAGCTCGTGCTATCCACAAATTAAATGTTGAAATACCCGGTATTTGATTAGTGAATGCCGACCGGGCTGATCCGCGAGTCGGCATTACCGGTCAGTCAGCTCAGGGCAACACCGAGACCGGGTACACCGCATCGGCCACCCGCAGGGCTTTGGGAATCAGGCCCAGGCCCTGGAAAGTGTCGGCCAGTTTCTGTTGTTCGGCGGTGATTTTGCTGTCGATCGGCACGGCATTGTAATTGCGCCGTTCACTGGCCACCTGCAGTACATCGGCGCCGATGCCCAGTTGCGGGGCGAGCAGGGCGGCCACTTCATCGGGTTTGTGGTTGGCCCAGGCGCTGACCTTGGCCAGTTCGCTGAAGAAGGTCTTGAGCAGGGCACGGTTGTTGTCGGCAAAGGCCGCGGACGACAGGTAGAAGGTGCGGTTGTTGGACAGTCCGCTGCCGTCACGCAGGTTTTTCAGCCCCGGTTGTTTTTCTGCGGCGGCCAGGAACGGGTCCCACAGGGTCACGGCCTGGACACTGCCCGACTGCAGCGCCGCCACCGCGTCGGCGGCGTTGTTGACGTAGGCCGGAGTGATGTCCTTGTAGCTCAGGCCGGCATCCTGCAGGGCCACGGCCAGCAGGTACTGGGCGTTCCAGCCGCGGCCGGTGGCCACGCGCTGACCCTTGAGGGCCTGGACGTTGGCAATCTTGTCCTGCTCACGGACCACCAGGCCGATGCCGCGCGGGTAAGGTTGCTCGGCGGCCAGATACACCACCGGCTTGCCCGCCGCCTGGGCGAACACCGACGGCGCATCGGCAGCGTGGCCCAGGTCGATAGCGCCGGTGCTCAATGCTTCCAGCAGTTGCGGGCCGGCGGAAAACTCGTACCAGCTGACGCTCACGCCTTGTGGCGCCAGGGCTTTTTCCAGGGCGCCGCTGCCTTTGAGGATGTTGATGCTGTTGAATTTCTGGTAGCCGATGCGCAGGGTTTTGCTGGGCTCGGCCACGGCGCTTTGGCCGGGTAGCAGCAATGCGGCGAAGGCGGCAATCAAGCCGCCAGTGAGCAAGCGGCGCAGGGGAGAATGGGGCTGTTGCGGCATGGGCGGACTCCAGAGACTCAAGGACGGTTGGTGTCCAAAAATATAAGCAGCCCGGTTAAGTGCTTCAATTTGTTTATTCTGTTTAGTTAGATTGTTTTGTTATTTTTATATCCTTTTGTTTTATTTGTTTCAGGTTTTTCTCATGCATGGACTGGCTCGGCGGCAACGGCCTACCATGCACGCTGCATTCTCTTACCAGCCATTGAGGTCACTTGTGAAATACGCCATAGCACTACTGTTGAGCCTGTCCCCGCTGCTGGCCCAGGCGGTCGAAGTCGGCGAGCGCCTGGCGCCCTGGACCCTGCTTGACCAGTACGACCAGGCCTACAGCCTCAACGACCAGACCCGCACCTTGCTGGTGGCGCGCAACATGGATGGCGCCAAGCTGGTCAAGGCGGCCCTGGCCGACCGTCCCAAGGGCTACCTGGAAGCCCGCCAGATCGTGTTCGTCGCGGACATCCAGCGCATGCCGGCGCTGATTTCCAAGCTCTTCGCCATCCCGGCAATGCGCGACTACAGCTACCGGGTGCTGCTGGACCGTGAGGGCAGTGTGGCTACACGCTATGCCGGTGCCGAAGACAAGGTGCTGTGGTTGCAGTTGGACAAGGGGCAGGTGGTCAGTCAGCGGGAGTTCGCCACGGCCGAAGAGTTGCGCCAGGCGCTAGAGCAGAACTGACTTCATCGCGGGGCAAGTCGAGTCGTCGCACCGCCGCTCCCACAGGTTGATCACTTATCCGGTGGGAGCGGGCTTGCCCCGCGATTACCCACAATCGGCACATGCAAGGTCGATTTCACCCGCTCCAGCACGACAATGGTGCGAAACCACTTCACGTTCGGGTTGTCATGAAACAGCCGTTGAGCGAGCGCCTGAAACTCGCTCATGCTCGCCACCGTCAGCACCAGCATGAAGTCGGCATCGCCGGTGACGTAGTAGCACTGCTGGATCTCGGGCCCGGAGAAGGCCTGTTTCATCAGCTCAAGGTCTGCCGACTGGGTGCGGTCGGCATGTACCTCGACCATCAAGGTAATTACCTGACCGACTTTTTCCGGATCGATCACTGCCGCGTTGGCCTGGATAAAGCCGGCTGTCTTCAGCCGCTGGATGCGCCGCTGCACGGAGGCTGACGACAGGTGTACCCGCTCGGCCAGTTCTCGCAGCGGCAGGCTGTTGTCCTGCTGCAGGACGTTGAGCAGGGCAAGGTCGAAATCATCCAGTGCAGGTTTCATGTGCAATAATTTCTCATCTTCAGGGTGAAAAACGAGGGCACTTATCGGGCGCTACGCAATAAATTATCACCAACCGAACCGCTACGTGAAGGACACCGCCATGCACTCGCCCGCTACCCCCAATGCCGCCCTGGGCGTGCTGCTCAACGTACTGGCGTCGGTGCTGTTTGCCGTGATGTACGCCTATACCCATTTGCTCGAACCCTTGGCCGGCGACGAAATCTACGGCTGGCGAATTCTCCTGACTGTGCCCTGCCTGACCCTGATGGTGCTCGCCAGCGGCCACTGGCACGAAGTGCGCCGGCTTGTTCGGCGGGTGTTTGAAGAGCGCTGGTTCTGGGCGGTGCGCCTGGTGTCGGCGGCGTTGCTCGGGGTGCAGTTGTGGTTGTTCATGTGGGCACCGATCAATGGCTACGGCCTGGATGTTTCGCTTGGCTATTTCCTCATGCCACTGACCATGGTGATCGTCGGCCGTCTGGCCTTCAACGACAACATCAGTCGCCTGCAACTGCTGGCCTGTGCGCTGGCGGCGCTGGGCATCATCAACCAGATCGCCATTGCCAAGGCCATCACCTGGCCGGTGCTGGCGGTGGGGTTGGGGTATCCGCTGTACTTCTGGCTGCGCCGGGTCAGCGACAGCAACAACATGGGCGGCCTGTGGTTCGACATGAGCCTGAGCCTGCCGGTCAGCCTGTTTTTCGTGCTCAAGGGCGGCGTAGTGCTGAGCGTTGCCGCCAGTGGCTCAAGCTTGCCGTGGCTGGTCGCCGGGCTGGGGGCGATCAGTGCATCTGCGCTGGCCTTGCAAGCGCTGTCAGGGCCACGCTTGAACCTGACCCTGTTCGGCCTGCTGATCTACGTCGAGCCGATCCTGTTGGTGCTGGCCGCGATCCTCCTGGGGGAAAGCATCGCCGCGGCGCAATGGCCCACTTACATCGCCATCTGGCTGGCGGTGCTGGTGCTGGTGGTGGAGGGCGGCTTGAGCCTGAACAGCAGCCGCCGTGGTTACTCGCCCAGCCGCTGTTCACGCGAAGGCGGGTAGCCGAAGTAGGCGCTGTAGCACTTGCTGAAATGCGACACCGAGACAAAGCCACAGGCAATCGCCACATCCATCAACGGCAGGTCGGAATACTGCAGCAGGCGCCGACTTTTGGTGATGCGCAGTTCCATGTAGTAGCGGCTGGGCGAGGTGCCCAGTTGTGCCTGGAATAGCCGGTCGATCTGGCGGCGCGAGCGACCGCTGTAGGTGGCCAGCTGATCCAGGCTCAGGGTTTCTTCCAGGTTGTTTTCCATCAGTTCGACGATGGTCCGCAGCGGTGCGCTCATGGATTTTTTCGAACTGCTGTCGACCCGCCGAAAGCGTGCCCCGGAGAACGCCAGAATCTCCTCGACCCCGGCCGCCAGTGCTTCGCCCTGTTGCAGCTTGAGCAGCGCCAGCATCATCTCCAGCGCGCCGTTGGGGCTGGCGGCGGTCAAGCGGTCGCGGTCGAGGACAAAACTGGCCGGGGTAATCGTGCTTTGCGTGAGCTCGGCCAGGCTCGCTCGCTGTTCGGGGTGGATGGTGCAGTTGTAGCCTGTCAGTACCCCGGCACGCCCGAGAAAGTAGGCACCGTTCCACAGCCCGCCCAAAGCCAGACCATGGCTTGCCGCCTCGCTCAGCAGACGGTCCAGCTGCGGGTATTTGAGCGGTGTGCGCAAGCCGCCACAGACCACCAGCATGTCCAGGTTATCCAGGGTGTTACGCTCAAGGCCTGTGGCATAGATCTCCAGCCCCAGGTCGCTGATCACCCGTTCGGCCCCCAGTGACAGCGGTGTGATGACAAACAGCTCGTTTTGCAACAGGTTGGCGGTGACCAGCACATCCATGGCCACGGTGAAACTGGCCATGGAGAAATTCTCCAGCAGCAGGAAGCCGACGCGGTAGGCGGGCAAGGAGGGCCCCTGCGGGTGCTTGAGGTTCAGCATGTTTGTTGTACTGGATTTCTGGCTGAAGTGGCGAGGGGTGGGCAATTTCGGCTCCGCGGGGCATTGATTCGTAAAGCATGCGCGGTTGATCATGCCTGACATCGTGCGGGATGCGAAATCCACTCTGTAGTATGTTCCTTAGCCATGATGCACGCACCCCTTCGGTGTTGTTGTGATTAGGCTGGCCGAGGGGGGCTTGGCTTTGCCGTCTCTTGCTCGGGATCGAGACAATTTTGACAGGGAGCGTTATGCCAACCAAAAAACTTGGTTTGAATTTGCTTGGGGCAACTCGGCGAGATGACAGCAAGCTGCATGCTGAGGCGACACGGGCAGCACAGGCGGCTTGGGACCGAGCAGAGGCGGCGAACGAGCGCAATGATCGGGAAGCCGACGAGCGTTGGGAGAAGATTCAGAAACGGGAGGAGAGAAAGCAGGAGGGATACATTTTCGCCAAGTCCTGCACGTTGCCGGATGGGGTGACGGATCACAGGGGCTTTGTGCCGGTCGAGTCGTTAAAGCAGTACGGCACCTATGCAGTGCTGGGTTCGGGCATAAGGATGGCCGCTGGTGCTGCGGCGCTTGAGTGGGTAGGTGGATCTGTCAGTGCGTCGGCCTTGACTGCCCGACTGGGTGGAACGCTTGCGGCGGTATTGCCTAGAGGGCTGGCGATCACGGTGGCAGCACTGATGCCGAACACGACTTCACCGGACAGCGCGTTCTATTCCTCCGCGCAATATGCCGACCTGACCAAAGGCAACACTCGCGCACGGGTGACGCTTAGGCATTGAAATCATTTGGACGCCGGCCGCCGATCCCCATACGGTGCTGGGGATTCCGGCGCTCGAGGGCGTCACACTGAAGCCTGCCGTTTGGGTGTATCCACCCGGCCCGAAGACAGAGCAGATCCTGATTAATCCGGCGTATCCGCCGGATTACCAGGACGCCATTATCTGGTTCCCGAGCCTGCCTCAGGTTGCGCCGATCTACCTGTCGATCAACGTCAGGGGTGGCGGGGATATTAAGTACCACAAGCCCCCAAAGAGCTTGCTGCTTTTCCAGACGCTAAACCGGCAAAAGATAAAAGCCCCATCCAAGGAGGTGGCGGTAAGCGGCGACGCTGGAAAGACAGCAAAGGGCGCATCTACGAATGGGACAGCCAGCACGGAAAAATCGAAATTTATAGTCCGCAAGGAACCACACACCTTGGCGAATTTGACCCTGAAACAGGTGAACAAACCAAACCTGCCAAACCGGGAAGAACAACCCCGAAATAAGAGAAATATCATCATGTTTTTATGGATTAGCGGTTTTTTGCCAGGCGATAACGAAGACGACTCGCTGAAGTACGAGCTAGATGTAGCTCATGAGTTTGAACAACGAGTATTGGATATTCTTGGGTGGTCTGATTTAGAGAGCAGCCCTGATGGCGACTGGCTACTTAATGCTGTGCAGGTACAACAGATTGCGAGCATTGTTGGTGAACCTTTACCAGCGGACTTGGATTTGTTCATCGGTGTAACCGTATAGTTATGAATGGATGCAGGATAGGGAGAGTGCTGTCTGTATCGGCTTGCAATCGTAGGATCCATGAACCATTTCGGCGAGGCTTCATCTAACAGCTCCTGACCTCGACGCCTGACCCACAAAGCAGAGTCGCGACATGCCCTCATCCCATCTTGACCCGCTGCGCCGGGTGATCGAACAGCTTCAGGTCGCAGCCGCGCCTGAACCGTGGCAGTTGAAGACGCGATTGACCATTGCCGGTCTGCTGGAAATCGGCTTTGACCGTGACAGCGAACTGCTGCTGGTCGCCTCCAGTTCCGGACGCAGTGTGATCGATTGCCAGACCGGCGAGAAAGTCGCCCGCGACCGCACCGACAACCTCGGCAGCGACCGCCACCTGGAAACCCGCGGCATCGGCCCGTTGCACGAGCGGGTGATCCGCATGGCCGGTATCAATGGCGGCGGTCTGCCGCTGGCCACCGCCGATGGCTGGATGGTCGAGGACATCGTTCTGGCCTGGCCCGAGCAGCACCTGCTGCTGGTTGAACCGGGGTCGTGGCTGCACGGCGCGCGCTACAACCGGCCAGCGCTGTTCCACAAGCTGGGGGTCGAACTGGAGGTGAGGGCGTTCGGGTTTTCCTACACCGGCTTGAGCCTGGTGATTGCCACCGCGGGAGAGATAGTGGTCTACGGGCGCTGCGGCAAGTCCTTGTCGGCCTGATCCTGCCTGCCGTTTACACACCCCTCATCGCTTTTAATTGCGAAATTTCCCACTTAGTGGGAATCCTGTTTCACCCTTTGGGAAAAGCCTGTGCACCATGTTCGCAAGGAGCACATATGAACTACAACACGCCCACCGATCGCCTGCTGCAGATCCTCGTTGCCCTTGGCCAGGCCGATGAGGCGCTGTCGGCCAAGGAACTGAGCCTGCAACTGGCACAGCCCCTGAGCAGCACCTATCGGCACCTGAAAACCCTGCTGCGCTGGGGCCTGGCGGAAGACAACGGCCATGGCCGCTACCTGCCGGGGCCGGCCTGTCTGCAGCTGGCGAACAAGTTCGACCGTGAAGCGCTGCTGGTGTCGCAGGCATTGCCTGAGCTCAAACGCCTGGCCGAGTTGAGCCGGGAAAGCGTTGCGCTGATGGTACCGAGTAATGGCCAGGCGATTTGCATCGAGCTGATCGACAGCCCGCAGCCGCTGCGTTGCTGCTATCAGAAAGGCCTGGCCCAGCCGCTGCTGGTGGGGGCTTCGGCGCGGGTGCTGCTGGCGCATATGGCGCCGGAACGCAGCGAGGCGATCCTCCATGAGCAGGGCGTCGATGCTGACGGCATCGCGGTCTATCTGCAGAGCTTCATTGCTATTCGCGACCAGGGCTATGCCGTCAGCCTTGGCGAAATCGACGACGGTATCTGGGGCGTCAGCGCCCCGGTGCTCGACAGCCGCAACCGTTTGCACGGTGCAATCAGCCTGATGGCCCCGGCCATTCGTGCCCAGCAAAACAGCGAACGCCTGACCCGCTGGACCCGCGAGGTCGCCCTGCGCGTGGGCGCGCGGCTGGACTGAATCAACCTGGAGTACCCCGCATGACCGCACATCTCGCCATGCCCGTGTGGCAAGGCCGTATTGACGCTGACGAAGGCTCGTCGGCACTTCGCTGGCACCAGTGGGTGCAGCCCTGCAGCAGCGCGCAAGCGCCCGGCAGCGCCCTGGTGGGCCTGGCGTGCGACGAAGGTGTCAGCCGCAACCAGGGCCGCAGCGGCGCCCGCCAGGGGCCAGAGGCCTTGCGCAAAGCCCTGGCCAACCTGGCTTGGCGTGGCCAGCGGGCACTGTACGACAGCGGCGACATCGCCTGTGTCGGCTCTGACCTTGAGGGCGCGCAGCAGGCCTACGCCGAGCGTGTCAGCCAACTGCTCGACCAGGGCCATCTGCCTCTGGGGCTGGGCGGCGGCCACGAGATCGCCTACGCCAGCTTTCTGGGCCTGGCCGAACACCTGCGCCAGCGCGAGGCGCGCCCGCGTATCGGCGTCCTCAACTTCGACGCCCACTTCGACCTGCGCCACGCCGCGCAAAGCAGCTCCGGCACGCCGTTCCGGCAGATCGCCGAGTACTGCCAGCAGGCCGGCCTGGACTTCGACTACTGCTGCCTGGGCGTGAGTGAGCTGAACAACACCCAGGCGCTGTTCGATCAGGCCCGGCGCCTGAACGTGCGCTATCGCCTCGACCGGCAGATGCAGCCGTGGAATGTCCCGGCCATCGAAGCCTTTGTCGATGAGTTCTTGAGCGGTATCGACCACTTGTACATGACCGTCTGCCTGGACGTGCTGCCCGCCAGTCAGGCGCCCGGCGTGAGTGCGCCGTCGGCCCATGGCGTCGACCTGATGGTGGTCGAGCACCTGGTCCGCCGGGCCAAGGCCAGCGGCAAGCTGCGCATGGCCGACGTTGCCGAACTCAATCCGGGCCTCGACCAGGACCAGCGCACCGCCCGCATCGGCGCGCGGCTGCTGGCCAGCCTGGTCGACTAAGCCTTTCTCCCCATTAATCCAAGTATAAAAACAAGAGTATTCACCCATGCTGACCCTGCAACTTGATGCATTGACCACCGTCGCCCTGGCCCTTGTGCTGCTGGGGCTGGGGGCACAACTGAAAAAGCACAGCTACTGGCTGCGCCAACTCTGTGTACCGGCCCCGGTGATCGGCGGCTTCGGCTTTGCCCTGGTGGTGTGGCTGCTGCGTAACCAGCAATGGCTGGACATCAAGCTCGACACCGCGATGCAAACCCCGCTGATGGTGGCGTTCTTCACCACCGTCGGTCTGGGCGGCAGCCTTGGCCTGCTGCGCCAGGGCGGCAAAATCCTCTTCGTCTACCTCGGCGCCTGCTGGGGCCTGGCCTTGCTGCAGAACGTAGTGGGTGTCGGTATGGCCGAACTGCTGGGCATCGATCCGTTGCTGGGGATCATGGCCGGTGCGGTGTCGCTGGAGGGCGGCTTTGGTGCCGCGGCGGCTTTCGGACCAATTGCCGAGAGCCTCGGTACCAGTGGTGCGACTACCGCAGCGCTGGCCTCGGCGACCTTCGGTATGGTCGCCGGTGGCTTGCTTGGCAGCCCGGTGGCCCGTTACCTGATCGACCGTAAAAAGCTGGCGGTCAAAGCCGACCAGGTTGACACCCTGCAAGCCCTGGAAAAAGCCAACGAAGCCCCGAGCGTGCCCCTGGATGCCGCCGTGCTGCTGCGTCTGCTGACCTGCATGCTGGTGATCATGGTGCTCGGCTTCTGGATCGGCGATGCCTTGAAAGAGCACCTGGGCATCGTCCTGCCGGTGTATGTCGGTGCGATGTTCGTTGCCATCATCCTGCGTAACCTCAACGACCGCGCACGTGTCATCGAGATGCCGGACAACGCGGTCAGCACGGTGGGCGACATCAGCCTGGGCATGTTCCTGACCATGGCGATGATGAGCCTGAAGTTCTGGGAGCTGGAACAGCTGGGCCTGCCGTTGCTAGTGATCCTGGTGGTGCAGGTGCTGATCATGGTGTTGCTGTGCGTTTTCGTGCTGTTCCGCCTGTTTGGCGGCAACTATGACGCCGCAGTGCTGTGTGCCGGTTACATGGGCCATGGTCTGGGCGCTACACCGAATGCGGTGGCCAACATGGGCGCCATCTGTGACCACTACAAAGTGTTCTCCTACAAGGCCTTCATCATCGTGCCGCTGTGTGGCGCGGTATTGATCGACATCGTCGCCTTGCCGTTGATTACCTGGTTCATCAACGCTTTCAGCTGATTGAAGCAATCGCGGAGTTGGCAATCCTGTGGGAGCGGGCTTGCCCCGCGATGCAATGTGACTGAACAACCGCAATCGCGGGGCAAGCCCGCTCCCACAGAAGCCCGCTGCCACCTTGCAGGTAATCAGGTATATAGGCCCGAAACACGGCCCACACGACCACTGACTTGGCGAAAATCGCTTTTCTCCCTTTCGAGTTCCGTCAAGGGAGGGCACAATGCGTGTCCTTTTTTTGGCCGGCCTGGCCGGGGGCCTCGAAATGATCAAAACGCCGTATTACCTCATCGACAAAACCAAGCTGCTGCGCAACATGGAGAAGATCGCCTACGTGCGTGAAAACTCCGGCGCCAAGGCCCTGCTGGCACTCAAGTGCTTCGCCACCTGGTCGGTGTTCGACCTGATGCAGCAATACATGGACGGCACCACTTCGTCGTCGCTCTACGAGCTCAAACTGGGCCGTCAGAAGTTCGCCGGCGAAGCGCACGCCTACAGCGTGGCCTGGGCCGACGACGAGATCGGCGAGATGGTCGAGAACTGCGACAAGATCATCTTCAACTCCATCGGCCAGCTGCAACGCTTTGCCGAACAGACTGAAGGCACCGTGCGTGGCCTGCGCGTCAACCCACAGGTGAGCAGCTCCGACTACCTGCTGGCCGACCCGGCGCGTCCGTTCAGCCGCCTGGGCGAATGGGACCCGGTGAAAGTCGAAGCGGTCATCGAGCAGATCTCCGGCTTCATGTTCCACAACAACTGCGAGAACGACGACTTCGGCCTGTTCGACCAGATGCTCAGCACCATCGAAGAACGCTTCGGCCACCTGCTGCACAAGGTCGAGTGGGTAAGCCTGGGCGGCGGTATCCACTTCACCGGTGAAGACTATGCGCTGGACGCTTTCTGCGCGCGCCTGAAGGCCTTCTCCGAGAAGTACGGCGTACAGGTCTACCTGGAACCGGGCGAAGCGGCGATCACCCAGAGCGCCTCGCTGGAAGTGACCGTGCTCGACACCCTGTACAACGGCAAGCACCTGGCCGTGGTCGACAGCTCGATCGAAGCGCACATGCTCGACCTGCTGATTTACCGCCTCAACGCCAAACTGGCGCCAAGCACCGGCGATCACACCTACATGGTGTGCGGCAAGTCCTGCCTGGCTGGCGACATCTTCGGCGAGTACCAATTTGATCGTCCGCTGGCCATCGGCGATCGGCTGTCGTTTGTTGACGCAGCGGGTTACACCATGGTCAAGAAAAACTGGTTCAACGGCCTGAAAATGCCGTCCATCGTAGTGAAACAACTCGACGGTACAGTCGAGGTGGTTCGTGAATTCGGGTTCGAAGACTACTTGTCCAGCCTGTCGTAAGCTGGCAGTAAAGGAGAGAAAGAGAAATTGAAGAAGAACGTTCTTATCATTGGTGCAGGAGGTGTCGCCAAGGTGGTGGCCCACAAGTGCGCGCAGCACAACGACGAACTCGGTCGTATTGCTATCGCGTCGCGCAACATCTCCAAATGCCAGGCCATCATCGACAGCGTCAAGGCCAAGGGCAGCCTCAAACAGCCTGCTGAAATCAAGGCATTTGCACTCAATGCCCTGGATGTCGAAGCGACCAAAGCGCTGATCCGCGAAACCGAATCGCAGATCGTCATCAACGTCGGCTCCGCCTTCCTCAACATGTCGGTGCTGCGTGCCTGCATCGATACCGGCGTGGCCTACCTGGACACCGCCATCCACGAAGAACCGGGCAAAATCTGCGAAACCCCGCCCTGGTATGGCAACTACGAGTGGAAACACCTCGAAGAGTGCCAGCAGAAGAACATTACCGCCATTCTCGGCGTAGGCTTCGACCCGGGTGTGGTCAACGCTTATGCGGCGCTGGCGCAACAACAGTATTTCGACCGCATTGATTCGATCGACATTCTCGACGTCAATGCCGGCTCACATGGCAAGTACTTCGCCACCAACTTCGACCCGGAAATCAACTTCCGCGAGTTCACCGGGCAGGTGTGGAGCTGGCAGAACAGCCAGTGGACTAGCAACACCATGTTCGAAGTCAAGCGTACCGACGACCTGCCGGTGGTAGGTTCGCAAAACCTGTACCTGACCGGCCACGATGAAGTGCACTCGCTGTCGAAGAACCTCGACGTGCCGAACGTGCGCTTCTGGATGAGCTTTGGCGAGCACTACATCAACGTGTTCACCGTGCTGAAGAACCTTGGCCTGCTCTCCGAGCAGCCGGTCAAGACCGCTGAAGGCCTGGAAGTGGTGCCGCTGAAAGTGGTCAAGGCCGTACTGCCTGATCCGTCCTCGCTGGCGCCGGGCTACACCGGCAAGACCTGCATTGGTGACCTGGTCAAGGGCACCAAGGATGGCCAGCCACGTGAGATCTTCATCTACAACGTGGCCGACCATGAAGAGGCCTACGCCGAGACCGACAGCCAGGGTATTTCCTACACCGCAGGCGTGCCGCCAGTGGCGGCAGCCCTGCTGGTCGCCCGTGGCGAGTGGGATGTGCAGCGCATGGCCAACGTCGAGGAGCTGCCGGCTGAGCCGTTCCTCAAGGCGCTGGACGTGATGGGTCTGCCGACTCGTATCAAAGACGAGAACGGTGACCGTCCCTGGAGCTGATTGACCTTTAGCTCACAGGTTGCAACCGAGCGGGATTGGCACAGTGCCAATCCCGTTTTTTTTGGGCTCTTCACGAAATTCCGGGGGTTATGATCCTTGGGTTGGGTTGGGTTGGGTTGGGTTGGGTTGGCTGTGGTTGTGAGCTTATCCATTTTGTGTGGCGATGCTGCCGGCCCCTTCCGCCTTTTCGGCGGCCTACTTTTTTCTTGGAAAAAGTAGGCAAAACCGCTCGCTCCTGCATACGGCCCTACGCTGCGCTCCGGGTCCCTTCGCTCCGGCACCTTCCGGGGCCACGCGGCCTACGACTTGCTTCGCCAAGTCTACGGCTCGCGTTCTTCGGCTACGCCGAAGGTGCTACGCACTGGCCCCTACAGGCACCTCCACTCAGCCTTCTGAAGTCGCAGTCCGCGGCGCCTGCACTTGCGTGCATGAAGAGCAAGAGCAAGGCTTTGAAGCGGGATTTTCCCGCGATGCGAGGTAACTGGCAGGTCGATATCGCGGGGCAAGCCCGCTCCCACCGGGAGACCAATTAACCCGGTGGGAGCGGGCTTGCCCCGCGATGACATCCTGGCTCCGCCAGAATCAGATTTCGAAGATACGTCAGCACAGGCGCCGCCCGTAACTTTGCGACTTCAGGAGGACACCGTAGCGAGGGGACCCGGAGCGCAGCGTAGGGCCGCCGTAAGGGCGGAAGGGGCCGGCAGCATCGCCACACAAAATGGATAAGCTCACAACCACAGCAATCCCAGCCCAAGGATCATAGCCCCCGGGATTCCGTGAAGAACCTTTTTTCGCGGAACGCTCAAAGGTGGCGCACGGCACCCATCGTCACCATAGCGGCCAGCCCCAACAGACAGACGATCGCCACCGCGTAGGCAATCGTGCGCCACGGCTGCCAGCGTGCCAGGAAGCACAGGGTGTGCGCCACCCGTGCGGCCGTGAACACGACCATCAGCCCAATGGTCAGCGCAGCGGGAGGATTGAACACCAGGCACAGGGCGCCGAGGACAAAGAACAACGGAATGTTCTCAAGGTCATTGGCCCAGGCCTGCGCCGCGCGGCTGACTTGGGGCAATTCCTCCGGGCTGGCCTGGCGTCCGACAAAGCTGGCGTCTTCGGCATTCTTGAAGGTCATACGGCTGATGCGATAGAAACCCTGGTAGCAGGAAATCGCCAGCATCTTCACAAAGAGTACGACGACACACAAAGCAAAGACGCTCATAACATCGTGCATGTTCATTCCATTGACAGCGGGTGGGGCGCGATCATCGCCCAACCCGCAGTGCTACGTACAGCATCGGCTTCAGGTGTGATGAATTTCCCGGTCCTTGGTTTCCGGCAGGAAGCATATGCCGAGGATGGCGGTCATCACCGCGATCACGATCGGGTACCACAGCCCGTAGTAGATATCCCCGGTCGCCGCCACCATGGCGAATGCCACCGTGGGCAGGAAGCCGCCGAACCAGCCGTTGCCGATGTGGTAGGGCAGCGACATCGAGGTGTAGCGGATGCGCGCCGGGAACAACTCCACCAGCCAGGCGGCAATCGGGCCGTAGACCATGGTCACGTAGATCACCAGGATGGTCAGCAGGAGCAATACCATCGGGTAGTTGGTCTTGGCCGGGTCGGCTTTTTCAGGGTATCCCGCATCCTTGAGCGCGGTGGTGAGCATCGCGACGAAGGCATCGTTCTGGACCTTGAAGTCGGCAGCCGGCATGCCGGTGCCCTCGAAGCTCTGCAGCACTTTGTCACCGATCCGGATCTGCGCAACGACGCCAGGCTCGGCCTTTTCGTTCTCGTAGGGAATGGCCCGTTTGGCCAGCACGCTTTTGGCCAGGTCGCAGGAGCTGGTGAATTTGGCTTTGCCCACCGGGTCGAACTGGAATGAGCACTGGTTGGGATCGGCGATCACCGTCACCGGGTTTTTCTCCTGGGCGATGAACACGTCGGGGTTGCCGTACTCGGTCAACGCTTTGAAGATCGGGAAGTAGGTCAGCGCCGCGATGATGCAGCCGGCCATGATGATGCCTTTGCGTCCGATGCGGTCCGGCAGGCTGCCGAACAGGATGAAGAACGGCGTGCCGATCAGCAGCGAGCCGGCTATCAGCAGGTTGGCGGTTTGCGGGTCGATCTTGAGGGTCTGCAACAGGAAGAACAGCGCATAGAACTGGCCGGTGTACCAGACCACCGCCTGGCCGGCGGTGCCGCCCAGCAGGGCCATGATCACCACCTTGAGGTTGTCCCAGCGGGCGAAGGATTCGGTCAGTGGCGCTTTGGAGGCTTTGCCTTCGGCCTTCATCTTGACGAACACCGGCGATTCACTCAGCTGCAGACGGATGTACACCGAAATGATCAGCAGCAGGATCGACAGCAGGAACGGAATCCGCCAGCCCCAGGCTTCGAAGGCTTCGGTACCGAGGATCGTGCGGCAGGCGAGGATCACCAGCAACGACAGGAACAGGCCCAGGGTCGCGGTGGTCTGGATCCACGAGGTGAAGTAGCCACGTTTGCCTTTCGGCGCGTGTTCGGCCACGTAGGTGGCAGCGCCGCCGTACTCACCTCCAAGCGCCAGGCCTTGCAACAGGCGCAGGCTGATCAGGATGATCGGCGCGGCCACACCGATGGTGCTGTAACTGGGTAGCAAACCGACGATCGCGGTGGACACGCCCATGATCACAATGGTGATCAGGAAGGTGTACTTGCGCCCGATCATGTCGCCCAGACGCCCGAACACAATGGCGCCGAAGGGGCGTACGGCAAAGGCGAGGAGGGCGAAGATGAACGAGGTGGTTTCGTTGACACCGGCGAAGAAGTGCTTGGCGATGATCGCCGCGAGCGAGCCGTAGAGGTAGAAGTCGTACCATTCGAAAACGGTACCCAGGGACGATGCGAAGATAACCTTGCGCTCCTCCTTGGTGATCCCGCGGTTGGGTGTACTGCCGCTGGAGGTGGTGTCGATGGCCGCCATGGGTGTTCTCCGTGTCGTTCTTGTAGGCCGGAGTACCCACGCGCGCTACCGCACCCTGGCCCTGGCCCTGGGGGTGGCGGTCTGGCACTGCTGCAAGGCTTCTTGAAGCATAATCATGTTTTCCCGGTTATCCACTTGGCTTGCTGCGGTGGGAGCGGGCTTGCCCCGCGATGCAATGTGACTGAACAACCGCAATCGCGGGGCAAACCCGCTCCCACAACAAGCCCGCTCCCACCGGGCAATGTCAGAAGCTGTAATCCAGCGTCGCGAAGTACGAGCGCGGCTCACCCATCA
This sequence comes from Pseudomonas alkylphenolica, assembly GCF_000746525.1. Taxonomy (NCBI): domain Bacteria; kingdom Pseudomonadati; phylum Pseudomonadota; class Gammaproteobacteria; order Pseudomonadales; family Pseudomonadaceae; genus Pseudomonas; species Pseudomonas alkylphenolica. The sequence continues at coordinate 2,247,245 of NZ_CP009048.1, forward strand.
ACCACTGTTCGCCACTGTGGGCGGTGGCGGCGTAGCGGCGGTCCAGCAGGTTGTTCAACTGCAGGCCCAGGCGTATATCCGGCAGTACCTGCCAGCCAAGGTTGGCATCGACCACGGTAAAACCGGGCACCGTCTGGGTGTTGGCGGTGTTGGCGTAGCGCTCATCGACATAGCGCAGGCCCATGCCGGCATCCACGCCATACCCCAGGCCTTTGTTCACCCACAGGTTGGCAGTGCGCCGCGGCACATTGCTCGGGCGGTTGCCTGCGCGCGACAGCGACTGGCCGCCCACGGTCTGCTCGAAATCGTCGTACTTGGCACGCACCACCGAGGCGTTGGCCGAGACCTGCCACTGGTTGGCCAGGGCCAGTTCCAGGGTCGCTTCCAGGCCGTCGGAAGTCTGCTGCCCGGCCTGCTGTTTCTGGTGGGTGACCGGGTCGTCGACCAGCAGCTTCTTCTTGACGATGTGATAGGCCGCCAGGGTCCATTCGCCACGGCCGTCCCAGAACAGTTGCTTGAGGCCGAACTCGGTCTGCCTCGCTTCGCTCAGGTCGAAGTTCTGCTGGCTGGGGCTGAGGGTGACCAGGTCGCTGACACCATCTTCACTGGTGGAGTACTGGCCATACAGCGACAGTTCATCGGTCACCGCAAACACCAGCCCGGCACGCCAGTTGCCACCGTTGAGGCTGCGGTCGGTGCGGCTGTTGTCGACCAGGTTGTCACGGTCGATGTGGTTCTGGTCGCGGCGAACGCCGGTCACCAGCGACCAGCGTTCAGACAGCTGGGTGCGGTTTTCGGCGAACAGGGCAAAGGTGCGAGTGGTGCTCTGGGATTGCGGGCGGGTCGGGCTGTTGCTGTGAAAGTAGCCTGGCGCCGGGTTCCACGGATCGATGAAGTCGCCGCCGATATCGTTGTACGGTGAGTTGCTGTTGATGCCGAAGCGGATGCGGTTGTACTCGGCGCCGACCACGGTCTTGCTGGCCAGGCCGAACAGCGTGTGATCGAAGGTAAAGCTCTGGCGATCGCCGACCTGCTCCTGGTCGTGTTTGATCTCCAGGTAGCTGCCGCGCTGCAGCTGCCCCTGCGCGCTGTCCCAGGTGTAGTCTTCGGCATTGCGCCAGTGCCGGCGGCTCTTGATGTAGTACAGCTGGTTGCTGGCGCTGATCGAGTCGCTGAGGGTCCAGTCGGTGTTCAGGCGGGTCCACTCGTCGTGGTAGCGCTGCACGTCATCACGCACGTTGTAGTTCTTCTTGCGCAGACTGTCGCGGTAGTGGCCGTCAATCAGCGGTGTGCCGAAGTAGTTCATCGGCTCGGCGTCGCCACGTTCGTGGGCCAGGGTGAAGCTCAGCTCGTCGCTGGCGTCAAAACGCAGGGCGGCGCTCATGGCCAGGTTTTTCGAGTCGCCGCGATCCACCCAGCCGTTGCTTTGCTGGCGGTTGAGGGTCACCCGGTAGCTCAGGCGCTCGCTCAGCGAACCGCCGCTGTCCAGGCCCAGTTGCTGACGGTCATAAGAGCCGTAGCCCAGGCGCAGCTGGTTGTGAATCTCACCGGCGAAGGGCTTCTTCGGGATCACGTTGATCACCGCGCCGGTCGCGCCTTCGCCATAGAGCACCGAAGCCGGGCCGCGGATGATGTCGATGCGCTCGACCATCCACGGGTCGACCGGAAAGGTCTGGGTGCCGGCACCGGTGTACATCCGCGAGCCGTCGAACAGAGTCATCACCGAGCCGTGGCCTTCAAAGCCACGGGCCGAGAGGGCGGTGTTGCCGTTGCCCGGGGTGGCCACCGAGGTGATGCCCGGTGAACGGCTGACGGCATCTTGAACCGTGCGGTTGTTGCGCCCTTCGATTACCTCGGCACTGATGCTGCTGGTGCTCGCCGGGGTGTCCATGGCGCTGAGGTTCAAGCGCGAACCGGCCGGCAATGGCGTGGCCAGGCTGATGGGGTCGTTGTCGCTGCTGCTGGTGATGGCCGTTGAGGGCAGGGCCAGGGTGCCGGTTTCAGCGGCGTAGGTTGGCAAGGAGAATGCCAGGCAAGGCGCCAGGGCATTGGCCGCCAGGGTTTGAAGCTTGGAGTAACGGGACATGTCGTTCCACAATCTGCTGGAAGAATGAATCCCGGAGGGAACAACGCATGGAGGAATTGCGCGCGCAGGCGCCCGCAAACCGGCCTGCGCCCGCCCACCGCGGGGTTGCCAAACGAAGCTTCAGGCCGGTCTCCGGGCTTGCGAGGGTCATGAAGGCCTTCACCTTCCCATGCCAGGGCACAGTGGTGTTTCGAAGGCTTCGCTCGCTTACCGTTGCGGGGGCAGCGCCGGACTAGTCACCTTGAGTGACGCACCGGCTTCCCGTTTCACCCTGCGCACGGCGGCGCAGGACACCTGAAACTGGCGCGCATCTGAACATTGAAAGTCTTTGCCGTCAATGCGTTGTAAAAGCTTCGCGGGGCAAGCCCGCTCCCACCTGGACTCTTGCAGCCTCGGTGGGAGCGGGCTTGCCCCGCGATAATCAACGCCCGCGCTTACGCGAAACTACCGCCTCGATGTTCTTGCGCCCGATCAGCATGGGTTGCTGTTGCTGTGGTTGCTCCAGCCATTTGTACATCACCAGGCAATCGACCAGCCCCAGGCGCGCATGCCGATAAGCCCGCGGCAAGCGTCCGACCACCTCGAAACCGAGCTTCTGCCACAAGGCCACCGCCACCTCATTGCTCGACACCACCAAGTTGAACTGCATGGCCAGAAAACCCTGTTCGCGGGCCAGGCGTTGCGAGTGCTCGCACATCAACCGGGCGACACCACGCCCACGTGCGGCGTCGCAAACCATGTAGCCGCAATTGCTCACATGATTGCCCGGGCCGGCGGCATTGGCCTTGAGGAAGTAGGAACCGAGCAGCTCGCCATCCTCTTCGGCCACCAGGGTGTGCAGCGGTGCTTCCAGCCACAGCTGACGCGCCTGCTCCTGGCTCAGGGCCGGGTCGAAGGCATAGGTTTCGCGGGCAGCGACAATGGCCTGGAAGGTCGGCCAGAAGCGGTCGAAGTCGGCGACGGTCATGGGGCGGATGTTGATCATGGCGGTTCCTGGCAAGGTGAACCGCGAGTCTGAAAGCGTTGGTGCCGGCATGCAACTGTTTGTGCATGCCGGCACGTCTGCAGCCTAGCTGCCGGCCTTGCCCAGCGAGATCAGCTCGCGGGTCTTGGCGTCCAGGTGGTTGGTCATGGCCCCGGCGCCACACCGCCGTTCCCACCGGGTGCGCTTCAGATATAGATGAACAGCAATACCAACGCCGCCACCACTGCCCACTTCTCCAGGTAGTAACGGGTGCGGTTACGCTTCTTCAGCGCCTTGCCGCGTGCGCGGATTTTGTAGATACGGGTGAACAGGCGGTTGATGCCGCCAGTCTTGTCACCGGCATCGTTGGGCGCGGCGGCTGCGGCCATGACGCTGCGGCTGAACCAGCGGTTGAAGGCGCTGGCCCAGCGGTATTTGAGCGGGCGCTCGACGTCGCAGAACAGGATGATGCGGTTGTGGTCGGTCTGGTTGGAGGCGTAGTGGATGTAGGTCTCGTCGAAAATCACCCCTTCGCCGTCGCGCCAGGCGTAGTTTTCGCCGTCTACGCAGATGTAGCAGGCGTCGTCGTTCGGCGTGTCCAGGCCCAGGTGGTAGCGGTAGGAGCCGGCATACGGGTCGCGATGGCGGACCAGTTTCGAGCCCGGTGGCAGGGTGGCGAACATCGCCGCTTTGACGCTGCCGATGCCTTGCAGCAATTCGGTGGTGCGCGGGCAGAGTTTCATCGCCGAGGGGTGACTTTCGCCGTACCACTTCAGGTAGAAACGCTTCCAGCCGCTCTTGAAGAAGGAGTTGAAACCGACGTCGTCGTAGTTTTGCGAGCTTTTGATTTCACCGACATGCAGCAGTTGCTGGGCTTCGGCGCGGATTTCCTGCCAGTTGTCCTGCAGCGGCTTGAGTTCGGGGAAGGATTCGACCGGCAGGTAGGGCTTGGCCGGGAGCTTGGAGAACAGGTAGAGGAACACGTTCACCGGAGCGAGGAAGCTTGAGTGGTCACCCAGCTGGCGGCTGATTTTGTGCCTGACGCGTCCGCGAAAATGGACGTAGGTAATTGAAAAAGCAAACAGCAGAACAAGGAAGATTTTCATGGGCGGATACTTGTCGATGTGGCGATGCGCCATGGCATGAGCCAGCCAGCATAAACAATCACAACCGGGGTTTGTACTAAATGTTACCGGGTCGGTGCCCGACATTAGTCATAGGCGCAAAGGTTTGCTTGGGGATTATGTGAGCTTTTTCGCGGGGCAAGCCCGCTCCCACAGGGGGAGGCAATTGCTGTGGGAGCGGGCTTGCCCCGCGATAAGGCCGGTACTATTTCCGCGCCACCTTGCCCCCCGGCACATGCAGGTAAGACATCACACTTTCCGTCAACTCGGTCGCCAGTTTCACCGCTTCCTTGTTGCGCGCCATGACCCCGGCCACCAGGCCTTCGATCAGCGCCAGCACGGCAATATTGGAGCTGGTCAGTACCGGATGATCGGCGGGGGCGAACAACACGTGGCGGGCGATCGGGGCAAGCGGCGAGGCGGGCGAGTCGGTGATCGCCAGCACTGTGGCACCGCGCTCCTGGGCAAAGCGCGACAGTTGCAGGGTGTCTTGAGAATAGCGCGGCAGGGCGATGGCCAGCAGCACGTCCTGGTCGGTGATCGCGGCCAGCCGGTAGGCAGCATTCTCGTTGCCGCCTTCCATGCTGATCGCGCAAGCGTCGGCGCAGAACGGCACCAGGGTCGAGGCCGCCAGCCCGGCCAGATAGACGCTGTTGCCGAAGCCCAGCACATAGACCTTGCGCGCGTTGATCAGGCTGCTGACGAAGGCTTCGAAGGTCTCGGCCTGGTTGTTGCTGCTGGTGGTGGCCAGGTTGCTGCTGGCGCTCTGGATCTGTTCATGCAGGCCGAAATCACCACCGGGGCGCTGGGCCAGCTCGTTGCGCAGCTTGTCTACCGGCGAGACCATCTGCTGCAGGGTCGCCACCAGCTCGGTTTTCATGCCGCTGTAGCCACCCAGGTCCAGCGCCTTGGCCAGACGATTGACCGCCGCCGGCGAGGTCGCGGTGGCCTGGGCCATTTCTTCGATGGTCAGGGTCGCAGCCTTGAGCGGGTGGCGCAGGATGTAGTCGGCCACTTTGCGCAACGAGGGTTGCAGTTCGCTCAGGCTCTCCGACAGTTTGCGCATGACCGGCGAGGCGTAGACGGTAGTGTTCTTCGTAGTGCTCGGCATCCGGCGCACAGCTCCCTGAAAGATTGGCGCTAGTGTATCCCAAGGCACTCCCCGGCGCGCGGCCGGGGCGTGCTGCGGGCAGTTACTTGAGGCTGCCGGCGAGAAACTGCTGCAAGCGCTCGGACTGCGGCCGTGCCAGCACTTCACGCGGGTCGCCGCGCTCTTCGGCAATCCCTTGATGGAGGAACAGTAACTGGTTGGACACCTCGCGGGCAAAGCCCATCTCGTGGGTCACCACCACCATGGTCCGCCCCTCCTGGGCCAGGTCCTGCATGACCTTGAGCACCTCGCCGACCAGCTCCGGGTCGAGCGCCGAGGTCGGCTCATCGAACAGCATCACCTCCGGCTCCATGGCCAGGGCACGGGCGATCGCCACCCGTTGCTGTTCGCCACCGGACATGTGCGCCGGGTAAGCGTCACGGCGATGGCTGACGCCGACCTTGTCGAGGTAATGCTCGGCCTTGTCGCGGGCTTCCTTGCGGCTCATGCCGAGGACATGCACCGGCGCTTCCATGACGTTGTCCAGGGCGCTCATGTGCGACCACAGGTTGAAATGCTGAAAAACCATGCTCAGCCGTGCGCGTAGGCGTTGCAGTTGGCGCGGGTCGGCGGCGCGCAACCCGCCACGCGGGCAGCTGCGCAGTTTCAGCTGTTCGCCGTTGACCAGGATCTGCCCGGCGTTGGGCTGCTCGAGCAGGTTGATGCAGCGCAGGAAGGTACTCTTGCCCGAGCCGCTCGAGCCGATGATGCTGATCACATCGCCGGCTTTGGCATGCAGCGAGACACCCTTGAGCACCTGGTGGGTGCCGTAGCTTTTGTGCAGGTCGTGAATTTCCAGTTTGTTCATCAGTCGGTACTCGGTGGTGTCAGTCGCTGAGCAAGCGACCCTGGCGAATGGGCGTGCTGCCGGCGACCTTGGCCAGCCACAGGCCGGGCTGGGCAAAACGCAGGCGTTCGCGGGCGTAGAGGATGCCGTCGGTGGTAGCCCTGACGATGCTGTGGCGATCGCTGAGCGGATCGATGACCTCGAACAGCGGATCACCGACCCTAACCTGGGCGCCCAGTGGCTGCAGATAGCTGACCACCCCGGGGTGTTCGGCATAGGCGTACTGCGCACCGGCAAACGGCGTGGCCTGGCAGCAGTGGCCTGGCGCATCCGGCCATGCGCCGCTGATCAAACCCTGGTCGGCGAGGTAAGCAAGGATCTGCTCGGCGCTGGCCTGGCACGGTTCGCGTTCGGTGTCGGCCATGCCGCGCAGTTCAATGGTGGTGGCGACGCAGGCCAGCGGGATCTCGGCTTCGGGGAAGCAGTCGGGCAGTTTCACCCAGGGCACCGCGCAGGCTTCATCGAAGGCATTGCCGCCAGCGTCTTCGGCCAGCAGCGCCGCCTCGGCACCCAGGCGCGCCGCCAGCGAGCGCAGGCGTGGCCAGTTCTGCGGCAGGGCGTAAAGCAGCATCACCGATTCGAAATCGCAATGCAGGTCGAGCACCAGGTCCGCGTCGCACGCCTGTTGCAGGAGCAGGCGACGCAGACCGTCGAGTTCCGATTGCGCAGGTGGCAGCGCGGCAAGGATGGCGAGCATGGCGCGGCGGATCGTTGCTACGTTGGCTTCGCCATCGCTACCCAACTGACCTTCCAGGCGCTCGACCAGCGCCTCGGTCAGTGCCGGAAAATCGCGGTTGAAGTTCTTGCCACTGTTGAATTCGAAACGGCCCTGATGGGTGGCCTGGAACATCTGGCCGATACCGATCGGGTTGGCCAGCGGCACCAGCTCGATCACTCCGGTCAGCCGGCCCTGGGCTTCCAGCTCGCGCAGGCGTGCCTTGAGCTCGACGGCCACGCGCATGCCCGGCAGTTCATCGGCGTGCAGCGATGCCTGGATGTAGGCCTTGCGCGGGCCGCTGCCGAAGCGGAACAGGCTCAGGGTGCGCCGGGTGCCGCAGGCACTCCACGGCAGAATATGTTCAATGTGCTGCATGGAAGCTCCTTAGTGCTTGCGCGGGGCCAGGTAGGCCAGCCAGCGACGCTCGGCCAGTTTGAACAGGCGCACCAGCATGAAAGTCAGGACCAGGTAGATCAGCCCGGCGGTAATGAACGCCTCGAACGGCAGGTAGTAGCGCGCATTGAAGGTTTTCGCCGCGCCAGTGATGTCGACCAGGGTGACGATCGAGGCGAGGCTGGTGGTCTGCAGCATCATCAGCACCTCGTTGCTGTACTGCGGCAGCGCCCGGCGCAGGGCTGACGGCAAGAGGATGCGGCGGTACAGGGTCAGGCGTGACATGCCCATGGCGCGCGCGGCTTCGATCTCGCCCCGTGGGGTGGCGCGCAGGCTGCCGGCCAGCAACTCGGCGCTGTAGGCACTGGTGTTGATGGCGAATGCCAGGCAGGTGCAGAAGGTCGCGCTGGACAGGTACGGCCACAGCGGGCTGTGACGCACGGCTTCGAACTGGGCCAGGCCGTAGTAAATCAAGAACAGCTGCACCAGCATCGGCGTGCCACGGATCACATAGGTGTAGAGCCAGGCCGGGTAGCGCAGCAGGCACGCACGCGAGACCCGCATCAGCGCCAGCGGGACCGCCAATGCCAGGCCGCAGCCCAGGGATATCAGCAGCACTTTGAGCGTCAGCAGAATGCCGTTCAGGTACAGCGGCAGGTTCTGCCAGATCAGGTGATAGTCGAGCATCATCGAATTGATCCCCTCACAGCTCGGCGGCTTTGAAGCCGACCGAGTAACGTTTTTCCACACCGCGCAACAGCAGCAGCGACAGGCTGCTCAGCAGCAGGTACAGCGCCGCCACGGCGAGGAAGAAAGTGAATGGCTGATGGGTGGCGTCGGCGGCGTTCTTGGCCTTGAACATCATGTCCTGCAGGCCGATCACCGAGATCAGCGCGGTGGATTTGGTCAGCACCAGCCAGTTGTTGGTGAACCCCGGAATCGCCAGGCGCACCATCTGCGGCACGCTGATCCGCCAGAACACCTGCACAGCGCTCATGCCATAAGCCGCGCCGGCTTCGGCCTGGCCTTTGGGAATGGCCAGGAAGGCTCCGCGGAACGTTTCCGACAGGTACGCACCAAAGATGAAACCCATGGTGCAGACCCCGGCGATAAAGGGGTTGATGTCGATGTACTGCTCGTAACCCAGCGCCAGTGCCAGGCGATTGACCAGGTCCTGACCGCCATAAAAAATCAGCAGAATCAGTACCAGGTCAGGAATGCCGCGCACCACCGTGGTGTAGACCTCGCCCAGTGTCGCCAGCCATTTCAGCGGCGATAACCGGCAGGCTGCGCCGATCAGGCCCAGGCTGATGGCCAGGGCCATCGCCAGCAGCGCCAGGTTAATGGTCAGCCAGGCGCCATCGAGAATGCTCGATCCATAGCCGTAAAGCATGATGAAAGTCCTCCCAGCCGGGCTTACTGGCCGTAGATATCGAACGGGAAGTATTTGCTCTGCACCTGTTGGTAGGTGCCGTTGGCGCGGATCGCGGCGATGGCGGCGTTGAGGCGGGTAAGGTTGGCGTTGTCACCCTTGCGCACGGCAATCCCGGCGCCGCGGCCAAAGTACTTCGGGTCGCTGATGTCCGGGCCGACCAGGGCAAAGCCTTGACCGGCGGGCGTCTTGATAAAGCTCTCTTCGGTATTGACGATGTCGGCGAGGGTGGCGTCCAGGCGCCCGGAGGCCAGGTCGAGGAAGGCTTCGTTCTGCGAGGCATAGCGCACCACTTCGACACCGGCGACTTCCAGCTGCTCGGTGGCGAAACGGTCATAGGTGGAGGCGCGTTGTACCCCGACTTTCCTGCCCTTGAGATCGACCAGCGGATCGTTGATCTGGCTGCCGGCCTTCATCGCGAACTTGCCGGGCGTGTGGTAGTACCTGGCGGTGAAATCGACCGATTTCAGCCGGTCCTCAGTGATCGACATCGACGACAGCACGGCGTCGATCTTGCGCACCTTCAATGACGGAATCATCCCGTCGAACTCCTGGATCACCCACTGACACTTGACCTGCATCTGCGCGCACAAGGCATTGCCGATGTCGTAGTCGAAGCCGGCAAGCTCGCCTTGCGGGGTGCGGTAGGAGAAGGGCGGGTAGGCGGCTTCGATGCCAATGCGCAGGCTGTCTTCGTCGGCCTGGGTCAATGCGCTGCAGGCACAGAGTGCCAAGGCGCCTAGAAGTCCGGTCTTGTTCATATTGTTGACTCCGGTGGTGGGGCTCAGGTGTAGATAGAAATGACATGTTTTATTTCAGAAATCAAATGCGTGAAAATAAAAATATCAGCGAGGCGACTGACGGCTGCTGGCGCGGAGCGTTAGACTGGGTGGGACGACGAAAGAAAAGGGAGGCAAGGGCATGAGCCAAGGCGATCGCGAAACCGGCGAGCCCTTCAAGCGGCTGTTTTTCGCCGTGGACTGCACACCGACGCAGCGCCGGGCCATTGCCCAGTGGCGTAGCGAACTCGGTATGGACAATGGCCGACCGGTGCCATCGGCGAATTTCCACTTGACCCTGATGTTTCTAGGCACAGCGGGCACGGCACAATTGCCGGCCATCCTCGCGGCGGCTGCGGGGGTGAAGGTGCCCGGCGAGCCACTGACCGTGGAGCTTGACCGTCTGGAGGTCTGGCGCCGGGCCAAGGCCCTGGTGCTGGCTCCGAGCCAGACGCCGGTGGCCTTGCGGCAGTTGGTCTATGCCTTGCAGCAGGCCCTGTTACCCCTGGGTTTTGCCGAGGCGCCGAGAGAGTATCGTCCGCACCTGACCCTGTTTCGCGACTTTCACGGCCCGGTACCGGAAGCGTTGGAGGCGGCGCAGTTCAGCCTGCGAGCACGTCACTTTACCTTGTTTGAATCGCGCAGAGGGCGGTACTGGCCGCTGGCGCATTGGCCGTTGCACAGGGATTAGCGGGTTGCGCATGATCGCGGGGCAAGCCCGCTCCCACCGGGTAGGAGCGGGCTTGCCCCGCGATGCGGTCTAGAACTGCGGCGTGTACTTCACGGAAAACATGAAGTTGCGCGGCTCGCCAAAGTTGTTGTTGCCACTGAGCTGGTTGTAAGCCGCCACGTAGTAGCGTTTGTCGAACAGGTTTTTGCCGTTCACCGCCAGGCTCACCTCAGGCGTCAGCTGATAGGCCAGGCGCGCATCCCACACGGCATAACCCGCTACGTCGTAGGTAGACTCGTAACCCAGGGTATGGCTTTGCGCGGTAAAGCCCAGTCCAGCGCTGACCTTGCTCCAGTCCCCCGGCAACTGGTAGTCGCTCCATACCCGCAGCATGTGTTTGGGCGTCCAGGTGCTGAAGGTCTTGCCTTCGTTCTCCGGGTCGTCCAGGTATTTGGTGGTGTTGTAGGTGTAGCCGGCAAACAGTTGCAGGCCGCTGAGTACCTCGCCGCTGATCTCGGCCTCGATGCCCTGGCTGCGCACCTTGCCGGAAGCGGTGGAGCAGTACCAGTCGTCGCAGGCAAAGCCTGAGGCCAGGTCCTGGGTCGCGCGGTTTTCCTGGTCGAAACGGAACACCGCCAGGGAGGTATTGACGCGGCCGTCGAACAGCTCGCCCTTGATACCCATTTCGTAGTTGCTGCCGATGATCGGTTTGAGCACCGAGCCACTGACGTCGCGCTCAGACTGCGGGACAAAGACGTCGGCGTAGCTGGCGTACACGGCCCACTCGCGGCTCAGGTCGTAGATGATACCGGCGTACGGCGTGACTTCACCGGATTCGGTCATGGTGCTGGTGGCATTGACGGTGGCGGCGTGGGTGATCGCGGCATAGTCAGTCGAATCGTAGGTTTGGTCGAACCAGCTGACCCGCGAACCGAGCACCAGGGTCAACGGCTCGGCGAGCTTGACCCGCCAGCTGCCGTACAGGCCTTTCTGGCGTACATCATATTCGCTCCCGGTACCACGGCCATTGGGTTTGGCCAGCAGGCTGTCGTAGTCGATGTCAGGGCGGTGGTGGTCGATATCGAACACGCTGTCGCCGCTTGCATTGAACGTGCGGGCGAAGAGGTCATCGGTGGTCAGCCTGGAGTAGTTGCCGCCCAGTGTGACCTCTTGTTCCAGGCCGAACCCCTCGAAGCGACCGACTACGTTCATGTCTACACCCACTTTGGTGGAGTCGAAATCCGTCACCCAGTCGGCATAGGTCAGACCGCTGCCATCGGGCTCCAGGCCGTCGCCGGTGGATTGCACGCGCTGGTGGGCAGAAGTGTTGGTTTCGCTCATGCGCACGGCGGCGACGCGAAACTTCCAGTCGTCGTTGAAGCGGTGTTCGAGGTCGGCGTACAGGGTGGTGACGTCGATTTCCGAGTGGTTCCAGCGCGAGCCGGTGAAGGTCGAGCGGGGGACGTCCAGGGGGCTGCCGTCGGCGTAACGCGGCAGGCCGCGCAACATGGGCCGCGACTCGGCATCGGAACGGCTGACCGCCAGGCCCAGGGTGGTGTCCTCGCGCAGGTCGAAGTCGAGGGCGCCGTACAGCGAGTGGGTCTTGCTCCATTTGTAGTCGATGAACGAATCGCTCTGGTCTTCATCGGCGACAAAGCGTCCGCGCACGGTCCCGGCGTCGTTCAGCGGGCCGCCGGCATCCAGTTGCAGGCCGTAGTGATCCCAGCTGCCGGCCTTGCCGGTAACGGTCACGGTCGGCGCGCTCTGGCCGCGTTTGCGTACCAGGTTGACCGCGCCACCCGGGCTGCCGGTGCCTTGCAGCAGGCCCGAGGCGCCGCGCAGGACTTCCATACGGTCGAAGAAAATCAGGTCCTGGGTTGCCCAGTTGCCCAGCGAGTAGGTGTTGCGCGGGATCGGCACGCCGTCGTACTGCCAGTCATCGATCTGAAAACCGCGCGAATAGATGATCAAGCCCGGGCCCACGCCCTGCAGGCCGACCAGGCCGGTGGTCCTGTTGACGGCATCCTTGAGATCGACGATGTCCTGATCGTCCATCTGCTTGCGGGTCATGATCGACACCGACTGGGGGATTTCCTTGAGCGTGTGAGTGCCCTTGCCGATGGTGATTGCCCGTGCGGCGTAGGAGCCCGAACCCTCGGTGGTGGCGCCCAGGCCGCTGTCATTGATGCTGGTGGCGCCCAGCTCCAGGGCATCGCCGGCATCGATGGTCGGGAGTACGCTGAAATTGCCCTGATCAGTCACCAGCAACTGCAGGCCACTGCCGGCCAAGGCCGTTTGCATGGCCTGCACGGCGCTCATGCGACCGGCGATTGCCGGTGCCTGCTTGCCCTGCACCAGCGCAGGGTCGAGGGAGACGATGCGCCCGCTCTGGCTGGCGATGGCATTGAGGCTGCTGGCCAGGCTGGCGGCGGGCAGGTTGAACGACAGCAGCTGTTCCTGGGCCGCTGCGCCAGTGGCAAGGCTGGCCATGGCAACGGCCACAGGAAGGGCGTGGGACCAAGGGTTGAGCACGGAATACTCCTGATGAAAAGGTGTTGTCAGGAGATAGGTGCGACGAGAAATGAAAACCGGACACAAATACGATTGATTTTCATAAATAATTTTTCAAGACGGATTTTTCGCGCGGATCAGGGTCAGCCACGGGCTGTAGTGTTCGACCCGTACCGGCAGGGTTTCGGCCAGGGCGGCGAAGGCGCGTTGCGGTTCGTCGAGGGGGAATACCCCCTGCACCCGTAGTCCGCGGACCTCAGGTTCGATCCGGACAAAACCGCGGTAGTAGGGGCGCAGCGCCTCGACCACGGCTTGCAGAGAATCATCCAGCACATTCAGGCGCCCGTTGAGCCAGTCGGCGCGGTGGCGCTGGTCGTCGCTCAGGGCTTCGATGCGCTGCGAGTGGAGCAGGGCGGCACGGCCTTCGTGGATATCCAGCTCGGCGCCATCGGGCAGTCGTGCCCGGACCGAATGCTCAAGCACCACCACACGGGTGGCGTGCGCTTCCTGGCTGACCAGAAAACGTGTGCCCAACGCGCGCACGTCGCCCTGGGCACTGCGCACGTGCAGTGGGCGCGCGGGATCGGCGGCGACCTGAATCAGCAAGCTGCCCTGACGCAGGATCAGCAGGCGTTGCTGCGCGTCGAACTGCAGGTCGACCGCGCTGTCGGCATTGAGGCTCAGACGGCTACCGTCGGCCAGAGTGAAGCTGCGCCGCTCGCCGCGACCGGTGCGCATATCGGCCAGCAGCGCTTCGCCCATTTGGCTGCGCGAGCCCAGCCACAGGCCGCCGCCAAGCACACCGAGGGCGGCAATGCTGCGCAGCAGATCGCGGCGCGAAGTGGTCGGTTGCAGCAACACCCGGCGCGCTTCCCCGGCCTGGCCCGGCGCCCGGCGGTCGAGGCTGCGCACCGTCTGGCAGGCGCCGCTGAGGCGCTCTTGCAAGCGCTTCCAGGCCTGCGCGTGAGCGGGGTCACTGGCCAGCCAGAGGTCGAACTGCGCCTGCAGCACGGCGTCGGTATTACCGGCGCTCAAGCGCACCATCCAGTCGATGGCGCCTTCGGCGGCAGGGTCCAGGCGCGGCTGCTTCATGGTGCCAGCTCGCTCAGGTAGCACTGCTGCAAGGCCTGTTTCATGTAGCGACTTACTGTGCGCTCGGACAGCTCGAGCTTGCGCGCGATGTCCACATAGCTCAGCCCGTCCAGCTGGCTGTAGAGGAAGGTGGCCTTGACGACCATCGGCAAGCCGTCGAGCACCTGGTCGATGGTCACCAGCGCTTCGATCAGCAGCAGTTGTTCTTCCGGGGAGGGCGCCAGCGGTTCGGGCAGCGCCGACAGGCGCTCAAGGTAGGCCTGCTCCAGTTGGCGGCGACGGTGGCGATCGAAGATCAGGCGACGGGCGATGGTCGAGAGGTAGGCGCGCGGTTGCTGGATGCTTTCCGGATCGACCCGGGCCGCGAGCATCTGGCAGAAGGTTTCGGCGGCGGTGTCTTCGGCGTCGGCGCGGTTGCGCAGGCGCTTGTGGATATGCTGCAGCAGCCAGCGGTGATGGTCGCTGAAAAAGAAGCCCAGTTTGCGGGTCGACGGGTTTTGCACCGGTGGCTGTCCAGACGTTAGTGAAAATCGTTCTCAATGCTACCTGTCTCTTGTCTGACAGTGCAATTGTTCGCTTCACACAACGGCAAAGGGGCCGCAGCGGCGGCCCCTCGGGTGGTGCATCAGGCAATCGGGATCAGCGGGTCGGCGGCGGCCAATGCGGTGGCGCGGTCAGCTGCTGGCGGGTAGATCCAGGTGGTGTTGATCTGGGTCTTGAGGTCTTTGGCCTCTTTGCGCAGCAATTTGACCTGGCGATCCCAACCCTCGGTGTACACCGCACCCCAGGCACCCAGGTCCAGGCAGGTAACGTACTTGGGCTGGCTGTAGGGCGTAGGTTCGACGCCGAGCAGGTCGGCGGCGACGTTGTTGCCGCTGTGACGGCCGAGGACGATGGCGTGCTGGCAGGACATCACGGCGAAATTGCCCAGTTCGTCGGTGGCGGCGTAGGCCACGTCGCCGGTGGCGTAGACGTGCTCCTGGCCTTTGACCTTGAGGTGGCGGTCGACGTGCAGGCGGCCTTGCGCATCTCGTTCGCCTGGCACTTGTGCGGTCAGCGCGCTGGCGCGCACACCGACAGTCCAGATCACGGTGTTCGCCTTGATCCGCTCGCCATCGGCGAGGGTCACGCCGTCGGCATCCACAGCCGCTACCGAGGCGTTGACCCGCCACTCGACGCCCAGGGCTTCGGACGCTTCGATGATGGTCGGGCTGATGCCTTCACCCAGGGCCGCACCGATCCTGGCACCACGGTCGACGATGATTACCCGCACCTTGGCGTCGGCACCGAGAATGGCGCGCAGGCGTTCTGGCATTTCGGTCGCGGTTTCGATCCCGGTGAAGCCGCCACCGGCCACCACCACGGTGTTGCGTGCAGCCGATTCCGGCAGCGTGGCCAGCGACTTGAGGTGCTGCTCAAGGCGCGCTGCCGATTCGATCTGGTCGACATCGAAGGCGTGCTCGTTGAGCCCGTCGATGTCGGGGCGCCATACGCCGCTGCCGGCAGCCATCACCAGGCGGTCGTAGCTGATGTCGCTGCGCTGGCCCTGGGCGTCGGTGTAGCTGACACGCTTGCCGGCCACGTCGATCTGCTCGGCAGCACCCTGGATGAAGTTCACACCCACGGCATTGAACAGGTCGCCCAGCGGCGCTTTCATCTGATGCACGTCCGGCTCGTAGAAGCGCGGACGAATGCGCAATTCGGCTTGTGGCGCGAGGACGCTGATGGCGACATCGCTACGGCCGTGCTGGTCCAGCAGGCGGGCTGCGCTGAGCGCGCTCCAGACACCACCAAAACCTGCGCCGACAATCAGAATGTGCTGTTTCATTTGTTGCTCCACAGAAAGAGATTGTTGTGTGAACGGGGGCGTTGAAGGCAGCCTTGGCTGCGCCGAACAGCTACGACTGTATTGGTCGTAGTTGTTCGGCGCAAGTATTTTTTCCTGTCGATCCGTGCAGCGATCCGGGTAACCTTGTGCTTTCACTGCTCTAATTCAGCCTTTCTTCATAGAATATGGGCGTGTGGCGGGTGGCTGAAAACCGACGTGCGGTAGCGTCTGGGGACGGCTGGAGCGTGGAAAGCCTGTAAAGGCTGTTAATATTGCGACAAAGTTAGTCGGAGATTGTCATGTCACTGTATAGCGCCGGGGTGGAGTACGGCATCCATTGCCTGGCCTTCCTGGTCGATGAGCTGGGTGATAGCCGTGAAGCCAGCGTGCGGGATCTGGCCGACCTGCAAGGTGTGCCCCAGGAGTACCTGGCCAAGGTCTTTACCAAGCTGGCCAAGGCCAAGCTGGTGGTCGCCACCGAAGGCGTGCGCGGCGGCTTCAGGCTGGCCCGGCCGGCAGACGAGATCAGCGTGCTGGATATCGTCATGGCCATCGACGGGCGCAAGATGATCTTCGAGTGCCGGGATGTGCGCGATCGCTGTGCGCTGTTTGACGGTTCGCCGCCGAGCTGGGCGCAGGAGGGCACCTGTTCCATTCATGCGGTGATGCTCACTGCACAAAAGCGTATGGAAGAAGCGCTGGCCCAGCAGACCATCCTCGACATCGCCCGGCGCGTGGGGCGCAAGGCGCCGCCGGAATTTTCAGCCCAGGTGGTCGACTGGATGAATGATCGCCGTGCAGGCAAGGCGGCCGGGGATATCCCGCTGGTGGATGTTTCCGAGTAACCCCCGGTGGGAGCAACTGTCTTGATTGAGCCAGGCCAGGACCGGTGGGAGCGGGCTTGCCCCGCGATTGAGGCTTTTCAGGCAAATCGCATCGCGGGGCAAGCCCGCTCCCACTGGCAATTGTCTCTACCGCGCCGTGCCGTTGCGCGGTTTGTAGAAGAGAAAATTCCCGGTCTCGGTGGTCTTCACATAGGTCCGCGCCCAGTCTGGCGACACATGCCGGTCATGAAAGTACAGCGCACCGCGGGTGCGGTCATCCAGTTGCCGGTTCAAGGCTTTGCGCGCGATTTCCTTGGCGATGGCATAGCGGTTTTCTTCCTGCACCGAGTCCGAGCGCCCGTCACACCACCAGGAAAACTGGCAGTTACCGGTCTCCGAGCCCTGCTTGACCACACCACAGACCGTATCGGGAAAGCCGTTGTGACCGAGGCGGTTCATCACCACGCTGGCCACCGCTTCCATGTCCGCCGGCTTGCCACCTTTCGATTCCCAGTAGATGCTGCGCGCCATGCAGGTGATGGCGTCGTCCAGGGCTGCTGCGCCAGCCGGGTCGACCGCCTGGACTTCGCTCTGGGTAATGGCTTTGCTCTTGGGCGCTGGCGGCGCATCGGGTTGCACGGCAGCTTTGTGTTCCAGTACCTGGGCCTTTTCTTCGGCCACCTGGGCTTTGGGTTCTGCGGCCAGGGTCAGCGGGGCTGAGAAGGCCAGCAGCAGGCAGACTACAATCGTTGGCAGGCGCATAGGGGACCTTTGGCAGGTGAGGGAAGCAAAACTTCCCGTTACAGGGTCGACCGCACGGTGCTCAAAACATTCCAGCTGTTCGACGACGGGTAACTTCGCGCATCATGGGCGCAGTCCGTTCCAAGGGAGAATTGCATGCGCGTCCTGTCATCCGTTCTGCGCCTGGCCAGCCTGCCGCTGGCCCTGGCGCTCGCTACCGTAGCCCAGGCCGATGAGTCGGCGCAGCTGATTGATTCGATCAACAGCTACCGCAGTCAGCCGCAGAAGTGCGATAAACAGGTATCCCTTGAGCTGCCGCCACTGGCCAGCGATCCCCGTCTGGTGCTGCCGGCTACCGGCAGCGTGGATTTGCGCTCGGCGCTGGCACAGGCCAACTACCCGATGGTCAGTGTCCAGGCCATTACCCTCAATGGTCCCCAGGATGCCCAGGCCGCGATGAAAGCGGTACAGGAAAGCTTCTGCCAGGTCGTGCTGGCCCCGCAGTTCATCGATATCGGCGTCAGCCAGCAGGGCCGCGATTGGCGTATCGTCCTGGCGCGGCCGCTGCTGGCCGGGAAGCTGGGCGACTGGCAGGCCGAAGGCCAGAAGCTGCTGACGATGATCAACAGTGCCCGCAGCCAACAGCGCCAGTGCGGCGGCCAGACCTTTGCAGCCACCACGCCGCTGGCCTGGAACGCAGTCCTGGCCGGGGTGGCTGAAAGTCATACACGGGCCATGGCCAACCAGAACTTTCTCGATCATGTCGATCGCGATGGCCGTACCCCGGGTGACCGGGCGGAACTGGCCGGCTATGCCGGTCAGGTGAACGGCGAGATCATCGCCGCTGGCCAGGACACTCCGCGCAAGGTGGTCGATGGCTGGCTGGCCAGCCCCGGCCATTGCGCCAACCTGATGAACCCGCAGTTCAGCGAGCTGGGCGCCGCCTATGCGGTCGATCCGAAGAGCGATGCCGGGATCTACTGGACGGCGATGTTCGGCGCGCCATAAGCGCGCTCTTCAGCTGTAGTGCAGGTCCGTGCGCTTGAGCAGTTGCTTGCAGCGCTCGGACAGATGCACCACGCGCAGGTGCTTGCCGTTGTTGCTGTAGCGCTCGCGCAGGGTCTTGAGCGCGGCAATCGCCGAGTAGTCGACAAAGTTCAGGTGCTGGCAATCGAGGGTCACCTGCGCCGGGTCGTTGGCCGGGTCGAACTGGTTGAGAAACGGCGTGGTCGAGGCGAAGAACAAGGTGCCGTGCACCCGGTAGAGTTTGCTGCCGTCACTTTCCAGGTGGCTGTCGGCGTACAGCTCGCGCGCTTGCTGCCAGGCGAAGTTGAGCGCGGCGATAACGATGCCGAACAGCACCGCGGTGGCGAGGTCGGTGACCACGGTGACCACGGTCACGGCGATGATCGCCAGCATGTCGTTTGCCGGCACTTTGTGCAGGACCCGCAGCGAAGCCCAGGAGAAGGTCTGCTGCGCCACCACGAACATCACCCCGACCAGCGCCGCCAGCGGAATACGCTCGATCAGCGGCGAGAGGAACAGCACGAACATCAGGATCATCACCCCGGCGACCACCCCGGACAAGCGTCCGCGACCGCCGGAGCTGAGGTTGATCGCAGTCTGGCCGATCATCGCGCAACCACCCATGCCACCGAACACACCGGAGGTCATGTTGGCCACACCCAGGGCCACGCATTCGCGGTTGGGGTAGCCGCGGCTTTCGGTGATCTCGTCGGTGAGGTTGAGGGTCAGCAGGGTTTCCAGCAAACCCACCAGCGCCATCAGGATCGCGTAGGGCGCGATGATCTTCAGCGTCTCAAGGTTCCATGGAATGTCGGGCCAGCTCGGCACCGGCAGGCCGCCGGCGATGTGGGCCAGATCGCCCAATGTGCGGGTCGGCAAATCGAGCAGGTAGACCCCGGCGCCGACGCCGAGGATTGCGATCAGCGCTGGAGGTACGCTGCGGGTCAGGCGCGGTAGCACGTAGACGATGGCCATGGTCAGCGCCACCAGGCCGGCCATCAGGTACAGCGGCGAGCCGCTGAGCCAGGCACCGTCATGCTTGAAATGCTCAAGCTGGGCCAGGGCGATGATGATTGCCAGACCGTTGACGAAACCGAGCATCACCGAATACGGCACCATGCGCACCAGCTTGCCCAGGCGCAGCAAACCGAAGGCAATCATGATCAGCCCGCCGAGCAGTACCGTGGCCAGCAGGTACTGCACACCGTGCTGCACCACCAGGGCGACGATGACCACGGCCATTGACCCGGCCGCGCCGGAAATCATCCCGGGGCGGCCACCGAGCAGGGCGGTGAGGGTGCAGATGATGAAGGCGCCGTAAAGCCCCATCAATGGATTCAGATGCGCCACCAGCGCGAAGGCGATGCACTCGGGCACCAGGGCAAAGGAGGTGGTGAGTCCGGCCAGAATGTCGGCGCGGATAGAAGTTGTTCTCATGGAGGGGAAGGCTGCCGGCGAAAAAGGCTAGGATGCTACGGAAGTTCGTGGCAGCGGACCAGTGTTCAAATGGAGGTGAACCCATGAAATTCGTGGTTGTTGCTCAGCATAGAAGCGAGTACCCAGAGCCCATTACCTTTGCCAAGGGCGCCGAGTTGGTCGTTGGCGAATGTTATGCTGGCGAGGAGGGCTGGGATAACTGGTATTTGTGCAGTACCCCCGGTCAGCAGGACGGCTGGGTGCCGGGCCAGGTGATCGAGCGCCTGGACGGCAATCGGGGCAGGGCGCTGGAGGATTATTGTGCCCGCGAGCTGGATGTTGATCCGGGCGATAGCCTGGTGGGCGGTCGGCAGTTGAATGGTTGGGTGTGGTGTCACAAGGACTCTGATGCTGCAACGGGGTGGGTGCCTTTGGCGGTATTGCGCCCGGCTTTTTGACCTGATGGGCGCTATCGCGGGGCAAGCCCGCTCCCACAGGGATTGCACAGCCCCGGTGGGAGCGGGCTTGCCCCGCGAAGCGTCTCCGGATCAGGCCATCGCCGCCAGCATCAGCTCCAGGTTCTGCACCGCCGCCCCCGAAGCGCCCTTGCCGAGGTTGTCGAACACCGCCGTCAGCAGCACCTGGCCGTGAGCCTCGTTGGCAAACACCGCCAGACGCAGATCGTTGCTGTCATTCACCGCCTGTGGATCGAGCATTGGCGCTGCCTCGCCATGTTCCAGTGCCGCCACCTGTACATAGCGCGAGCCATGATAGTGCTGACGCAGGCAGTCATGCAGGCGAGCAGCACTCACCCCGGGCGGCAGCAGGCGCGTCTGCAAGGCAATGGTCAGGGCGATGCCCTGACGGTAGCTGCCATAGCTGGGCACGAACACCGGCCGCTGCGACAGACCGGCATGCTGCTGGATCTCCGGCACATGCTTGTGATCCAGGTTCAGGCCATACACCAGCACCTCTTGCGGCGCTTGCACCCCCGGTGTTTCGTGGCGCTCGACCGCTGCACGGCCACCACCGGAATACCCCGAGACGGCATTGACGGTCAGTGGGTAATCAGCTGGCACCAACCCTGCGGCCACCAATGGTCGCAACAAGGCAATCGCGCCGGTGGGATAGCAACCAGGGTTGCTGACCCGCTTGGCCTGGGCGATTCGTTCGGCCTGCTGCTCGTCCAGTTCAGGCAAGCCATACACCCAGCCTGCCGTGGTGCGGTGCGCGGAGCTGGCATCGATCACCCGGACCTGCGGGTTGGCGATCGCCGCCACCGCCTGGCGTGCGGCGTCGTCGGGCAGGCACAGAATCGCCACATCGGCACTGTTGATCGCCTCGGCGCGGCGTTGTGGGTCTTTGCGCTCGCTGTCGGGCAGGGTCAGCAAACGCAGGTCATCACGACCGTGCAGGCGGGCGTGGATGAGCAGGCCGGTGGTGCCTTGGTCGCCATCGATAAAGACTAGAGGCTGGTGCATGGTGCTCTCAAACAATCAGTACAGGGAGTGCCTATGCTCGCGCCGATCTGGACGAAAGAAAATTTGAATATCATGATGCTGACATTCATAAATACTGAATGATTAAAGCCCATGCGTGAAATCAGCCTCGACCGCTTGCGCACCCTGGTGGTGATTGCCGACCTCGGCTCCTTTGCCCAGGCCGCGCGCGTCCTCAACCTGGCGCCGCCCACTGTCAGCCTGCACATTGCCGACCTCGAAGCGCGCATCGGTGCGCCGCTGCTGACGCGCAAGCGCGGGCAGGTCCATCCGACGACCATTGGCCAGACGTTGCTTGAACGCGCGCGCCGGCTGTTGGCCGATGCCGAGCAGGCACTGGATGAGGTGCAACGTCAGGTTCAGGGCCTGAGCGGCCGCGTGCGCCTGGGCGCGTCGACTGGTGCCATCGCCCATCTGCTGCCGCAAGCACTGGATATTCTTGGCGTGCGCCACCCCGGCATCGATGTGCAGGTGCAGGTGCTGACGTCGCGTGAGTCGGTGGGCCGCCTGCAGGATGGCACCCTGGACCTGGGGTTGGTGGCACTGCCGCAAGCGGCGGTCAAAGGCGTGCAGATCCAGCCCTGGCGCCGCGACCCGATCATGGCCTTCATTCCGCTCAGCTGGGCGCCGCCGGCGCGCATCACACCGGCCTGGCTGGCCAGTCGCGCATTGATCCTCAATGACAGCACCACACAGTTGTCACGGGTGACCAGCGAGTGGTTTGCCACGGCGGGCCTACAACCGGATGCGCGGATCCAGCTCAACTACAACGACGCGATCAAGAGCCTGGTGGCGGCCGGTTACGGTGCCACCTTGCTGCCCCATGAAGCCCGCGCACCGGAGCCCGACTCACGCTTGTGCATGCGCCCGCTGCGTCCGGGTTTGTGGCGACATCTGGGAATTGCCAGCCGCCAGGGGCAGGTCGAGCAGAGCAGCGCCTATGTGCTGCAGGTGTTGCTCGAGCTGGCGGCGCAGGACAGCCGCTAGACCAGGCGAATCCGGCTGCCGCGCTGCTGCCCGGCGCGCTCGCCCAGACGTTCCTGGACAAACGCCAGGGCCTTGCGCTCCAGCTGGTCGAGGTGGCGGTCGCGTTGCTTCTCGGCATCGACCATGGCCCGCTTGCCATGCTGCTTGAGCAAGTAGCTATGGATCTGCTGCACTTCGACCGTGCGGTAGATCGGCGCGACATCGAGCATCGCGACCACGCCATCGCTGGCATATTCGCGGGTGTTCATCAGCACCTGAGGGCCGCGTGCGGCAATCACGGCAAAACCCATGGCCTCGAAGTACGCCACCTTGTTCACCGCGCAGGCCAGCTCCGCATGGGGGTAGCGTTCGCTCATCTGCGCGAGCATGGCCCGGGCGATGCCCTGGCGGCGGTACTGGTTGTGCACGGCCAGGTAAGCCACGCTGCAGGCTTGTGGATCGTCCTGCAGCGGCAGGTACAGGAGAAAGCCGGTGACGGTGTGTGGATCTCGCGGGTCGGTAGCGACGATCAGTTCGACGCACAACTCGCCTGGGCCGCCCATGGCCTCCAGGTACTGGTGCACTTCAAAGCCGATGGCGTACTGGTAGAGGTTGTACAGCGGGTTGCTCGGGGGGATGGCGACAGCGCTGATGTCGGTCAGGTTATCGACCACCATCTGCAGGATCTGGCTCTTGATCGACTCCTCAGGCGGGGCGACAAAGTGGGTGAGGGCGAACATGAAGGCAAACTCCAAACGAAAAAGCTTGGGGCAAGTCTACAGGTCTGGCGTCGTGGGTGCAGGTTATCGCGGGGCAAGCCCGCTCCCACAGATCAACTGTGGGAGCGGGCTTGCCCCGCGAAAGGTCTTCAACCCTGTTTCTTGATGATCACATCGGCAATGCTCGCCGGCGCCTCGGCGTATTTGGTGAACTCCATGGTGTAACTGGCCCGGCCCTGGGTCATGGAGCGCATCTGTGTGGAGTAGCCGAACATCTCCCCGAGTGGCACCTCGGCGCGAACCACCTTGCCGGATGGGCTGTCCTCACCTTCCTGGATCAATCCGCGGCGGCGGCTCAGGTCGCCGAGGATATCGCCCTGGTACTCTTCGGGTGTCACCACCTCGACTTTCATCACCGGCTCCAGCAGCACCGCGCCGCCTTTTTGCGCCAGTTGCTTGGTGGCCATCGAGGCGGCGACCTTGAAGGCCATCTCGTTGGAGTCGACATCGTGGTACGAACCATCGAACACCGTGGCCTTCAGGCCGATCAGCGGATAACCGGCCAGTACCCCGTTCTTCATCTGTTCTTCGATGCCTTTCTGGATCGCCGGGATGTACTCGCGAGGCACCACGCCACCGACCACTTCGTTGACGAACTCCAGGCCTTCCTTGCCTTCTTCGGCCGGTGCGAAGCGAATCCAGCAGTGGCCGTATTGGCCACGGCCACCGGACTGGCGGACGAACTTGCCTTCGATCTCGCAGGTGTTGCGGATTTTCTCGCGATAGGCCACCTGCGGCTTGCCGATATTGGCCTCGACCCCGAATTCGCGCTTCATGCGGTCGACGATGATGTCCAGATGCAGCTCGCCCATGCCGGAGATGATGGTTTGCGCGGTTTCTTCATCGGTACGCACGCGGAATGACGGGTCTTCCTGGGCCAGCTTGCTCAGGGCGACGCCCATTTTCTCCTGGTCGGCCTTGGTCTTGGGTTCTACCGCCACCGAGATCACCGGGTCAGGGAAGTCCATGCGTTCGAGGACGATCGGCTTGTCGATGTCGCACAGGGTGTCGCCGGTGGTGACGTCCTTCATGCCGATCAGCGCGGCGATGTCACCGGCGCACACGTCCTTGATCTCGGCGCGCTGGTTGGCGTGCATCTGCACCATGCGGCCGATGCGTTCCTTCTTGCCCTTGACCGAGTTGAGCACGGCGTTGCCGGAGCTGAGCACGCCGGAGTAGACCCGGGCGAAGGTCAGGGTGCCGACGAAGGGGTCGGTGGCGATCTTGAACGCCAGCGCCGAGAACGGTTCGTTGTCGTCGGCATGGCGTTCCAGGTGTTTATCTTCGTGATCCGGGTCGGTGCCCTTGATCGCCGGGATTTCCGAGGGGGCGGGCAGATAATCGATCACCGCGTCGAGCATCAGCGGCACGCCCTTGTTCTTGAAAGACGAGCCGCAGATGGCCGGGACAATCTCATTGGCCAGGGTGCGTTTACGCAGGCCGGCCTTGATCTGTTCGTTACTCAGTTCCTGGCCGTTGAGGTACAGCTCTGTTAGCTCGTCACTGGCGTCGGCAGCGGCTTCGATCATGTGTGCGCGCCATTCATTGGCCAGGTCGAGCATGTCGGCCGGAATTTCTTCTTCGCGGTAGGTGGTGCCCTGGTCGTCTTCGTTCCAGTAAATCGCCTTCATTTTCACCAGGTCGATCTGGCCTTTGAAGTTTTCCTCGGCGCCAATGGACAACTGGATCGGCACCGGATGGTGGCCCAGACGTTTGTCGATCTGCTTGACCACGCGCAGGAAGTCGGCGCCCTGGCGGTCCATCTTGTTGACGTAGGCCATGCGCGGCACGTGGTACTTGTTGGCCTGGCGCCAGACCGTCTCCGACTGCGGCTCGACGCCATCGGCGCCACTGAACACCACCACTGCACCGTCGAGCACGCGCAACGAGCGCTCCACCTCGATGGTGAAGTCGACGTGGCCGGGGGTGTCGATGATGTTGAAGCGGTACTTGTCGGGAAATTGCTTGGTCGAACCTTGCCAGAACGCCGTGGTGGCGGCGGAGGTAATGGTGATTCCGCGTTCCTGTTCCTGGGCCATCCAGTCCATGGTCGCGGCACCGTCGTGCACTTCGCCCATTTTGTGGTTGACCCCGGTGTAGAACAGGATGCGTTCGGTGGTGGTGGTCTTGCCAGCGTCAACATGGGCAACGATGCCGATGTTGCGGTACAGCTCGATGGGGGTGGTGCGCGCCATGATGGGTCACCTGTACGTGATGCGTCAGACAATAAAGAGGGTATTCCCAAGGTAGCAGAAGTGAGCCGGCTTGCACGGCGCTGCATGGTTGAACCGGGATCATCCATGGCCTGAGTAACCATCGGTTGTAATGCACCCGGCGTCTGACGCTTAATCGTTCTATCCGCTTGCCGATGGAGCATGACAATGCCGCTGCAACAACCTGTAAACGTCTGGTGCCAGACTCATCCGCTGATCGCCGAGCTGGTGGCGTTGCGCCCGACCAGCTGGTTCAACCCGCAGCTTGCGCCAAGCGCGCAGGCCCTGGGGGATGTGCCGCTGAGCAGGCAGGACGTGCGTGAGGCCAGTGAGCGTTTGCAGCGTTTCGCGCCGTTTATCCAGTCGGCGTTTGCGCAAACAGCGGCCAGCGCCGGCATTATCGAGTCGCCCCTGTTGCCGTTGCCGGCGCTACAGGGCGTGCTGCGCGCCGAATATCAGTTGCCTGAAGGCGGTGCGCTGTGGCTCAAGGCTGACAACCTGTTGCCGATTTCCGGCTCGATCAAGGCCCGCGGCGGCATCTATGAGGTGCTCAAGCACGCCGAAGACCTGGCCCTGGCGGCCGGGCTGCTGCAGCCGGGCGATGACTACGCCAGGCTCGACAGCGACGAGGCGCGGGCCT
This sequence comes from Pseudomonas alkylphenolica, assembly GCF_000746525.1. Taxonomy (NCBI): domain Bacteria; kingdom Pseudomonadati; phylum Pseudomonadota; class Gammaproteobacteria; order Pseudomonadales; family Pseudomonadaceae; genus Pseudomonas; species Pseudomonas alkylphenolica. The sequence continues at coordinate 2,272,943 of NZ_CP009048.1, forward strand.
TCTTTGGCCAGTACAGCATTGCCGTGGGCTCTACCGGCAACCTCGGCCTGTCGATTGGCATCATCAGTGCGCGCCTGGGCTTCAAGGCTACGGTGCACATGTCGGCGGACGCCCGCCAGTGGAAGAAGGATCGCTTGCGCGCCCATGGCGTCGAAGTCCGCGAATACAGCGCCGATTACAGCGTTGCGGTGGAGCAGGGGCGGCGCGAGGCCGAGGCCGACCCGCTTTGCCATTTCGTCGACGATGAGAACTCGCGCAACCTGTTCCTCGGTTATGCCGTGGCCGCCGAGCGCCTGCAGCGCCAGTTGGGTGAGCAGGGCATTACGGTGGATGCCGAGCATCCGTTGTTTGTCTACCTGCCCTGCGGTGTGGGCGGTGGTCCTGGTGGCGTGGCGTTCGGTCTGAAGCTGGTGTTCGGCGATGCGGTGCATTGCCTGTTCGCCGAGCCGACCCATTCGCCGTGCATGTTCCTCGGTGTGTATACCGGGCTGCACGATGAGGTTTCGGTGTATGACTTCGGCATCGACAACCAGACCGCAGCCGACGGCCTGGCGGTGGGCCGGCCTTCGGGCTTTGTCGGGCGGGCGATGCAACGCTTGATCGACGGTTACTACACCGTTGACGACGCCACCTTGTACCGCCAGCTGGCGCAAATGCAGGCGAGTGAAGGCCATGAGCTGGAGCCCTCGGCGCTGGCCGGTGTGTCGGGTATGGTCCGGGTGCTGCAGGAGCAACAGGGCTATCGCCAGCGCCTGGGCCTTACTGAAGAGCGCATGACACGGGCGACCCATCTGGTCTGGGGCACGGGTGGCAGCATGGTGCCGCGTGAGGAAATGGACGCCTACCTGGCCAAGGGCCGCGTCGAACTGGCCGGACAGTAACCATGCTCAACCTGCCGCCGCGCCTTGGCGCCCGTCTGACCGGGGCACAGTTTGCCAACCTGCACACCTTCGCCGTGGCCGCGCGGCACTTGAGTTTTACCCTGGCGGCCGAGGAGTTGTGCCTGACCCCGAGCGCCGTCAGCCACCGCATCGCCCGGCTCGAACAGGCGCTGGAGCAGCGTCTGTTCGAGCGTCTGACCCGGCGGATACGCCTGACCGCCGAAGGCGAGCGCCTGTACCAACTTGTGCAGGGATTGCTGGAGGACCTGGAAGAAGCCCTGCAACCTGACGCGACGGCCACCGTCAGCGGTGCGTTGACCCTCTACGCCCGGCCGTCCATCACCCAGTGCTGGCTGGTGCCGCGGCTGGCGGACTTCCAGCAGCGCTATCCGCAGATCAGCCTGGATATCCGCACTGGCAACGAGGCGGTGGATTTTCGCGCCCGGCATATCGACCTGGCGTTGCTCTACGGTGATGGCGATTTTCCCGGCCTTGCCAGCGAGCTATTGATGAGCGAACAGGTAGCACCGGTGTGCAGTCGCCAGTATGCCGAGCGTCATGGCCTGATCGATGCGCCGCCGCGCTTGCAGCAGTGCACACTCTTGCATGATGCATTGGCCTGGGATCACGCGGCGTTCGATGCCGAATGGCAGCGCTGGGCGCGTCGGCATGATGCCCTGGCGTATCTGCCAAGTGGCGGTCTGACCTTCGATCGTGCTGATCTGTGTGCGCTGGCTGCGAGCAATCATGTGGGCGTCGCCATGGGCCGTCGGCACCTGGTGCAACCCTTGATCGATCAGGGGCAGTTGATCTTGCCGTTTGGCGATTTCGAAGCGGCGGCCGGGCAGGGTTATTACCTCGTGCATCCGCCGCGCGAACCGGTGCCGGTGCGGGTACGGGTGATGATCGAGTGGTTGCGTGAGTGTGCCTCGGTGGGAGCGGCGGTGCGGCGACCCGACTTGCCCCGCGATGCGATGTGACTGACAGATTGTAATCGCGGGGCAAGCCCGCTCCCACCCGTCACCCGCCCACTTTTCAGAACCAGCGGTCGTTGCGCTTGCGCCCCCGGCTCAGGGCCGGAAGGATCAGGCCGGCGAGCAAGCCGGCACCGGCGATGCCTCCGCCATAGACCATATAGCGCATCAATACCTGTTTGTTCTCATCGCCCAGGCGTGCCTGGGTGCTGCGCAGTTCCGACTGGGTGTCGCTCAATTCGCTATTGAGCGCCTTGTTACGGGCTTCCAGTTCATCGATCAGGGCTTTGCGCGAGTCGAGGGTTTCCTGCATGCCCTGCACGCGGGTCTTCCAGCTGTCGTCGATGGTCTTGAGCTGCGCGCTCAACTGGCCGACCTGTTCGGTCAGCTGCGGCAGGCGTTCGGCCTGGCCGGGAACCGCCTGCAGGTCGCTGCTGGTGATCCAGACGATATCGCCGGACTCGCCACGCACCTGGCTGTAGTTGCCCTGGGTGTCGAGCAGGGTGACTTTCTGCCCGGACTTGAGGTTACCGACGATCCGGTGGCCGTTGGTTGGCCCGCTGCGCACGTAGGTGGTCAGGCTGTCGCTGACCCAGCGTTCGTTGCTGGTGGGCGCTTCTTCGGCCTGCGCAGTGGCGCTCAGGGCAATCAGGGCGCCGATCAGGCCGATGGCAAGTCTGTTGCGCGGGCGCAGGGAAGAAGTGAAAACAGGGGCATGCGCCGCAGGAACAGGACGAGAGATAGGCATGATGGTCTTCGCGTGAAATAAAAAATATAGCCCGATGATTGGGCCGGTGAACACGGGCGAGCACGCAAGCCGCCAGCTGAAAGACCACGTTTCTGCAGGCAGGTTCACTGAAGGGGGTAGGAAAATGGTAGCAAATGTTGCGGGCACAGGCTGTGCCCGCAACTCAGGGAAGGGCAGGGATCAGGTCACGACGCGGTAGCAGGGCACGTACTCGGCACCGCCCGGCAGCTTCATCCGGTGCTGGTCGACGAAGGCTTGCAGCAGGTGGCCAAGGGGCTCCAGCACGGCGCTCTCACCCTTGATTTCGTAAGGGCCTTGCTCTTCGATCAGGCGGATACCCTTGTCCTTGACGTTCCCGGCAACAATCCCGGAGAACGCCCGGCGCAGGTTGGCGGCCAGTTCGTGAGGTGGCAGGTCGCGGCTGAGCTTGAGGCCGGCCATGTTCTCATGGGTCGGGTCGAAGGGGCGCTGGAAGCTTTCTTCGATCTTCAGCAGCCAGTTGAAATGGAACGCATCGTTGCGCTCGCGGCGGAACTGCTTGACCTCCTTGAGGCCCTCGACCATCTGTCGGGCCACTTCGGCCGGGTTGTCGATGATGATCTGGTAGTAGTTGCCGGCCTCGTCGCCGAGGGTGGCCTGGACGAAGGCGTGCAGCTGCTGCAGGTACGGCTCGGCGCTTTTCGGCCCGGTGAGGATGACCGGGAACGGCAGGTCGCGGTTGTCCGGGTGCATGAGGATGCCGAGCAGGTAGAGGAACTCTTCGGCAGTCCCGGCGCCACCGGGGAAGATGATGATGCCGTGGCCGACGCGCACGAAGGCTTCAAGACGCTTTTCGATGTCCGGCAGGATCACCAGCTCGTTGACGATCGGGTTGGGCGCTTCGGCGGCGATGATGCCCGGCTCGGTCAGGCCCAGGTAGCGGCTGCTGCTCATGCGCTGCTTGGCATGGGCAATGGTTGCGCCCTTCATCGGGCCTTTCATCACGCCGGGGCCGCAGCCGGTGCAGACATCCAGCTTGCGCAGGCCGAGCTCGTGGCCGACCTTCTTGGTGTACTGGTATTCCTCAGTGCTGATCGAGTGACCGCCCCAGCACACCACCATTTTCGGCTCCACGCCCGGACGCAGGGTGCGGGCGTTGCGCAGCAGGTGGAAGACGTAGTCGGTGATGCCCTGGGAGCTTTCCAGGTCGATGCGCTGGCTGGCCAGCTCGCTTTCGGTGTAGACGATGTCGCGCAGGGCGCTGAAGAGCATCTCGCGGGTGCTGGCGATCATCTCGCCATCGACAAAGGCATCGGCCGGGGCATTGAGCAGCTCCAGGCGCACGCCGCGATCCTGCTGGTGAATGCGCACCTCGAAGTCCTTGTAGGCTTCGAGGATGGTCTTGGCGTTATCGACGTGCGCGCCGGTGTTGAGGATTGCCAGCGCGCACTGGCGGAACAGGGTGTACAGGCTGCCGGAACCGGCTTCACTCAGTTGCTGTACTTCTCGTTGAGACAGTGTTTCCAGGCTGCCTTTTGGGCTGACAGATGCATTGATAACTTCACGTTGGGGCATTCTGGGTTTCCTGTGAGCGGGTAAACGTCCATCTTCTGAATACCACCATACCGACAAATTGTCGCAGCAACGAGTGTCTTGTCAGTCAGGAGCGCTCTGCGGCGCGCGGATCGGCTTTCCAGCCGACGGCGTGCAGGGCCTCAAGCAGTTGTTCGGGTTTCAGCGCCAGCGCTTGCTGGCCATTGGCTTGCAGGTCGGTAGCGGCCAGCATCGCGTTGAGAATGGCCTCTTCGACAGCGTCGGCAGCGGCGCTGAACAGGGCCGAGATATGGTCGTTGTTGACCATCTGCACCGTGGTGGTCGGTACGCCCGGACGGCCGACATTGGTCACCGGCAGATCGCTGTTGCCCACCGAGAAGGCCACGAAGATGTCGCCGCTGGTGTCCTCGGTACCGCCACCGACCCGCGCCAGGCCGACACTGGCACGCTGGGCCAGACGGGTGCACTGGTGGGGCAGCAGCGGGGCATCGGTAGCCAGGGTCACGACAATCGAGCCCATACCGGCCTCACCGATGTTTTCGCTGCCACGAAACGGCGAGGGCAGCTCGCCCAGCACCTGGCCGACCGGATAACCGCCGACCCGCAGGGCTTCACGTACACCATAGTTGGCCTGCACCAGGGCACCGACGGTCCAGCCACCGGCCTCAGCGCTCAGTACCCGCGACGAGGTGCCGATGCCGCCCTTGAACTCGTGGCAGATCATCCCGGTGCCGCCGCCCACGCAGCCTTCGGCCACCGCTCCGCTGCGGGCATCGGCCAGCGCGGCATGGACGTGTTCGGCAGTGACATGCTGGCCCCAGATGTCATTGAGCACGCCGTCGTAGGTTTCCAGCACCGTCGGCATGCACCAGTAGGTGCGTTGCTTGCCCAGTTCACGCTCGGCCGCCACCAGTGCATCGCGGACCACGCCGACACTGTGGGTGTTGGTGTAGGCGATCGGGGTGGTCAGCAGACCGGCCTCGCGAATCCACTCAAGGCCGCTGGCATCGCCGTTGCCGTTGAGCACATGCACGCCGGCGAAGCACGGTTGCAGGTGCGCCGGTTGTGGCCGCGGCTCGATCACGGTGACGCCGGTGTGTACCGATTGTTCGCCGTTTTCGCGGTGGATCGTGTGATGGCCGACGCGCACGCCAGGGACATCGGTGATGGCGTTGAAGACGCCGGGTTTGCCCATGCCGATACGAATGCCCAGGTCACGAATACGCATTGCTTCACTGCTCCATCGGGAAGATTCGAAGGCCGCTCGCTGCGCTGTTTGCCCCGCGATCATGGCGGGCATGACAAACGGGGCGGACAACCGCAATACTGCGTGCCGGTATGCAGAGTCTAGGAACTCGGACCGCCGTTGGCGATTACCCCCAATCGTTACCCCCCAGGAGTTATCGGTGCAGACGCTATTCGAAGCAGCAGCCCATCATCATGGGCTGGCCAAGGTGATCGGACAGTTGGGGCGGCCGGGGTTCTGGCAACAGACCCTGATGCTGCTGAACCAGATGTTGCCGTTCGACAACGGCCTGGTGATCTTCGCCGAGAACGACTGCGCGCCGGTGGTGCTGGCCGAGTTCGACCGCGGTTTCAGCGATGCACCGTCGCCTATGCCGCTGTACCTCAGTGGCCTGTACCTGCTCGACCCGTTCAACCAGGCCATGCAGGACGGCCTGGCTGACGGCGTCTACCGCATGGAAGAGGTGGCGCCGGACGAATTTCGCCAGAGCGACTATTTCCAGAACTATTTTCGCTCGGCCATCGGCGAGGACGAGCTACAGTTGATTCTTAACCTGGCGCCAGGGCAGCGGTTGGCGATTTCCCTTGGCGCCAGCCAGCGTTTTGAAACCGCACACCTGGGCCAGATGACCCTGTATGCGCCCTGGCTGCTGGCGCTGTTGCGCCAGCACTGGCAACTGCAGAACCCGACCCAGGAGCATGACCCTCAGGTGACCCCGGTGGAGCGCGCGCTGGAGCATTTCGGCAGCGATACCCTGTCGGCCCGCGAGCTGGAAATCGCCCGTCTGGTGCTGCGTGGCAACTCCAGCAAAGCGATTGCCAAGCGTCTGACCATTTCCCAGGAAACGGTGAAAGTGCACCGCCGCAATCTGTACGCCAAGCTGGGTGTTTCATCCCAATCGGAACTGTTCAGCCTGTTTCTGCAACGGCTGACGCAACCGCAACCACAGGAGTGAATGATGCTGCGAATACTCGGTAAGGCTTCATCGATCAACGTGCGCAAAGTGTTGTGGACCTGTGCCGAACTGGGGCTGGCATTCGAACGCGAAGACTGGGGCTCGGGCTTTCAGTCGACCCTCAGCGAGGACTTTCTGGCGCTCAACCCCAACGCCATGGTGCCGGTGATCGAAGACGGCGATTTCGTCTTGTGGGAGTCCAACAGCATCCTGCGCTACCTGGTCAACCAGTATGGCGGCGAGCAGCTGTATCCGACGGCGCCGCGATTGCGTGCGCGGGTCGACCAGTGGATGGACTGGCAGGCGACCGACCTCAACGGGGCCTGGAGCTATGCCTTCATGTCGCTGGTGCGCAAGTCACCTGCGCACCAGGATCCCGAGGCCTTGGCAGCGGCGTGTCGTAACTGGGCGCGCAACATGACCATCCTTGAGCAACAGTTGCAGCGTACCGGCGCCTACGTCAGTGGCGAGGCGTTTTCCCTGGCCGACATTCCCATCGGCCTGTCGGTCAACCGCTGGTTCCAGACCCCGCTGGAGCGTCCTGCGCTGCCAGCGGTGCAGGCCTATTACGATCGCTTGAACGAGCGCGAGGGCTATCGCCGGTATGGGCGTAACGGCACGCCTTGAGCTTGTCAGTGGTCCAGTGCGGTGAGAATCGCATGGGCCACTTTGACCCGCTCGGCATTCGGGTAGTTCTTGTTCGCCAGCAGCACGATACCGATGTGTTTCGACGGTACGAACAGCACGTACGCGCCAAAGCCGTTGGTTGAGCCGGTCTTGTTCAGCAGCATGTCGTCCTGCAGCGGCCGGGCCGGTTTCAGCCAGGTTACCCGCTGCGGCTCAAGGGTCATCGCAGTGGAGTTCCCCGCCAGCAACTGATCCAGGCTGACTGGGTAGCGGTACTGCTCCCAGCCCAGGCCCTGGGTCATTTCGCCTACGCGGTAATAGCCGGTCTGGGTTGTGGCGATGGCCCGTTGCAACGGCGCGCTGAGGCTTTGCGGCTGCAGGTTCGCCTCGACAAAACGCAGTAAATCGGCGGACGTGGTTTTCAGCCCGTAGGCTTCGGCATCCAGCGGTCCCGGGCCGACCCGCACGGCTTGATTGTCCTTGTCATAGCCCTGGGCGTAGTGGCCCATTTGTGTCGCAGGCACCTGAACATACGTGTGCAGCAGGCCCAGTTGCGGGAGCAGCTGCTTTTGCATCAGCTCAGCAAACGGGGTGTCCATGCTTTTCGCGGCCAGGTAACCGAACAGGCCCAGGCTCGGGTTGGAGTACAGCCGGTGCGTGCCGGGGGCATAGTCGGCTTTCCAGTGGCGGTAGTAGCCGAGCAGCGAGGCCTGGTCCTTGACCTGTTCGGGGAACTGCAACGGCAAGCCGCCAGCGCTGTAGGTGCCGAGGTTGAGCAGGGTGATGCCATCGAAGGCGCTGCCTTTCAGTTCAGGCCAGTGCTTGCTGGCCGGATCGCTGAGCGACAGCTTGCCGCTGGCCTCGGCGTAGGCTGCGAGGGTGGCGGTGAAGGTTTTGCTCACCGAGCCGATCTCGAACAGCGTCTCGGCACTGACGGGCTGGCCGCTGTGTTTTGACGCTTCCCCGTAGTTAAAGTAATGCTGCTTGCCGTTGACGCTGATGGCGACGGCCATGCCCGGGATGGCCTGTTGCTGCATCAGCGGCTGGATTGCAGTGCTTACCGTCGACTCCAGTTGTGCTTCGCAAAGGGGGCTTGCGATACTCTGGCCAGCAGCGATACAAAGTGTTACAGCTAACAGAATCCCTGGCTTGAGCCTGGTTTTGTAATGCATCATCGGACACGGTTCCATGTGGGTTGATAGAGGATGGCCCGGCTGCAGCAGGGACCGCCAATCTAGGCGCTTTGTGCTTGCACGACAAACAATGATATTTCGCAGCAGGTATTAGAAAAATTAAGGTGAGCAAGTGATTCGGCCGCATTTACCTCTCAATGCGTTACGTGCCTTTGAGGCCTCGGCGCGGCACTTGAGCTTTACCCGTGCAGCGATCGAGCTGTGTGTGACCCAGGCGGCCGTCAGCCATCAGGTCAAAAGCCTCGAAGCCCAGCTCAAGGTCACGCTGTTCAAGCGCCTGCCCCGTGGCCTGATGCTCACCAGCGAGGGGGAAACCCTGTTGCCGGTGTTATGCGAAAGTTTTGACCGCATCGCCCAGGTCCTGGACCGTTTCGAAGGGGGACACTACCGTGAGGTGCTGACGGTGGGGGCGGTGGGTACCTTCGCCGTTGGCTGGCTGTTGCCACGCCTGGCTGACTTTCAGGCGCGCTATCCCTACATCGACCTGCGCCTGTCCACCAACAATAATCGCGTGGATGTCGCCGCCGAAGGGCTCGACTACGCCATCCGTTTCGGCAGTGGGGCCTGGCACGGTATCGAGGCCATGCCGCTGTTCGATGCGCCGTTGTCGGTGCTGTGTACGCCGCAGATTGCGGCGCAGTTGCGCTCGCCGGCAGACCTGCTGCAGCAGACGTTGCTGCGCTCCTACCGGGCCGAGGAGTGGAATGAGTGGTTCCTGGCCGCAGGAATGCCCGGTACCAGCCGACCCACGCGCACGGTGGTCTTCGACTCTTCACTGGGCATGATGGAGGCGGCACAACAAGGTGTTGGCGTGGCCCTGGCACCGCCCTCGATGTTTGAACGGCTGTTGGCCAGTGGCGTAATCCAGCAGCCGTTTAACGTGAGCATCAACACCGGCAGCTACTGGTTGACGCGCTTGCAGTCGCGCGCCGAGAGCGTGGCGATGCTGGCGTTCAAAGCCTGGTTAGCCAGCACCGCGATGGCCGGGCAGCGTGCTCGGCAACAGGACCCTGGCAGCGCTGGCGCAGGTCAGTAGGCGAGCGCTGATGGGCATTCCCGGATCAGTCAAGCGCCAGCTGGCGGGTGATGGCCGGGTCACTGATCTTGTCATCATCGATCAGCAGCAGGGCCTTGGACAGGATAATCGACAGCATGGCATCGCCCTCGAAGGGCAAGTACTGTGGCGTGGACTGAGTACGCGCTTTGGCATCGGGGACGATGCACAAGTACTGATCATTTGGCAGCATCAGAATGTTGCTTGAGCCCAGGTGAATCTTGTAGCTGCGCAGTTTGCCGGTGACTTCGAGGAAACGCCCGTGCAGGGCCCATTTGCCCTTGAGGCGGGTTATGCGCGGCAGCAGTTTTTCCAGAAGCTGCTTGCGGGTCTGGGCGGTGGCACCCAGTTCACCGAATGAATGCTGCTGCCAGTAATCACGCAAGCGGACATCAGGCCCGCTGTCGACCCATTGCGGATCGTTGGCCAGCGAAGCGACACCGACAAACAGGTCGATGTCGCGCATGACCTCACTCAACACCAGTGGCGGCACCTGGTCCAGCGCCAGCGCGGTATCTTCGCCTTCGCGGGCGTAGAAGCGCACCTGGTCTGTGCCCAGGTGCAGGAAGGTGCCGGATTCATTGGTGTCGACGCCGAAGTTGTCGCCCATGCCATCGACCTGGAACTCGGCGCGCAGGCCATAGGCCGGCAGCTCGCGAATGGCCGGCGGGTAGCTGTCGTCGACCAGCAGGCGCAGGGTGTTGCGCCAGCCGCGGCCAGTGGCCAGGGCATGGAACTGGTGCTGACGCAGAATGTGCGCGGCGAAGCGGTTGGAGTAGGTCGCAGTGCGGCGCTCGGCCTCGGTCAGCAGGTAGACCTCCCGGTGCGCCTGCTTGAACGGTTGGGTGATCTGCAGGGCTTCGATGCGCTCGCGCCAGGCGAGGACCTCTTCCAGCGTTCGCTCGATGGGGTGCCAGAGACGCACTTCAGCCGCGCTGGAAAAACTGACGTTGCGGCTGTCCAGGGTCTGCAGGCAGCCATCGGCGAACAACACCGCAAGGCACTGGCCGTCTTCGCGGATCTCCCAGATCAGTCGCCGGGCCAGGGTGCCGACCAGCGGGTGATCGAGGTAGCGCTGCTGCCATTGTTCGAGCGGCCAGTGCTTTTCCAGCAGGAACAGGGTGTCCAGGCGCACCGCCTGGGTGGTGAGCATGAGCGCGATGTCTTTGGCCGCGGCTTGCAGTTCCTTGAGGGCTTCAGGGCATTCGGCCTTGACCTTGGCTGGCACCGATTTCTGTGGCGTACCGTCGGCGTGAAACCAGTTCAGGCTCACCGTCTTGCCGTCGACGCGCAGCTCGGCCAGGTAAGCACCGTCGGCCAGCTGTTCGCGGCGCAGGCCAACTTGCTCCAGACCGTAGCTGGGTACGCTGAGCTCTTCGATCTGGTCACGGGGCAGGGCGAGCGTTTCGGCGGCGCTGGTGAAGGCTTTTTCCAGCTCTTTCTGGGCGCTGTTGAGCCTGACCTGGGCCTTGAGCAAGGCCAGCTGGCCAACGGCCTCGGTCGTCGCAATCGACGCCAAGGCATACACCGCGGTGTTGCCGACCTTGGGCGCCCGGGCACCGATGCCGCGGACTTTGCGGTAGGCGCTCAAGGCCACCCGGGCGAGTGCCCGGGTCAGCTCGCTGTCGGCCAGCATCGGTGTCATCCACAGCAGACCACGCAGGATCGTGGCGTTGCTTTCGCTCATGCGCGCGCGATCATCGATCTCGTTCCAGCGGTCGCACAGCAGCGCCCCGGTGCGTCCGCTATCGATGTGGGCGAACCAGCGCAACAGGGCAGCGCGCAGCGGCGCTTCACCGACGTCCGTCACCAGCGCGCGGGCGTGTTTGAGCCACTTTGCCGAAGGCCGCGCTGTGGTGGCGGTGCTGGCCTGACGGAGCAACGCCAGCCAGGGCTCGCAGCGATCGGCAGGCAACGCTTGCAGTTCATTGACGGCCAGCTGCGTCCAGTGTTCGCAGGGCACCAGTAATTGCCAGACGCCGTTGCCCAGCAGTGGGTCGAGCTTTGCCTGTAGATGTTCGGCGATGTTGCCGTACCTGACCGCGTTGCCGTAATGGTCGCTATCGGTGCATTGGCTGCGCAGCAGCCTGAGCAGCTGGCGTAGCGCGTCGGGCATTGGCAGGTGCTGCCTGGCAACGGCCCAGTTGACTACCGTGAGCATCGGCACGACGTGGTCATAGGCAAAACGGTAGCCGGTAATCCATTGCAATACCGGCACGGCCACCTGTTCGAGCACCTCGTCGGTTTGCATCAACAGGCTGACCAGCGCCGGCATGATCCCCTTGTCGAAACTATGGGTGAACTCATAGTTGAGCGCTGCGCTGCTCAGGCCGCCATCGTAGGCCACGATCCGTTCGATCAGTGCCAGCACCAGACGCACGCGTTGTTGCGGCTGCGCCAGGGTCTGCACGGCGGGCAGTTCGCCTAGCGCCTGGTAGATCGCCTCGGGACGGCCGTCAATGGTTTGCAGCAGCGGCAGCAGGGTGCTGATCAACTGGTGTTCGTGGCGCAGCTCGCTGCTGGCCAGCAACGGATAGCCATCCGGCGCGAGGTGCTCGACGGTGCCGAGGTCGGTTTGCGGGAAATCGTGGACAAAAGCCTGGAGTTGTTCGAGAGCCATGGATCAGCCGCCTACCAAAGGAGTGAGTTTGATGAAGCTGGCCACGCTGTCATGGCGGATGGTCAGGATATCCTCGAGGTGCTCGGCCTGGTGTTCATCGAGGAGGATGACGAAGCCGTTGCGTTCGAAGGCCTGACAGGCGATGTCGACCTGTTTGCGCCAGTCCACCGGTGGCTGTTCAGTGGCCTGACGCGCACTGTTGAGGCTGGCCTCCAGTGCAGTGGGAACCACCAGACGCTGCCGGGTATGCAGCAAGACCTCCTGGTGGACCCGTTCGCGGATCAGCTGGCGCACGGTGATGGTGGCGTTGGGGAAGTGCAGGGTGAAAGCTTCAAAGACTTCCCCCGAGACGGTTTCGTCGCGCACGGTGAGCGTTGCCATGGAAACTCCTTTTTCTGGCATGAGGCTTGGCAGGCGGGCAAAAGGGTAGCAGGTTGGGCAAGCGGATCGAAGGTTCTGTGTTTACAACACGCTGCTCTGCCGTGTTCGGAAGAATGCCCCCGGCGGCGCGCCGAACTGTTTGCCGAACGCGGCGATGAACGCCGACAGCGAATCATAGCCGCAGGCCAGGGCGACATCGGTGACCCGCTCACCTCGCTCCAGTGCCGGCAGTGCGTTCAACAGGCGCATGCGCTGGCGCCAGAGCCTGAAGCTCAATCCGGTTTCGCGCTGGAACAGCCGGCTCAGGGTCTTTTCCGACACCGCCGCCTGTGCCGCCCATTCACCCAGGCTGGTTGCCGCGTCAGGTTGCGCCTGCAGGTGGCTGCACAATGCCCGCAGGCGCTGGTCCTGGGGCAGCGGCAGCATCAACTGCTGTTCGCCCGTCATTGTCAGCTGATCGAGCAGCACCTGTACCAGGCGCCCATCGGCACCCTGCGGATCGTAGTGCACCGGTAACTCGCTGAAGGTACGGATCAACTCGCGCAATAACGGGTTGATAGCGATCACCCGGCATTGGCTGGCCGACCACCCGGCGGGTGCATGCTCCAGGTAGAGGCTGCGCAGGCAGGTGTTGCCCTGGCAGCTGACCCGGTGCTGGACCTGCGCCGGGACCCACACGGCGCGTTGCGGTGGCACCAGGTAGAAACCCCGGTCGGTATGCACTTGCAGCACGCCGCCAATAGCGTAGGACAACTGCCCCCAGGGATGCGCATGGCGGTAGCCGAGGACGATGTTGGGCAACGCCTGGACGTGACCGTAGACCGGGCGTGGCAGCCGGGTCAGGTGTTCGAGGCGCTGCGGTTCGGGCAGGCTGGGTTGTCCGTTTGGCGACACTGCAGGGGTTCTGGCGTTAGTGAAGTAGGTGCAAAGACCTTATCGTCTGGCGCGCCACAATAACAAGTCAGGATCGACCATGAAGTACCTGCGGATGCTGTTCGACAATTTCACCCTGGCCCTGCTCGGGGTGATTCTGCTGGCCACCTTGCTGCCCTGCGAAGGCGATGGGGCGGTGCTGTTCGGTTGGCTGACCAACCTGGCCATCGGCCTGCTGTTCTTTCTGCACGGGGCCAAGCTGTCGCGTGAAGCGGTGGCGGCCGGTGCCGGGCACTGGCGCCTGCACCTGCTGGTGTTCGCCTGCACCTTCGTGATGTTTCCGCTGCTGGGCATGGCGCTCAAGCCGTTGCTGCTGCCGCTGGTGGGCGATGAACTGTACCTGGGCGTGCTCTATCTGTGTGCGTTGCCGGCGACGGTGCAATCGGCGATCGCATTCACCTCGCTGGCCCGCGGCAACGTCCCGGCGGCGATCTGCAGCGCAGCAGCGTCGAGTTTGCTGGGCATCGCCCTGACGCCGTTGCTGGTGGTGTTGCTGATGGGCGTGGAAGGCGACAGCGGTTCGGGCCTGGAGGCGGTGCTGAAAATTGTCCTGCAGTTGCTGGTGCCCTTTGTTGCCGGGCAACTGGCGCGGCGCTGGATCGGCCCGTGGGTGGCCCGCAATGCGCGCTGGCTGAAGAGCGTCGATCAGGGCTCGATCCTGCTGGTGGTCTACACCGCCTTCAGTGATGCGGTGGTCAGCGGCCTGTGGCATGCGGTGGCGCCGTTGCGCTTGGCCGGGCTGGTGTTGGTCTGTTGCCTGTTGCTGGCCGTGGTGCTGTGGTGCACCAGTGCATTGGGGCGGTGGCTGGGCTTTAACCTGGAAGACCGCATCACCATCCTGTTTGCCGGTTCGAAAAAGAGCATGGCCACCGGCGTGCCGATGGCCCAGGTGCTGTTCGTCGGTGGCGGCATCGGCGCGATGATTTTGCCGTTGATGATCTTTCATCAGATCCAGTTGATGGTGTGTGCGGTGCTGGCGCAGCGTTATGCAGCGCGTAATTGAGGGGACTATTCGCGGGGCAAGCCCGCTCCCACAGGTTTTTGATCACACGGTGGGAGCGGGCTTGCCCCGCGATTCAGCGCTCGTGGCAGCATGAAGACTGTTCGGCGTGCGCCTGCGCATAGCGGTCGTGATGGCGCACCCAATCCATGGTGCCTTCTTCATTGCGACCCTTGGGCATCAGGTCGAGGAAGTTGTACGCGCCGACGAGGATGTCCAGGCCTCGGGCATAGCTTGAGTAGGTGTGGAAGATTGTGCCGTCGGCATCGCGATAGAACACGCTCAAGCCGGGCAGTTCGGTTTCGCTACCCGAGTAGGGTTCGTAGTTGTACTGGCTGCTGCCGTCGTCGCTGACGCTGACGCCGAACTCCCGGTTGAAGGGGCTGCCGTGCGACGAAACCCAGGGAAACTTCCAGCCCATGCGTTGCTTGAACGCCTGGAACCGGGCGAAGGGCGCCCGCGACACCGCCACCAGCGAGACATCGTGGTGGGCCAGGTGCAAGTTGGCGCCATCGAAGTGGTCGGCCAGGAACGAGCAACCGCTGCAGCCTTCGTTCCAGCCCTCGTCGAACATGAAGTGATAGACCAGCAGCTGACTGCGGCCGGCGAACAGGTCAGCGAGGCTCAGGTGCCCATGCGGGCCTTCGAAGCTGTAGGGCTGCTCGATCCGTACCCAGGGCAGGGCGCGGCGGGCCCTGCTGAGTTCGTCACGCTGATGGGTCAGGGCCTTTTCATGCAGCAGCAACTGTCGGCGGGCACTGAGCCATTCGCTGCGGGAAACCACTTGCGGGTTGCGGTAGTTGTCCATGGTTACGCTCCTGCGGGGGAATGTATTCATGGTCGTCCGGGCGAGGGCGGATTCGACAGGCTTGGCGCAACCGGTGTGCCTGACTGATGAGCGGTAACCCTGGCGGTGCGCGCTAATCGATTCAGCTGGCGATTTGCCATTTTCTCAGCCGCTTCAGCGTTGTCGCTGACGGCAGATAGGCCTACTATCCATGTGCTTATGAAAAATAAGCCTAAGCTTATAATAAAAGAATGGAGTCCGTGATGATCCCACTGGATCGAATCCTGATGAGTAGCCTGCTGCTGTTTTCAGTCACCGCCGTCAACGCTGCAGACGGTCAGAAAATCTTCAGTCAGGGTGGGCAGAACCCTGCCGCAATGGCCTGTCTGGGCTGTCATGGTGCCGACGGCAAGGGCATGGCCGCGGCCGGTTTCCCGCGCCTTGCCGGGTTGCCGGCGGCTTACCTGAGCAAGCAACTGCATGATTTTCGCAGTGGCAGTCGCAAGAACCCGATCATGGAGCCACTGGCCAAAGCCCTCAGCGATGAGGAAATCCAGGCCGTGACCAGCACCCTGGCAGCCATGCCAAGCGAGCCGGTGGCAGACACCCGCAGGCAACAGATGGCCGCTGACAGCACACAGAAGCTGGCCCTGTACGGCGACTGGAGTCGTCAGATCCCGGGCTGTGTGCAATGCCATGGCCCTGGCGGTGTCGGGGTGGGCGAGCATTTTCCGCCGTTGGCCCATCAGCCCGCTGCCTACCTGGTGGCGCAACTCAATGCCTGGCGCGATGGCAGTCGCAGCAACGACCCTAACCAGCTGATGGTTGGCGTCGCCAAGGCCATGAACGATGAGGAAATCAAGGCGGTGGCCGATTACTTTGCCGGTGCCGCCAGCCAGGAGGTCAAGCCATGAAGCCCCTTATGTTCGCAGCCCTGGCCTTGGCCCTGGGGAACGCCCACGCCGCACCGATTGCCATGGAAGACCAGTCGCAGCTCAAGGTGCCAGCGGCAGGCAGCGCCTCCGGTTTTGTGCCACCGGCGGAAAGCGAATTGCCGGACAACGCCTTCGGCAAGATGGTTCGCGAAGGCCATGCGCTGTTCGTCGACACCAAGCGCCTGATGCCGGACAAGGTCGGTAATGGCCTCAATTGCAGTAACTGTCACCTGGATCAGGGGCGTTTGGGCAACTCGGCGCCGCTATGGGGCGCGTATCCCATGTACCCGGCGTATCGCAAGAAAAACGACAAGGTCAACACCTTTGCCGAGCGTATCCAGGGCTGCTTCCAGTTCAGCATGAACGGTACGCCGCCGGCCGCGGACAGCGCACAAATGACGGCGTTATCGGTGTATGCCTACTGGTTGGCGAGCAAGGCGCCGATTGGTGTGGAAACCCCGGGGCGTGGTTATCCCGAGGTGGCGCAGCCGGCGCAGGGGTACGACTTCAAGCGTGGCGAGCAGGTGTATCAGCAGCAGTGTGCGATCTGTCACGGCCCCGAAGGG